>JAGLJF010000026.1 GCA_023142595.1 Minisyncoccota bacterium | reverse complement strand
AATTTATTAGCACGCTGAATAATATCAGAAATAATAGTGTGACGAATCAGGATTTGGCTGAAATTAATAAGCGTTTTGATTTGGATTTTGAGCCGAAGGAAGATGATTTTTATGTTTATCTGACGACCACAAACGATCTTTCTCGAAAAATTAATGAAGAACATCTTAAAAAGGTTGAAGGTGAGGAATATTATTTTAAAGGAAAAATGAAGGGTAGGTTTGACGAAAAACATTTTCCTACGGATATTGATTTGACAATCAAGGAAGGAGCGCAGGTAATGCTTTTGAATAATGATTCAAGAGGAAGGTGGATAAACGGCAGTATCGGGAAGATAGTTGGAGTGGGAGAGGGTGACGATGAAGATGAGGTGATTTTTGTGGAACTGGAAGATGGAGAAGTTGTTGAAGTTGGAACTTATAATTGGACAATTTTTAAATATGTTTATAACGACAAGACCAATGCCTTAGAAACAGAGGAATCTGGTTCTTTTAAACAGTATCCTTTGAAATTGGCTTGGTCTTTGACGATTCACAAGAGCCAGGGGAAAACTTTTGATAAGGCGATCATTGATGTTGGTCGAGGAACTTTTGCTTTTGGACAAATGTATGTAGCGCTTAGCCGCTGTGTTTCATTAAAAGGGTTGATACTAAAAAAACCGATTGAGAAAAGACATATTTTTATTGATTGGAAAGTGGTTGAGTTTGTGACGAAATATCAGTATCAAATTTCTGAAAAAAATATGCCTCTTGAAAAGAAAATTAAGATAATACAAAAAGCAATTGAAAATCGTCAGAAATTGAAGATTATATATCTGAAAGCAAATGATGAAAAATCAGAAAGAACAATTGAGCCGAGTTATATTGGGGATTTGGAATATCTTGGAAAAACATTTCTCGGTATGAAGGCAATTTGTTTGATGAGGGGGGAAGATAGGGTTTTTAAGGTAGAAAGGATTTTGGAAATGGAAAATGTTTAATAATTTAATCTTTAATTTAAGAATATGAAACATGTATTTAAACTTCCAGAAGAATATACTTTCGAAAAAGAGGATATAAGGGGTACAAATTTTGAGAGCAAGGAGCTTAGTAATAAAGCTAAATTTGCGGTAATCGAAACAGAATCTGGGCATAAAAATAGAATCAGGGAAAATGAATGTGATTTTTTTTATTATGTTTTGGATGGAAGCGGAAATTTTGAAATTAATGGTGAGATTGAAGAATGTGAAAAAGGAAATTTAATTGTTATTCCTTCTGATTCAATTTTTAAATATACAGGAAAAATGAAATTATTTTTAACTACAATTCCATTCTGGTATTCAGAACAAGAAGATGTATTATAAAATATAGTGCATATATAAAATGTTATACAAGTAAATTACACAAGCTAGATTGTTTGACAATTTTATATTATTTTAGTAAGATTATACACAATGAGCTTGATATTCTTACATAATTAAGATGGAGAAATAATCAAGACTCATTGCGCTGACCACAGTTGTGGTTGCGTCATTGAACACATTGGAGGTGAAAAGCATGCAGCAACCATTACAAAAAGGAGATTGTATGGTCGTAGCGCAGATCGAGGCATAACCACGAGACCCGGTTGCTTGGTATCCAAGAAGAGGCTGTTGTAATAGATTTCCTCTGCAAAAAATAACACGGATAGAAAGTAGTAGTTCTTAAGGGAACAAATCGTCCATCTCATTGCAGATGTAACTACTTTCCGTGTTTTTAATTTGTTTAAAAATAGGGATCCTTCACTTTGCCATTGCTTTGTTCAGGATGACGGTATTTTTTTTAAAGCGATTGCGAAAAACCTCTCTCAAGAGAAAGTAGAATTTTAAATTTATCTGGAATTTACCTTCTAGGTTTTATAAAGATGAGCGCGCATTGACTCCATTTGAAATTTTGATATAATGAATTTAACAATTGAATATAATTTTATCAAGAGAACGGATAGAGCACTGGCTCGTTGAATCCGTCGGCAACCACTTGTGTGTGACAACACAAGAAAGGTGCCAAACCAGTTGACCGAGAGGAAAAGATAAAGGGTCGATTTTTATTTTTTTTAAAACTCTTTTTCTCGGAAGGGTATTTTTTTATTTATTAAATTTATTATTATGTTTGGAAAAACAAAAATTTATACAGTGGAAAGTGTGACAACTGGACATCCTGACAAGGTTTGTGATCAAATTTCAGATGCAATTCTTGATGAATGTTTGAGAGGTGATTCGCAAAGTCGTGTTGCAGTTGAGAATTTTGGTGGTCATGGAATTTTGAATATTGGCGGGGAAGTGACAACAAAATCTGAGGTTGATTTTGAGGAGATCGCAAAGCAAGTCTATCGCGATATTGGCTATGAAGAAGATTTGGAAATTATATCAAATATTGCTTGTCAGTCATCAGACATTGCTCAGGGAGTAGATACTGGAGGAGCGGGTGATCAAGGAATTATGTATGGCTATGCAACCGATGAAACAGAAGAATATTTGCCAAAAGGTCTTGTTTTGGCTCATAAATTAGCAGAGGGTTTGGAAAATTTGAGAAATAGCGGAGAGGTGTCATGGCTACTTCCAGATGGAAAATCACAAGTGACGATTGAAAATAATAAAGTTAAATCTGCCTTAATCAGTACGCAACATAAAGAAAATATCTCTCAGGAAGAGATTCGTGAAATTCTCATTCAAAAAATAATAAAAAATGTAATATCAGATGAAGATATCGAAATATATATAAATCCAACAGGAAAATTCGTTCAAGGTGGTTTTGAAGCTGACACTGGTTTAACGGGAAGAAAAATTATGGTTGATACATATGGCGGTTTGGCGCCACATGGTGGTGGAGCTTTTTCTGGAAAAGATCCAAGCAAAGTTGATCGGTCGGCAGCATATATGGCTCGCTTTGTTGCAAAAAATATCGTAGCAAATAAACTAGCAAAAAAATGCATGGTATCAGTTGCTTATGCAATTGGCAAGGCTGAACCTCTCATGGTTGAAACACTAGACGAAAATGGAAATTCTCTTGCGCAATTTGTGAATGATAAATTTGATTTTCGTCCAAAAGCAATCATTGAAAGATTGGATTTACAAAAACCAATTTACAGAAAAACAGCTTGTTATGGTCATTTTGGAAAACAGGGTTTACCGTGGGAAGTCGTGGAAGACCTGACATAGATTGTCTTTATGACTTTATGTAATAGTGCAAATAAGATCTTATTAAGAGGTCTTATTTTGCTGTTTGGTTAATTATTGGTCATATTGTTATTATTTGCGTATAATGAATTATAGGAAAATAAAATATAAAAAATCATAAAATGAGCAACAAAAAAAGAAGAACAAAAATAATCGCAACAATTGGCCCAGCATCCGAAAAATTTTCTGTTCTAAGTCAATTGATTCAAGCAGGAGTCGATGTCTTTCGCTTTAATTTAAAATATAGCACCATCAAAAAGCATGGTCAGATTATAAATGAAATTAGAAAAGCAGCAAGCGAGCAAAATAAATCTGTGCAGATTCTGATTGATTTACCGAATTTTTCTTTTTTGGAAGGGATTAATCTTGCGGTTAACAGGAAAGCAGAATATATCGCCCTCTCTTATCTTGAGCAAGTTGATGAAATTATAAGTTTTAAAAAAGTGATAGATAAAATGAAATTATCAGTGAATGTTATTGCTAAAATTGAGACCAAAGGAGCACTTAATCATTTTGAAGAGATTTTAGATGAAGCTGATGTCATTATGGTAGCTCGTGGAGACCTTGGTGAATCAATACTAATTGAAAAAGTTCCATTTGCTCAAAAGGAAATTATTTTGTCTTGCAAGAAAGCTGATAAAATGGTCATCGTTGCCACTGAAATGCTTTTGTCCATGACTTCAAACAGAGAACCTACAAGAGCCGAAGTTTCAGATGTCGCAAATGCTGTGCTAGAAGGAAGTAATGCTGTTATGCTTTCTGAAGAAACTTCCATTGGGCAAAATCCTGTTCAAGCAGTCGAGATAATGAGTAAAATTATTTACGAAGCAGAGAGTTGGCAAAAATTAGGACATTTGCATATATTTTCAGATAAAAATAAAAAATTTATATTTGGAGCATAGTTACAAGATTAAAAAACTAGATTTTGATAATAAATAATAAGGTAATCTATACTTTAAGTCATAAAAATTTTAATAATTTTATAAAATGATTAGTATTACAAAACTATGAAGAATTAAAAAATACAAGTATTAGGTTCTGGCTGTTCGACTTGCAAACAGCTTTTAAAAACTGTGAAAAAAATAGTAGCTAAGCTAAGCGTTGATATAGAGGTGGAATATGTTACCGATATTACTAAGATGATTGAAATGGGCGTGATGACCAGTCCGGTCTTGGCGGTGAATGGAAGTCCTGTTTTAATTGGAGGAGGGTATTCAGATGACGAAATTGAAATAAAATTATCAAAAGCTCTATTGGATAATAAGAAAAAAAATAGCAATAATGATGATGGTGAGAGTGATTGTTGCTCGGGTTGTAATTGTAAATAACTTATATTTCTATGGACATATTTAAACCAATTCAAATTTTTGCTGATGTTGTAACTTATAATTGGCTGGAAATTACCGATGTTTATTGGGGTAGTGCGGTTAATTTTTTTGTCTATGATATTATAAAAATAGGGCTACTTCTTTTGGTGATTAACTATGTGATGGCTATTACCCGTTATTATTTTCCCATAGAAAAAGTGCGGGATATACTTGCTAGGAGAAAATGGTATGGGCTTGATTATTTATTGGCGGCTCTTTTAGGTGTTATAACGCCGTTTTGTTCTTGTTCTTCGATTCCTCTTTTTATTGGTTTTGTAAGTGCTGGCATACCACTCGGCGTCACTTTTGCTTTTCTCATCGCATCTCCTTTGGTTAATGAGGCATCGTTGTTTATTTTTCCGACGATATTTGGATTGAAAATGACAATAACATATAACATTATTGGAATTATCATTGCCATGTTAGGAGGTATGATAATTGGACGTTTAAAAATGGACAAGCATGTTAATCCGGAATTTTTAAAATTCAAGTCCAAAAAAGATGCAGAAAAAGAAAATGGAGGGAAGGTAATTGCATTTCGCAAAAAAATATCTTATTGGTGGAAAGATGGAATGAGGATTTCTATAAGTATTTTTCCATATGTATTAATTGGTGTCGGTGTCGGAGCTTTGATTCACGGTTTTGTTCCAAAGAGTTTTGTGGAAAATTCTCTTGCATTGAGGCAATGGTGGTCAGTGCCGATGGCTACAATTTTGGGCATTCCGCTTTATGCAAATTCGATAAGCGTTATCCCAATAGTTGAAGCTCTAACAAACAAAGGTGTTCCCTTGGGAACTGCAATTGCTTTTATGACTGCGACTGTTACTTTGTCAATTCCAAGTGTCTTGATTCTTAAGAAGATGATGAATTGGCAGTTATTATTGGCTTTTTTAAGTGTTACTTCAATAGGTATTATGATTATAGGATATGTTTTTAATTGGTTATATTGATAATTAGTAACATATTTAACTTTAAAAAAGTAGACAGTAAAATAGTAATTGGTATAATGGTGATAAGAAGAATAAATCATATATTTTTATTTTAAATAAAAAATTATGGAAAAAATAAACAAAAAAGTTAAAGTCTACTCTACTCCTGATTGTGCTTATTGTTGGACATTAAAAGGTCTTTTAAAGAAGTACGACATTGAATTTGAAGAGATTGATGTTTTTGGCAATCAAGACGCTAAAGAGGAAATGATTAAAAAGTCTGGACAGAAAGAAGTGCCTGTCTTAGAATTTGGAGATCAAATTATTGTTGGATATGACAAGAAGAAAATATTAGAAGTTTTGGGGATAAAATGATATCAAATTACTTTACTTTCTCTTCTTAAAAATCGGATTGTCATTATGAGGCGATTAGCCGAAATAATCCCGTATTTAATTTCACATGATATGATATTACACTTTGTGTTTGTAACTTCGGGATTGCCACGTCGGCGTTTCTCTCGCTTCGCTCGTTTAGCCTCCTCGCAATGACAGTTGTAAAAAGATTTTTGTTTTTAAAATAAATCTCACATTTATGTATGATTTAATCATTATTGGCGGAGGTCCAGCCGGAATTACAGCCGGAATTTATGCCGCTAGAAAAAAACTTAATACCTTACTTATTTCTAAAGATTTTGTTGGTCAAACGGGAATTGCTTTTGGAGTTGAGAATTATACTGGATTTGAAGAAATTAGAGGGTTAGAATTGATGAAAAAATTCAAGAATCATCTGGAAAAATTTGAAATTAAAATAAATGAATTTGAAGAGGTTGAAAAAATTAAGAAAATAAACAATATTTTTGAAGTAAAAACAGATGAAGGAGAATATTTTGCCAAGACGATTATTATTACTTCTGGTAGAAATCCTAGAACATTAAAAGTTCCCGGAGAAAAGGAGTTTTTAGGTAAAGGAGTTTCCTATTGTGTAACTTGCGACGAAACGATGGTTGAAGGAAAAATTGCCGCAGTGATTGGTGGAGGAAATGTTGGACTCGAGGCAGGATTAGAATTAACTAAATTTTGTAAAAAGATTTATATTATAGAATATGCTTCGAAAGTTACTGGAGATGAAATTCTTCAAAAGGAAATTGAAAGTGATAAGAAGATAAATATTATCGTTGATGCGGATGTTAAAGAAATTAAGGGAAAAGATTTTGTTAAAGAAATTATTTACGAAGATAGAAAATCAAAAAAAATAAATCAACTTGCTGTTGATGGAATTTTTGTAGAAATTGGTGCTGTGTTATCTGTTGATTTTGCTGAAAATTTAGTGGAACTTAGTGATGATGGAGAGATTAAAATTAATTCTAGAACTTGTGCGACGAAAACTGATGGATTATTTGCTGCTGGAGATGTAGCGGATATTAGGGATAAACAAATCATCATAGCCTGTGGTGAAGGAGCTAAATCTGCCTTGTCAGTTTATGAATATTTGAAAAAAATAAAATGAAGTTATTAACAGGGAATTGAATATAATTTTTTTGCTAACATGATAAATTTTTCTTAAAAATATGATTAAAAAAACAATCAAACTGTTCTTATCTCTGTTAGTTATTGGGTTAATATTTTCATCAACATCAGTTTTCGCTCAAGAAAATTTGTCTTATGATTCTAATAAAGAAGTTAACCTTTATTTTTTTTGGGCGCATGGCTGTCCTCATTGTTCTAATGAAAAGCCATTCTTAGAAAAGATGGAACAAAAATATAGTAGTCTAAAAGTGCATAGCTTTGAAGTTACAAGTAATAAAGAAAATGTTGAACTTCTCAAGAAAGTTGGAAAAGAATTAAGCGTTGATGTTTCTGGTGTGCCATTTACGGTAGTAGGGGATCATCATTTTGCTGGATGGTATGATGAGAAAACCACTGGAGTGGCAATAGAAGAGGCTATTCAATGTGCTTTGCAAAATGGTTGTTATGATACGGTTGGTAATTTAATTTCTCCTATAGCTTCGAATTCTGAATATCAAGATAAGAAAAAAATGCCTGAAAAAATAAATTTGCCAATTGTTGGACAGATAGAAGTTAAAAATATTTCCCTGCCAGTATTAACTGTATTAATTGCAGGTATAGACGGATTCAACCCTTGCGCTATGTGGGTTTTACTTTTTTTGATCAGTCTTCTTTTAGGAATGAAAGACAAAAGAAGGATGTGGATTTTAGGATTTGCTTTTATTGTTTCTTCGGCTGTTGTTTATTTTCTTTTTATGTCGGCTTGGCTTAATTTGTTTTTGTTTTTAGGTTTTGTTCTTTGGGTTAGAATTGTTATCGGATTAGTGGCTTTGGTTGCTGGGGGCTATAGTTTGAAAGAGTATTTCGTTGATAAAACAGGAAAATGTAAAGTAACTGATGATAAAAAAAGACAGAAAATTTTTGAAAGATTGAAAAGCATAACTTATGAAAAACGATTTCACTTGGCTTTAGGCGGGATCATTATCCTAGCTTTTGCAGTTAATTTAGTAGAGCTGATTTGTTCTGCGGGTTTGCCAGCGATTTATACTCAAATACTCACTTTATCTTCTCTTGAAAAATGGCAATATTATGCTTATTTATTGTTTTACATTTTTATTTTTATGCTTGATGATTTAGTTGTTTTTTTCGTAGCGATGACAACTTTGCAAATAACTGGAATAACCACTAAATATAGTCGTATTTCTCGTTTAGTTGGAGGAATCATTATGTTGATTATGGGTATTTTACTTTTATTCAAGCCGGAGTTGTTGATGTTTGGGTAATGATTTATGAAAAAGAAATTAAAATATAATTAATATCTTAATTTTAGAAATTACTTTTTGAGTTAAATCCTAGATTCTTTTTGAAATTTATGATAAAGGGGAATGACAAAAATTTCTTATTATGCGTGTTTGTCATAATTTTGGAATTTTGCTAGAATGATGGTATATAAACAAATAAAAGCAAAATTATGAAAACAAAAAAATGTATAAAAAATTTGTTATTTGTAATGTTAGTTTTGTTTTTGCCAGTAGCATCCTTTGCTAGTTGTTCTTTAGAGTCGGTTATCAATGCATGTTCTGGATCTGAATTGTCGATTGGAACTTCTATTAGTATTTTTGTACTGGATTTACTTTATGTCTTGATCGCAATGATGCTTTGGGCTGTTTCTCCTGTTGGAATTTTGTTTTATATTGCCTTGAAATTATTTTTCTCAAAAAATCCATCTTGGGTAAAAATGAAAATTGCTTTAATTCTACAAAATCTTTCATTTTTAACATGGTTTTCGGTAATGTTGGTTTTATTTCTTCTATTTCTTGATTCATTTACATATCAGATATTTAATCTTGGAGGATTTATTTTGACTATAGCAATTAAATCAGGAATTGGTTTTATGCTTTTTATGCTTGTTTTATTATTTATTGAAAAGAAAAATATTACTAGTAGGAAAGAATATATTAAGAAAATAAAAAAAGAAAAAACAAATAAAACAGAAAAAGATAATTCTAAAAGAGGGGCAACTAGAACGACTAAATCAAAGCCCAAAGGGATTAAAGAAAAAGTGAAGGATAAGATTAAAGAAGAAGTTAAAGAAATAATTGACGATAAAATTGATAAATTATAAATTTAAATTAATTATTTTATAAAAAAGTAAATAAAACCATGGCAATATTAAAAAGTTTACAAAATTTATTGGAGAAAAGTGGAATAAAACACGAGGTTGTTGATCATAAGACTGTTTACACGGCTCATGACAATGCTCAAACGCAGCATATTAAACCACAAGAGGTTGTAAAAACTTTGGTGATGAAAATCAGTTCAAAGAAACATATTCTAGCTTTGATTTCAGCGAACAAGAATTTAGATAAGAAAAAGCTTCTTAAGGAAGTGAACACTTGGCTTAAGAAAGAAGAAAAAAAAGCAGTAAAAACAGTTGAATTTGCGAAAGAGGCTTGGATGAAGAAGAATATGAAAGGAAAAATTGGCGCAACCGTTCCATTTGGTTCACTCGCCAAGATGACTACTTTTGTTGATAAAAATTTATTGAAAAATAAAGATTTAATTATTAATACTGGGGATTATACCAAGTCAGTAAAATTGGCTACGAAAAAATTTATAGAATTGGAAGATGTGGTTAAGGGAGTTTTTTCCGAGGCAAAGCCAATGAAAAAGAAAATAAAAGTGAGGTCGAAATCAAAAACGAAAACTGCAACAAAGCCTAAGAAAGCGACGAAGAAAAAAATTGTGAAAAAGAAATAAAAAAATACAAGCTATGTTTTGCTTGTTAATATTTCTTCCTACGAGTTTTATTTTTTAGCTTTGTATAAATTATCTCTTTTGACATTTTTATTTTATGAACTATATTGTTTAGTCCCATAAAAATTGTTTCTTCAGAGCCATCTTTAAAATGTATTGTTTTTCTTCCTCCAATTTTAATATTTATCAAGGGAATATATAGCGGTTCTATCTCAGTGTAATCTTTTATTGTCATATATTATATTTATCATTTATGTCCTATATTGTCAAGGCACATCATTATAAAAATAAGGAGCAATTATTCGAAGGTCCTCTCGATCTTCTTTTGGATTTGATTGAAAAAGAAAAACTTGATATTACGGATATTGCGTTGGCGCAAGTTGCAGATCAGTTTATTGCCTACCTTGAAGATTCAAAAGAGGATATTACTCCTGGTTATTTATCAAGTTTTATCTTGGTTGCGGGAAAACTTATTTTGATTAAATCAAAAGCAATTTTGCCGATGTTGGAACTAGAGAAGGAGGAGGAGGAAGATATTGAAGAGTTGAAGTTGAGATTGAGAGAATATCAAAAATTTAAGGAGATTTCGAAAGAAATTAGAAAACTAGCAGAAAGAAAAGAAATGTTTTTTTCCAGGCAGCGTTATTCGGGCGTTAAGAAAGTTTTTTGTCCACCAGAAAAAATTACGATACAGGATTTGAAATGCGCATTTGAAAGTGTTCTTGATAAGTTGCCAGAAATCAAGATTTTGCCTAAAGGAAGTATAAAGGAAGTTGTTTCGATAAAAGACAGAATTAATCATATTCAGAATAGCCTTTTGCAAAGAATTGAGATAACTTTTCGAGATTTAACAGTTGGGAGTAAGGATCGAGTAGAAATTGTTATTACTTTCTTAGCCATGCTTGAGCTTGTTAGAAAAAATATTGTTGTCATAGAACAAGTTGAGATGTTTGGGGATATAAGTATTAAGAAATTTGAAAATTAAATATTATAGTTATGGAATTTACCCCATTCGACTATCGCTTAGGGCAGGCTCTTTAGGGTTTTATAAGTCGTCGCAAACACAAAAAACAGCTTGAAGGCTGAATTCCATTCTTAAATTCTAATTAACACAAAATAACAATATAACAACCATGAATACTGAATCAATATTAGAGAGCTTACTTTTCATTTCAGGTGAACCGATGAGTTTCAAAAAACTTGCAAAAATTACTGAGAAAAAGGAGAAAGAAATTATTGCGAGCGCTGAATCTTTGGCAAAAAAATATAGTGAAGCAATTGGGGGATTAAAGATTATTATCAAAGATAATAAAGTACAAATGGTGACTTCGGGGGAAAACAGTGAATTTGTGGAAAAGTTTTTGAAAGCTGACATTGAAGGAGATTTATCTCGAGTAGCGTTAGAAGTTCTTTCTGTAGTTGCTTACAGAGGGCCAATTTCAAGATCTGAGATTGAAGAAATTCGAGGAGTTAATTGTAGTTTCACTTTGCGTCATTTGACAATCAGGGGCCTTATAGAAAGAATAAACAACCCTAACGACGCTAGGGCATATTTATATAAAATATCTTTTGATTTCTTGAAGAAGTTGGGAGTTGAAAAAGTAGAAGATCTGCCGAAATTTAATGAGCTGAAAGAGAAGGAGTCGTTGAAAGAAATTAAGGAGATAGGCAATACTGTCGAAGATAAAAAAGAAGAGAAAAAAGATGAAGTTGTTAATGATTCAGAGAGTGTATAATGGCTTTAGCTGTCTTAAAGTTTAATTAAAATTTAAAAAAATAAAATGGTTGAAAATTTGGCTATAGTTTTGTTGGTTTTTTTGAGTCAGTTAGGTATTGTTTCTGAGGATCAGAATAATGCTGAATTTTTAACTAAACTTATTAAATCAGAACCAATTGAAGAGAAGTTTATTTTTCAAGAAGAAAATTGGAATTATTATAGTGAAAACATTAAATTAGAAAATAAATTATTCTCTTTGCCGAACAAGACAAAAGATAATTATATTGATATTGATTCGAATTCGGCTATAGCTTTTGATACGGAAACTGACTTTGTTTTATATTCAAAAAACTCTAATGAAAAAATGCCAATCGCGAGTATTTCAAAAATAATGACTGCTTTGGTTGTTTTGGAAAATAGCGATCTTAGTGATAGCGTTGTTATAAGTGAAAATGCTTATAACACAGAGGGCAGAAAAGAGGGACTTTCTGTAGGAGAAGAAATTAGTGTAGAGAATCTGATGAAGATTATGATTGTTGGCTCAAATAATGTTGCAGCTACTGCTTTTGCAGAACATATTAGCGGAAATGTTGATAATTTTGCAATTTTGATGAACGAGAAAACTAAAGAGCTAGGGTTAAAAGATACGGTTTTTTATAATCCAACTGGATTGGATCAAAAAAATATGAACGTATCTACTGCTTTTGACATAGCGCAATTGGTTGATTATTCGTTGGATATTTCTTTGATTTGGGAATATTCAAAAATGCAGAGTGTTTCCGTCGGTTCCTTGAATGGAAAATTGAAACATAATATCAAAAATACAAATTTACTTCTTGGGAAGATGGAAAATATTGCTGGCGGTAAAACTGGGTTTACAGATCAAGCGGGGGAATGCTTAGTATTGATTTCAAACAAGCCAGAAGAAAATCGAAAAGTGATTACAGTTGTTTTGGGTGCTAGTGATAGATTCCTGCAGACAGAGAAATTGAGAAATTGGGTTTTTGAGAGTTATGAATGGTAATTTTATTTGACAGATGTTTTGTTATTAAGTAGGATAAAAATAGATTTAAATTTGGAGGGATAGAAATGATAATAAGAATCATATTGTCAAAAGAAGGATATGAAGGCTGGAAATTGCTCAGGGAATTAAATGAGAAGCAACAAAAAACATGGGAAAACAGAGAAGTTGTTTCTTCTCAGGCTTCAAGAGGCAGTTGGGCTTTACAAGATATAGATGAGTTAGGTTTGGAGAAGTGGATGAAGATAAGAGATTGTTTCCTTAGAAATTATAGTTATTTCTCAGGAGAGAAAGGATCTTCTATTAGTAATGCATTTGTTATTGCCGCAGAAATCTCTAGTCTTCTAGAGTCAGGAAATGGACCAGTAAATTACACGAAACTTCGCAAGGCTTTAGAAGGACATCTTTCAGACGAAGAATTTTCTAGTGCCTTTAACTCGTTCTTGTTGGACTTTATGTTTGTTAAGTATTATTGTGGAATATCTAATCCAGGAGAAGAAAGAGAATTAGTCTCTAACGGTTTAATTGAATTTACAAGTTAAGTCGAAAAAATAAAAAAACACCCCGAGAACTACTCGAGGTGTTATTTTTTTATAAATTTTATTTGATATTTTCTTTTGCTTTGTCAACGACACTTTTGAAAATCAGCGGGTTTTCTACTGCAATTTCAGCAAGAATTTTTCTGTCAATTTCCACTTTACCAAGTTTCAGGGCGTGGATAAATCTACTGTAACTTAGTCCGAATTCTCTTACACCAGCATTGATTTTGATTTGCCACAAACCTCTCATCGTTCTTTTCTTTGCTTTTCTATCTCGATAGGCATATGTTCCAGCTTTCATCAAAGCTTCTTTCGCTGCTTTATATTTTTTACTTCTTGCATTTAGAAATCCCTTTGCCTTCTTGAGAACTTTTTTTCTTCGTTTATTGGCCATTACGCCTCGTTTTACTCTTGTCATATAAATTAAATTGTTAAATTATTTATTGTCGTGGTATATAAAGTTATAACACGGTGTTTATTTTCCTAACTGTCTTTTGATTGATTTTTTTGTACCATTGGTAATTTTTTTATCCATTCTCTTCGCTCTTGTTTTGTTTCCAGATTCGCTAGAATTGAAATGGTCTTGATTAGCTGTTCGCGCAATGACTTTTCCAGTCTTAGATATTTTAAATCTTTTGGCCACAGCTTTCTTTGTTTTAATTTTCATCTTTGTAAGAATTATTTTTTTAAATATAGATTATCGTTTTTTGTATTCGATTATAGAACTGATTCCTTGAGGAGTTTTTTTTGCGCTTTGTTCTTCAATGATTTCTCTTTCTGCCGCTTCTTTGTCATTTTTTGATATTTCAGCAATCATATCGAGAAATATTTTCATTTTTTTAAAAGCAAGATCTTGATGTGCTTTTTCTCTTCCTCTTAGTACTATATCAATTTTAACTTTGTTTCCTTTTTTCAAAAATTTTACGGCATTATTAGCCTTAAAAGTTAAATCATGTTTTTCAATTCTGACGCTCAGTCTAATACCTTTTGTTTCTGTTTGCTTTTGCTTCGCATTCTGTTGTCTTTTTTGCTTTGCAACCTTATACATTTGTTTTCCGTAATCCATTAGTTTACAAACCGGTGGATTAAGGTTTGGGGATACTTCAACTAAGTCAAGTTCTTTTTCAGTAGCTAAACTTAAAGCGTCCTCAATTTTCATGAGTCCGAATTGTTCTCCTTCACTCCCAATCACCAAAACTTCTGGTAATCTAATCTGACTGTTTACTCTTAATTCTTTTGCTATATATTTGTTTTTAATTGTTAATATAGCTCATTATATCTTATTATAAACTATAAGTCAAAGTTTCTTTGGTGGAGATGGCGGGAATTGAACCCGCGTCTAGTAAATCCATTCAAAAATCATCTACCAATATATGCCATTCTTTGGGATTTAAAATTTATAAGCAATGAATGACCAAGACCTTATAAATTCGATTCTGACTGAATTTTCAGATTTTCGCGGTCAGGAATCACGAAGTCCTATCTTGATTTATGACACCGAAGTTTTGCTTATCAAGATTCAGCAATTCGATGGCTACCGGTCGATTAGACAGTAGCAGTCGCAAAGCTAGGAGCTCTAAAAATAGAGGCTACTCTGCTTACAAGTGATTTTGCACTTATATAGTTCTGGTAATTTTTACGAGATTAACCAGAATGCTCGATTGGCAACTTTTAAATTAAGATTCCTATCGAATCTAAACATCCCCATTACTATTAAAACATTTTAACATACAGGATTTTCTGAAAAACGAAGTTTTTGTCATTCCCGAGAAGTCGGGAATCCAGAATTTAATTCAAAAAATAAATTCTAGAATAAAAATTTATTAGTTTTTTAGAGCCTTCTACAAACATTTAAACAATAATATTGACGTCAAAAATATTTTTCCGATGGAGCAATTTTTTAATATTTATTTTTCAAAATTCTGTTCATATTAATTTTTGCTTCTCTTTTTTTGATGTCCTCTCGCTTATCAATCTTCTTTTTTCCTTTTCCGAGACCAAACTCAAGCTTTATCAACCCGCGTGTAGAGTATACTCTAATTGGCACTAATGTCAAGCCTTTTTGACTGATTTTTCCGAGCAGGGATTTAATCTCTCTTTTGTGAATGAGAACTTTTCGAGATCGATTTGGATCGTATTCTTTTGGCATATTCAATACCTGATAAGCTGGGATGTTGGCATTCGTGAGATATGCTTGGTTCTCATGAATTGTGACAAAAGCTCCTTTGAGACTTATATGACCAGTTTTAATCGATTTGACTTCATATCCTGCCAAAACTAAACCACCTTCTATTTTTTCAAGAATTTCATAGTCATAGTTTGCTCGTTTGTTGATTGCGTATGTTGGCATGGTTTTAGTTTAGCATAAAAATAACGAACTATGAATAGATTGACACCTTACATCATAGGCTTATAATTAAAGCAGTAAATAGATAATTTGTAAATATATGAGAATTGGTATTGATGCGCAGACAATTTTGAATCCAAAGATTGGCGATGTGGCTGGACTTGGGCATTATACCTATCATCTGATTGATAGCTTGCTTTCTGTTGATCAAAAAAATGAATTCGTTTTGTTTTTCAATTATAAGGCTCGCAAAGAGGATATCGAAAAATTTCGCAAGAAAAATGTGACAATCAGAAGATTTCCTTTTTCGTACTATAAAAAGTTTTTGCCTTTGGCATATTCTGAAACTTTGGCAACGGCGTTTTTTTTGCGAGACAGACTTGATGTACTTTTTGTTCCAGGTGGCAGGGTGCCGATTACATATAAAAAGAAAATTGTGGTGACGGGACATAATTTGGCTTTGAAAAAATTTCCTGAACTTTTTTCAAAAAAAGAGAATCTTAAATCTAGGATTAAGCCTGCTGCTTTCAAAAGAGCTAATATGGTAATTGCTTCAACTCAAGCTGGAAAAAAAGATCTAGAAAATGATTTTGGAGTAGAAAATAAAAGAATAGAAGTTGTTCATAATGCTTTTGATGAAAAATTTTTTCAAATTGCAAGCTTGAATGAAATTCAGAAAGTAAAAGATAGATATAAAATTCAAGGTGAATACATATTATTTATGAATACGATTAAGCCACTGAATAATTTGCCAAAATTAATTGAAGCATTTTCAAAATTGCGATTACTATTGAAAGGCAAGAAACCGAATTCAAATTATAAATTAGTATTGGCTGGCAAAAATGGATGGCTTTCAGATGAAATTCATCAAATTGCAAAGGATTTTGGACTGAAAAATGAAATTATTTTTCCAGGTTATATCGAGCAAGAGGATTTAAACGCTCTTTACAGCGGAGCTGATATTTTTACTTCTATGCCTATTTATGAAGAATTTGGTTCTACGGTTTTGGAGGCGATGGCTTGTGGAGTTCCAGTTGTATGTTCAAATGTTCCTGCTCTCGCTGAAATTACAGGAGGAGCGGTTCAATTGGTGGATCCATATGACGTTGATGGAATTAAATGTTCGATTTTAAAAATTCTTGATGATGATGTTTTGCGAGGTGAAATGAAGGCCAAGGGACTAGAACAGGCGAAAAAATTTCACTGGACAAAAACAGCAGAGGAGACATTGAAAATTTTGGAAGGGTTGGCTGGCTGATTGTCATTCTGAGGAGGTACGACGAAGAATCCCGAGCCTACTTTGCACAAAGTCGTAAATTAATATTTTATAAAACTTCTCAAGGGATTCTTCACGGAGTTTATGATGAATTCAGTTCAGTACTATTACTCACTCAGAATGACGATTAGATTCGCGAGGGTTCCATAGTGGCGATAGCCCTGTGGAACTCAGAATGCAACACTTTGCAAATGCGGTTCCACAGCCTTTTCAGGACTATGGAACCGTCGATAATCAAAACAAAATCCGCTCATCAATTAGCGGATTTTGTTTTTTTCTCAACTCGTCTTTTTGAAAAAGATGGGGTGGAAAAAAAAGAAAAAGAGGAAGGAATATGGAGTTTATACAAAACATTCCATTATTTCAAGCCATTCATTGGCTTTCTCAGAGTCTTCAATAAAATATTTTGTTTTTCGTGCTTTGGAATCGAATCCGAAAATTCCCAATGCAATTGGTGAAAATTTTCTGTTTGGGTCGAACACTCTTTGGGTATCTTTTTTGAGTGGTTCTATTGTCTCCACAAGCTCTTTTCTTGAAAGAGCGGTTTCTATATTTGTGGCTTCTTTTCTCAATAAAAGTTTTATCATCTTAATATTTGATTCTATTACTCTAAAATCAGTATCGTTAAGCGGCAAGAGATAGCTAAACAAAAATTTATCTTTGTAGTCCTGTACAAACTTTTTCTCTAAAGCTATGCGCTCTTGTTGTTTTTCTCGAAGATATTCTTCCATGAGTCTAAATTTATATATTGTTATCATTTATCTAATCCTCCTATTTTTTAAATCTATATAAATGAAAAACTAATCATAAAATAAAGTTATAATCAATTTTCCATTTACATAGACTTGATATTTCCTTCCTTAATTTTCAAAGAACTTTTGTTGTATTTTTAAACAACACTGTAATATAGCATATATTATAGAATATGTCAATAGCTTTACTTTTTGTTGTTTTTGGCTTATTATAAGTGAGTAAAGGATGATTGGATGGAATTTACCCTTTAGGGTTTCAAAGGGGTCTCGTTTAAATAAAATCCTAAAGGATAAATTCCGATAATGCGAAAATAAATAAATTCTGCGGGAACTGGTTTGTAACCAGTTTCATAATGTTTTTTAATATCATAAAGTATACTGAGACTTCGAAACAAAAGAACGGGTTGCAAACCCGCTCCTGCGATAATACGAAAATTCCGATAATACGGAAATAAATAATTTAAAATTAAAATAATGTTTAAAAAGGTGAATCCAAGACAGAATTTTCCGGAAATGGAAAAGGAAGTAATGAAATATTGGAAAGAAGAAAATATATTTGAAAAATCTGTAGAAAATAGAGACGAGGAAAAAACTTATAGTT
>JAGLJF010000025.1 GCA_023142595.1 Minisyncoccota bacterium | reverse complement strand
ATAAGGTTAATCGAAAATGGGGTTGGGATTGTCATGGTCTCCCAGTTGAAAACCTAATTGAAAAAGAACACGACATCAAAAACAAGCAAGACATTGAAAAATGGGGTGTTGAAAATTTCAATGACGCTTGTCATAATTCAGTTCTGCGTTATGCAGATGATTGGAAAAAATTTATTCCACGAATTGGAAGATGGGTGGACATGGGAAATGATTATCGGACAATGGATTGGAAATATACCGAAAGTATCTGGTGGGTTTTTTCTGAGCTTTTCAAAAAAGGACTTGTCTATGAAGGACACAAAGCAATGCATATTTGTCCGAGATGTGAGACCACGCTTTCTAATTTTGAAGTGACACAGGGATATAAAGATATTACAGACTTGTCAGCGACTGTGAAGTTTAAGTTGAAAAAAGAGAGTGTTGAAGTGCTAAAACGAAAGATCCTGAAACAAGTTCAGGATGACAATCTGGCTCAGGATGACGAGGTGTTTGTTTTGGCTTGGACGACGACTCCGTGGACTTTACCAGGAAATGTGGCTTTAGCTGTTGGTGAGGATATTCAATATCGATATTTAGAAGTTGAAACATCAGAAGTAGATGAAATAAAAAAAGGACAAAAATTTATTATCGCAAATAATACAGATACGGAAATTAGAGTTTTCGGAGGTATATTAAGTCCTGTTCCTCCTCATGAAGATGATCATACATGGAAGGCTGTAAATTTTTTTGGAAAAGGTAATATTTTATTTAAAAATGTTGAATCTTTAATAGGCAAAGAGTTGCTTGGTCTTGAATATGAACCGCTATTTGATTATTATTCCAAACAGGAAGATTTGGAGAATAGGGAAAATGGCTGGAAAATTTATGCGGGTGATTTTGTTTCAACGGAGGAGGGAACTGGAATTGTGCATATTGCTCCGGCATTTGGAGATGATGATATGAAATTAGGGCAGAAGCATGATTTGCCTTTTGTTCAGCATGTCAAAATGAGTGGTAGGTTTGCGGATGAAGTTGTTGATTTTAAGGATAAGGAAGGTGAAAGCAGGGAAGTAAAGCCGAAAGGAAAAGAAGGCGAAAAAGATCCTCATATGCAAACTGACATTGAAATTATTAAATATTTAGCACATAATAATTCTTTGTTTTCAAAGAAAAAATATGAGCATAGCTATCCTCATTGTTGGAGGTGTGATTCGCCACTTTTGAATTATGCGACAAGTTCTTGGTTTGTAAAGGTGACGGAAATCAAGGATAAGATGGTGGAAAATAATAAGCAAATAAATTGGACTCCAGAATATATCAAAGAGGGGAGATTTGGGAAATGGTTGGAAGATGCTCGTGATTGGGCAATTTCTCGAAACAGATTTTGGGGAGCTCCACTTCCAATTTGGAAGTGTTCAGATTGTGAAAATATAGAAGTTGTTGAATCAATTGATGAGCTTCGAGAAAAAGTTGAAGAAAAAATAACTAAGCTTATTTTATTGCGACATGGAGAGAGTGAGAGCAATGTGAAAGATGTCAAAGCGGGACAGACTGATGGTTATCCTTTGACTCAAAAGGGTATTGAGCAATCAAAAAAGATAGCAAAAATACTAAAAAAAGAAAAAATTGATATTATAATTTCTTCTCCAATTCAGAGAGCCAAACAAACAGCTGGTATTGTTAATGATGTTTTAGGCATTGAGTATATTGAAGATGATAGGATTAGAGAATATGATTTTGGAGCTTGGAATGGGCATAATAGCGAAGAGTTGTTTTGTGATGAAAATAAAGTATACCAAGAATATAGAAAGTTGGAACATGACGAAGAAAGGTGGAATTTTAAATTTGGTGGAGATGGTGAGTCAAGAAAGGAAATTGAACAAAGAGTTGGGAATTTTATAGAAGAAGTTGCAGAAAAATATAAAGGTAAAAATATTTTGATCGTTGGTCATGGGGGAATTAATGCAATGTTTAATAGACTTATTGGTAATTTGTCTATCAAAGAAACTTTCAGACATGAATATACACTTGGAAATGCAGAAAAAAATATGTTTTATGTAAACGAGAATGCAAAACAATTCAATCTTCACAAGCCAAATATTGACGGAGTAGAGATTGAATGTTCGAAATGTAAAAGCAAAGCAAAAATTGTTGGCGATGTTTTTGATTGTTGGTTTGAGTCAGGATCAATGCCTTATGCACAATGGCACTATCCATTTGAAAATAAAGAAGAGTTTGAAAAAAGTTTTCCAGCTGATTTTATTGCTGAAGGCTTGGATCAAACTCGTGGTTGGTTTTATACCTTGATGGTGCTTTCAACGGCGCTTTTCGACAAAGCACCATTTCAAAATGTGATTGTTAATGGTATGGTTTTGGCAGAAGATGGACAAAAGATGAGTAAGCGATTGCAGAACTACCCAGAGCCAAATTTGGTGATTGAAAAATATGGAGCCGATGCACTTCGTTATTATCTTTTGTCGTCTCCGATTATGAAAGGAGAAAGCTTGCGATTTTCAGAAAAGGGAGTTGATGAGGTTTTGAAGAAGTTTGTTTTGACACTCTGGAACACTTATTCATTTTTTGTAATGAATGTTGAGTTTAACGAAGGCATGGACGAAGTCCTTCGACAAGCTCAGAATGACAAAAGTAAATCTGAGAATTTGCTTGATCAGTGGATTGTTTCTGAACTGAATATTCTAATTGGCGAGGTAAATAAGGAGATGGAAAATTATGATTTGGTTCGAGCTTCAAGACCGCTTCGAGAGTTCGTGGACAAGCTTTCAAACTGGTATGTTCGTCGTTCTCGAAAAAGATTTGTCTCTAATGACATTAAAGATAAGGAATTTGCATTTTGGACTCTGTATTATGTTCTGGTTGAATATTCAAAATTGCTTGCTCCTTTTATGCCATTCGTAGCAGAAGAAATTTATCGAAATTTAACAGACGGAAAGTCTGTTCATCTTGAGGATTATCCAGTGGCAGACAAGAGCTTGGTTAATGAAAAGGTGAGTAGTGAAATGAATTTTATAAGACAAATTATTACTTTGGGATTAGCAATAAGAGCAAAAAATGGAATCAAAGTAAGACAGCCATTGAGCAAGCTAAAAGTTGAAAGCGAAAAAATGAAGGTTGATGATGAAAATTTAGTAGGTTTGATTAAAGATGAGCTTAATGTGAAAGAAGTTGAATTTGTTGAATCTTTGCAAGAAGGCTCCACACAGAAGTATGGAGCTAGCGGTAATTTGCAAAAAGGTTCCACAGCCCTGCGGGACTATGGAACCATCGGTGAAGGGTGGGTTGTTGAAGAAGAAATGGGGTTGAAAGTTGCGCTTGATTTGAATTTAACTGAAGAATTGAAAAACGAAGGACTTACTAGAGAGATTATTCGACATATTCAAGTGATGAGAAAAGAAGCAAAATTTAATCGAGATGATAAAGTTGAAATTGAATATAATTTTAGAAATGAAAGTAAAGATGTTGAGAAAATTTTTGCAAGTCAAAAAGACTATATCGCAAAAGAATGCTTGGCGGAAAAACTTGAATTTAACAGTGTAATTGAAAGTGAAAAATTTGATGCCGTGAAAGAATTAAAAGTAGGGGAATTTGTGATTGAAGTTGGGATTAAGAAGGTATAACGTATGGCTTGTAACGTACAACCTTTTTCGTGTCGGAGATATTTTAAGATTGACAAATTATAAATAAAAAAAGAGCAGAATTGAAGCGACTTTTCTTCGTCGATTCTTTTCTGCCTTTATTTTATGCTATACCATCTTCGTCTACAGCAGTATCTTTATCCATATTTCTCCCTCCATATTTATGCTGCTCCTTTCTTGCAGAAAGTTTTTTCCATATCTTTTCACCTCCTTTTATATTATAATAATTTTAGAGAAGATGTAAAGATTCAAAAATAAAATAAAAAAGCGACTCTCTAAGATGATATCCTCTTAGCCTATTATTTCTATTAATATCTCTGCAGAGATATTAAATCATTGAAACTTTTCGAGTGGTCGCTTGAATCGTTTTTTTAACACTTTTTAATTGTGTAATATTACAATATCATATTTTAAAATTTTGTCAATACTTACATGTCCACATATAAAACTCAAGGAATAATCATCAAGCGAAGTCATTTCGGGGAGGCGAATTTGCTTTTGGATATTTATACAAAGGAGTATGGGAAAATTCAGGCGGTTGCCAGAAGTGCTCGAAAGGCAAGGGGAAAGCTCAAGGGTCATCTTGAGGTTTTTTTGTTGACGGATCTAATATTGGCTTATGGAAAGAGCATCGATACTATTACAAATAGTACGGTAAAAAATAATTTTTTGAATTTTCGGAATAATTTGAAAATCTCTTTGGGCGCATATTATGTCTTGGAGTTGGTAAACAAGATGACTATCCAATATCATAAAGATGAAAGAGTTTTTGAACTTTTGAAAAAGGAATTATATTTTTTGGATCATTTGGCAAAAGAAGTGGATGCGAACGAGCATAGTGTTCCTGAAGTTATTAAAAAATATTATCTTTCTATTTTGTTTTTACAAATTAATATGCTTGATCTTTCTGGTTTTCATCCAGAAGTAAATAAATGTGTTTCTTGTGCAAATAAAATAACTTCGGGGAAAAATAGTTTTAGTTTTAAATTTGGTGGAACTTTGGATGAAAAATGTAGTTTCAAAGATATAGATGCGATAAGTGCTAGCGATAATGCAATCAAGCTTGTTCGTTTATTTTCTCTTCAAAAAACGGATAACGATGAATATAAAATATACCTTGAGAAAACTTTTCAAAAATTTGGAAAAATACAAATTGAGGATAAGTTGATTTTTGAAATAATTAGCATTATGAATAGATTTATTGAGTTTAATGTTGATAGAAAGATTGAAGGGTTTAGGTTTTTAGGTTGATCGTTGTTGTTTATTATTTTCGTTAAGTGAAATAATACAGGGTGTGTTGATTTTTTGAAAATGTTGTAGTATGATAAAGATATAAGTATAGGAGGCTATCAGTTATGGTAAAAAGTTTAATAGAAACGTTAACTAGCAGAATAACAGCAATAAAAGAGAACAAAGTTCCTGATTTTAAAATTGAAATCAAAATCAAGGACAGGGAAGCTCGTTTTATTATTCCCAGAAAATATAAATGTGAAATAGGAAATCCAGAAATATTCAGAAACGGAATAAAAAAAGACTTGGAACAAAAACTTCCAAATATTAGTTTAATTGATATAAACGAAGGGATTGTACTTGTTAGTTGCCATGGTGTTTTAGGGGGATACAGTGTAGGTCCTTTAATATTTACGAATAAAGATATTTGGAATGACAAGAATATTGAAGAAGTTGTCGAAATAATAAAAGAAAACTATCCACTTTCTTTTGAAGTGGAAATTAATTTGACTGCTAATTAATTTTCACTTCAAAAACACGGCTAAAAAAGTAGCTGTGTTATTTTTTTTGACTTTTTGAGATGAGTGCAGTATATTAAGGATATGGAGGCGAATAGTGATGTTTAATTTTAGAAAAAAATTTGAGCCAGTTCAAGTTTTTGATAAAGATGGGGTCAGAATGACTATTTTTAAAATAGCTGGCAAGCCAGTTGAAGGAAGAAGAGTCTATGGTCATTTCTTAACAGACCATGAATATGATATACTTTTCCCAGTAAGTGGAAATATTCGCGTAGTGCCACTAGTCGATTATAAAAAAAGTCATTTCAGAAAAGATAGAGATATGTTTATGAGAGTATTACTTTCAAAAGAAGATATACCTATCAGAAAAATTGGAAATCGGCACATACTCGGATGGTCTTTTAAAAAATAAGTTTTCAAAAAACACAGTGAATTGAAAAACGACTGTGTTATTTTTTTTGGACAAAATTGCTTATTTTTTATATAATAACGATATAGGAGGCTCTGAAAAACTAATAAATTTTTATTCTAGAATTTGTTTTTTGATTTAAATCCTGGATTCCCGCATTCGCGAGAATGACAAAAGCTTCGTTTTTCAGAGGGTCCTATAATAGATAATTGAAATTAACAATATACAATGAGTGAAATTAAACAAGAAGTTATATTTGATTTTCCGAATTCCAAACCAAATACAAAAAAGGAATATCGCATACAGAGGGCGATTGAGATTTTACCAGCAATTATTACCTGGCTTTTTTTGTTTTTTAGTATTTATTTTTCTGTCAAATTTCCAGTAGGTGTGGCAATTTTTATTATAATATTCGACCTTTATTGGATGGTCAAAGTATTTTATATAACCGTTTTTATGCTTTTTGGATATCGCCGAATTAAAATTTGGGAAAAAATTGATTGGCTTGAAAAGTGTAAAAATCTTGCTGAAACAAAGCGAAAAAATGTTTTAAAAAATTATCGCGATATCTATCATTTGGTCATTATTCCAATATATAAAGAAGGATTGGAAATTCTTGAGCCTGCCATAGATTCAATTGTTGCTTCTGATTATCCCAAAGACAGAATGATTGTTGTTTTTGCATTTGAAGAAAGAGCAGGAGCAGAGGCACTTGAAAGGGCAAAAATTATCGAGGAAAAATATAGCGACAAGTTTTTTGCGCATCTGACAACTATTCATCCAGAAGGAATTGAAGGAGAGGCAAAAGTGAAGGGAGCAAATACAAGTTGGGCTGCAGAAGAGGCGAGGATTTTCTTGGATGAGAAAAATATAAAATATGAAAATGTAATTGTTTCAACATTTGATTGCGACACTTGTGTACACAAGAAATATTTTTCATGTTTATCATATCAATTTATGATAAATTCAAAGAGATTGCAATTCAGTTATCAGCCACTTCCTTTATATAATAATAATATTTGGCAGACGAACAGTGTTGTCAGGGTGATTATGACAAGTTCTTCGTTTTGGCAGATTATGCAAAGTGTGAGATATAATAAGATGGTGACTTTTTCAAGTCATTCGATGAGCTTCAAAACTTTGGTAGATGTGAATTATTGGCCGAGAGATATGATTTCGGACGATTCGATTATTTTTTGGAAATGTTATGTTTTGTATCATGGTGATTATTTTGTTCAGCCGATTTATCTGACAATTTCCCTTGACGCCGTTTTGGCAGAGAGTTATTTCAAGACGCTTGTAAATCAATATAAGCAACAAAGACGTTGGGCGTGGGGGATTGAAAATATTCCGATAATTTATAGAGCATTTTTGAAAGATAAAAAGATTTCTTTATCAAGAAAAATTTCTCGAGGTTGGGAGGAGCTTGCGGGAAGAATTTCCTGGGGATTAATTCCTATTATTATTGCTTTTTTGGGTTGGTTTCCACTGATATTCGGAGGTGAACAGTTTAATCAAACTGTTTTAGCTTTGAATCTTCCAAGAGTTTTGGGATATTTGATGACTTTTGCGATGGTTGGACTTTTGATTTCAATGTATATGTCTTTATTATTGCTTCCGCCACCTCCTTATAAAATGAATATATTGAAGAGGTCTGTTATGGTTTTCCAATGGATACTTGCTCCGATTGTTGCAATTCCCCTTGGCGCGCTTCCAATGATTGATGCTCAGACAAGAATGTTGTTTGGAAAGTATATGGAATTTTGGGTGACGAAGAAAGTGAGGAAATAGTGTCGCAATTGTCATTTTGAATTTAGTTCAGAATCTGTCGTGTGTTGTGCTGAATAAACTTCTGTATAGGATCTTGCTGATTTTTTCTGAGTTCTCCCTGATAAGGGGGCTAGGGGGTTTGAAGGTGTAAAAAGCTGAATAAATTTTATTGATTTTTTCGACGGTTCCATAGTCCTGTAAGGCTGTGGAACTGAAATGCAAAAAACTAAGTATGTTTTATGTTCTTCTGTGGATTTATCTCTTTTGATAAAGAATAGATGAAAATTAGCAGGGTCTGTTCAGTGTCACAATCATAAACTAAATCCATAACACAAAAGATCCTGAAATAAATTCAGGATGACAAAATTTTTACCTTTGAATTTGCATTTGTAAAATTTGTGGTTTGAATATTTTATAATAAAAAAATAGCTCAGAGTCTATGAGACGCTGAACTGATATATTTGTTCTAAGTTTTTGTTTTTAAAAGTGCATCTCCATACCAACCTTTTGACCAGCCAGCAATCTCAAGTTTTTCTTCTGCTAGTAGGGAAATGACAAGATAGTCGATTTCTTCTACTGCTTCAACCAGTCCAAAATGTTTCGTTTCGTTTGGATATTCTTTACTGATTTCTTGCCATGCTAACTCAGATAGATCTATTGATGACCATGGGTGAGGACCTTTTCCTTTTAAGAGAATTTGAGTATTTATATCTTCTCTTCTTCTTTGCGCAAAATCTTTTATGTTTTCTTCGCTCATTTAGTATTCCTCCAATGTTAATATAATCCTATCAAATCATCTCAAAATGTCAAATCTAATATTATATCTCCAACTATTTCTCCTCGCTTTAATTTTCGGTCTTGTTTTTACAAAGGCACTTATTTTATTTGGAAATAAGTATTTTTCAAATCAAAAGGAAAACTTAACTCGTTTTGGGGGAGTGGCGATTATTATTTCTTTTTTATTAAGTATATTTTTAAGTAGTGATTTGGTTTTTGATAGTTTGAAATGGGGGATTATCGTTTCTGCTTTAGTAATTCTATTTTTTGGTATATATGATGATTTGAAAAATGTGAGTTGGAAAAAGCAATTAATAGGACAGATATTAGTTGTTTTGATTGTGATTTATGCGGGGCTTCAGGTTGATTATATCGCTAATCCACTTGGAGGAGCGGAATTTCGATTAGACATCTTAAATGGTCAAATATTTGGATTTTCATTTTCAGTTTTTGGATCTTTGTTTATTTTGTTTTGGATTGTGGGGCTGATGAATGCGATGAATTGGTTGGATGGACTCGATGGTCTTTCTGGCGGAGTTGGTTTTATCGGTGCAATGACGATGTTTTTTTTGAGTATATCTGTTTTGGTAAATCAGCCACCACTTGGAATTCTGGCAATCATTTTTGCAGGATCAATTTTGGGATTTTTGGTTTTTAATTTTTCTCCCGCAAAGATTTTTATGGGAACAAGTGGTTCAATGTTTTTGGGTTTTATGCTGGCAGTTTTGGCTATATTTTCTGGTGGAAAAATCGCCACAGTTTTTCTTGTTTTGGGTTTTCCGATTCTTGACACGGTATTTGTGATTATTTCTCGCATCAAAAATGGAAATTCGCCATTTCAAGGAGATACAAGTCATTTTCACTATCGTTTGCTTGATGCAGGATGGTCGCAGAAAAAAGTTGTTCTATTTATTTATTCAATCTGTCTCGCTTTTGGATTCTCTGCGCTTGTTTTTGGAAGTGTGGGTAAAGTAATTGCATTTTTTGTTTTGTTTTCAATTATGCTTGGAATTAATTATTTTTTGGTGTTGGAGAAAAAGTAAGTGAGAGTGAGAAGCAATTGGAGTTCACTCTTTAGGGTGCAAGCCTCTGCGGGAACTGGTTTGTAACCAGTTTCATAATGTTTCTTTGTTTCATAAAACTTGATGAAATTTCAAAACAAAAAGACCAGATTGCAAACCCGCTCCCGCAAACAAAGTTGATTCTGAAAAACAATTTGATTCGCTGGCTCAAGTCTCCTGACTGGAGATTCTATGCGATTTCACAACATATTTCCGATTTACAGAAGGCTCCATACAGGAGTATGGAGCCAACAAGGAGTCGAGGAATCTCTCTTTGCCACGCAGAATTGTTATATTCCGCTATATGAATTCTAGAGCGATTCCTCCACTTCGGTCGGAATGACAGGGAATTTCTTGTGTATGTTGACATAAATTCAATCAGTTGCTATATTATAAAGATTAATAGAAGAGTAAAATAAATAAAAAGCTAGCTTAATTACTCAAGAAAATATTTTAAATATATAAATTAAGAAAATATCATGATTGCAGTTATAAAAACAGGTGGGAAGCAATATAAGGTTTCTCCAAAAGACAAGATTCGAGTTGAAAAGCTTGAAGGTGAAGAAGGTGCAAAGATTGTTTTTGATCAAGTTCTTTTAGTATCTTCAGAAGATGCTAAAGATATAACTTTTGGTGACCCTATAGTCAAAAGCGCTAAAGTCGAGGCAACAATTTTGAGACAAGCAAGAGGAAAAAAGGTTGAAATTGTGAAACACAAAGCGAAGAAAAGATATAATGTAAAAAGGGGACACAGACAATATTTTACAGAAGTTGAGATTGAAAAAATTGTAGCGTAAAAATATATTTCAGATATAAAAAATACCGTCATATAGACGGTTTTTTGTTAATTTATTTCCCCCTGACAAGGGGGATTAAGAGGGTTTTGAATGCGGGTGAAATAAACCTTGTTGCGGGAACTGGTTTGTAACCAGTTTCTTTTGTTTTTAAGTTTCAGTTATTCGTTTTTATATGAATAATTTATTAGATTGTTTAGCGTTGTTTATACTTTTACAATTGTCATCCTTAGCTTGACCGGGGATCCAGAATAGACTGAGATAAATTATAATTTAAGCTTAATACAATCAAAAGATACTAATCCTGGATTCCCGCCGGAGTTTATGCTGAATTTAATTCAGTGCGGGAACGACAAACAAGTCTGATATAATATATACAACTGTTTTTTAAAATTAATTTCAATCAGAGGTTTATTATTGTTCAACACTCCTTTCTCGTTTCAAGAGCATTGATAATCGTCATTTGATCAGCATATTCCAAATCGCTACCTGTAGAGAGTCCTCGCCCGAGGCGAGTGATTTTTATGTTAAGTGGTTTTATGATTTTTACAAGATATAGAGCAGTAGTTTCTCCTTCGGTATTTGGATTGGTTGCGATTATGATTTCTTTGATTTTTTTCTCTTTGATTTTTTTGATCAGCTCTTTGATTCGGAGCGTGTCTGGGCCGTTTCCTTCTCCTGGTTGAATTGTTCCTCCAAGAACATGATAGTGACCATTGAATTGTCTTGTATCTTCAATCGCAGGAATGTTTATGGCTTCTTCTATTATGCAGATAATTTTGTCGTCTCTTTTTTCGTTTGAACAAAATTCGCATAAACTATTTTCTGATATATTAAAACAGTTTTTACAGACAGTTGTTTCGTTTTTTAGTTCAAGAATTGCATTGCCAAAAAGTTCCAATTCATAATCAGATTTTCGAAGCAAGTTAAAAGCAAATCGAGCCGCCGCTTTTGGCCCAATTCCCGGTAGCTTAGCAAACTCTTTGATTAAGTTTTCGATTGGCTTGGGATACATAAAGATATTTGAAATTAAATATTTGGAGTTTTAGTCGTGTTGTTAATTGTCATTTTGAGAGAAGTGAAGAATCCCTCAACTATGCACACAGAACGAAAGGTTATATGAGGTGAGTCTAAAAACGGGATCCTTCACTTCGCTATCGCTCCACTCAGGATGACGGAATAATTTATGCTTAATGCAGTTAAAAGAATCTAATCCTAGATTCCCGCCGGCGTCTATACTGAATTCAATTCAGTATAAGAATGATAAAAACTTTATTTTTTCAGAGGTTTCTAAATATATTAGAATATTATCCTTTATGCTTTCGGTCTAAGTTTCGAAAACTTGTGCATTGTTGATTGAAAAAGAGTTGGACGCTTCCGATTGGACCGTTTCTATGTTTGGCGACCAAAATTTCGGCGATATTTTTATTTTCTGTTTCACTGTTTACTCGGTCTTCTCTATATATAAACATAACAACATCAGCATCTTGTTCAATTGATCCACTCTCTCTTAAGTCGGAAAGTTTCGGTTTTTGGTCTGTTCTTGATTCAATACCTCTGGAAAGTTGAGAAAGGGCGATGATTGGTATATTAAGTTCTCTAGCAAGTCCTTTGAGCGATCTTGAAATTTCACTTACTTCAACGGCACGATTATCTGAATTACTTCTTCCTTCAATAAGTTGCAGATAGTCGACAATAATCATTCCAAGACCATGCTCAGATTGAAGTCTTCTTGCCATTGTTCTCATTGCCATAACGTTAAGACTGGCTGAGTCGTCAATAAAAATTGGAGCTTCAGACAGAACTCCCATGGCATGACCGATTTTTGAAAAATCGTCATTTTCTCCCATACTTGAAAGTTTTCCAGTTCGGAGTTTCCAGAGATCAATATTTGCTTGAGCGCATATAAGTCTGTCTATAACTTCTCCTTTAGACATTTCCAAAGAAAATACTCCTACTGGAACTTTTGCATCGACAGCAGCGTGTCGTGCAAGATCCATTGCAAGAGATGATTTTCCAACACTTGGTCTTGCTCCGATAATCACCAGATTTGATTCTTGAAGTCCAGAAAGTATATTATCAAGCTCAGTAAATCCAGTTGGAATTCCTCTCATTTGACCCTTGTTTTTGTGTAGTTCATCTATTCTGTCAAAAGCTTCTTCCAAGACCGGCTTGATAGGAGTGAAGTCTTGTCTGATATGTTTTTTGGAAACGGAAAATATTTTTTGCTCAGCATTGTCCAAGGTTTTTTCAATCTCTTCTGTTTCATTATAGGCATCGACAATTATTTGAGAAGCGTTGTCGATTAATTTTCGCAGAACAGCTTTTTTGCTGACGATTTTTGCATAGTGAACAACATTTGCTGCGGTTGGAACAGTGTTGGCAAGAGAAGCGAGAAAGCTGTGACCGCCTATTTTTTCAAGTTCATTAGTGTCTTTCAATCTACTAGAAAGACTCAATAAATCAATTGGCTCATGATGTTCGTATAAATAAAGCATAGCTTCATAAATTTTTCCATGACTATTTTTGTAAAAATCTTCAGCAGAAAGTAGGTCTCCAATTTTTATAATGGCGTTTTTGTCTATCATCAGAGATCCTAAAACTGATTGTTCGGCTTCAATGTTTTGAGGAGGTAATTTGTCTGTGTTGAAATCTGGATTTTTAGATTTTTCTGGCATAAGATAAATAATTTATTTGATAAAAAAATTAATAAAGATAAAAAGTGTAAGGACTGGTTGAATTTTTGCGAGAAATTCTGCTAGGATAGTATTTTATAATTACCCTGCGTTTCCAGTTCCTGTCTATACAGTATATAAAAATAAGCTATTTAAATCAATAGCTTATTTATACTCTTTTAATACACAGGTTGTTCAGTAATAAAAAATATAATATTGTCATTATATTTTATTTATGATATTATTATTTCATTAGATTTTGATGGAGAGGTCAAATGAGTGAAATAGAGCCAAAATTAGATGAAATCGATTCAAAAGATGCAAACTATATAAGAGAGCTAAGTCAAAGAGGGAGAATAGCAAAAGGAAATATCCATGGTCCAAAGGGGGAATTGATTAGAGCTGATGGTGGAATAGTTTCATGTCCAGAATGTGATGGCGAAATAGTCATTATCAAAAAAGGTAAAACGTTTAGGGGGGATGTATATATTACCGGAATAATAATGGAATAATTAGTTATTTACCGCTTTATTCCACAGACTTGTCTTCAACGGCAAGTCCTCTTTTTTTTATCTCATCTCTTAATTCATCTGCTTTTTTCCAGTCTTTGTTTTTTCTTGCTTCTTCTCTTTGTTTGATCAATTCTTTAATGTCATCAGGGATTTCAATTTCTTCGTTTTTTACTTTATCCAAATTTAGACCAAAAACTTTATCAAATTCCAGTAGGGTCGCTTTTTTGTCTTCTGTCTTGCAATCTTTTGATTTTATCATTTCCCAAGTTATCGCCAACGTTTTAGGGGTGTCAAGATTATTTTCTAGCGCTTTTTTGAAGTTGTTATTATATTTTTCAATAACTTTTCCATTATTTCCCTCGGAAGATTTTATAAATTCATAAAGTTTATTGAGAGTAGTTTGATTGGCCTCAAGGCTTTTCCAAGTGAAATTAAGTTTAGATTTATAGTGAGCAGTTAAGAATAAGTATCTAAGAGAAAGAGGATTAAAACCTTTTTCTTTTATTTCTTGTAGACTGTATGTTGTTCCTTCTGATTTCGCCATTTTTTTATTATCAGCCAAAAGATGTTCATTATGCAACCAATAATTCGAAAATTTCATTCCGTTTGCTGATTCACTTTGCGCAATTTCATTTGTGTGATGAACAGGAATATGCTCAATTCCTCCCATATGAACATCTAGGGTGTTACCTAGATATTTTTTACTCATTGCAGAACATTCAATGTGCCAACCTGGAAATCCATTCCCATTTTCAACAAGTGGTGATATAAAAGGAGATGGCCAGAATTGCAAAGCGTTTTGATGTGTTCCTGCTTTAAAAAACCATAGTGCAAAATCAGAATGATGTTTTTTTTGCGAATCACTAACATCACTTCTGCCAGCACCTTGAATATTTTCTTCTAAAATTTGTCCTGATAATTTTGTATAATCTTTTGCCTTCGAAACATCAAAATATACAGCCAAGTCTGTTGTGTAGGCATATTCTTTTTCAACCAAAGTTTGCACCATTTCAATTATATCACTGATATGTTGGGTCACCCTTGGTTTGACTGTTGGTTCTAGTAAATTTAATTCTTTGGTGTCTTGTTCAAAAATATCAATATATTTTTTGGCAATTTTTTCAGGACTTAAACCTTCGCGACGAACCCCTTTTTCCATCTTGTCTTCACCTTCATCTCCGTCTGAGGTGAGATGTCCTACATCGGTATAATTCCTTACATGAGTTATTTCATAATCTAGATATCGAAATGTTCTTACGGCGAGGTCAGCACAAAACATTCCTCGCAAATTACCAATATGTTGAGTCCAATATACAGTAGGTCCACAATGATAAAGTTTTACTTTACCTTTTTCGATTGATTTGAACTCGCGTACATTTTTTGACAAAGTATCATAAAGTTTTAGAGTCATGTTTTTTAAATTATAATAATCTACATATAAATTATTGCACAATATTTGAAATTTGCCAATCGATGGATATAAAATTTAAAAACTTTGTCATTCTGAATTTAGTTCAGAATCTTTATCTTCATACATTAAAGCAAGTCTATAAATCACTGACTATATTATTAAGAAGACATATTATATTTATATACGATAGTATTGTTTATGTAATATAAGCTAAAGTTCAGCCCAACAAAGATCCTGAATCAAGTTCAGGATGACAGAATCTAACTAGATTTTTCAACGAATTAGACAACATCTACAAGAATAACAGGAACAATTATGATTTGATGAGATTTTACTTTAACTTTCATGAAGAGTTTCTTCCTATTTTTGAAAATAAAAAAACAACCCTTTTTGGGTTTTTTGCAAAAGAAAACAAGAAATTATGATTCGAGAGAGTTTTGGCAGAGGTTAAAATGCCAAAAGTTCTTCTTTTTTCATGCCATGATGAAACATGAGAATCTTTTCTTGCTTTATAATATTACAATAAAAATAACATATCTAAAACTATGTGTCAATAGCGTGAATAATGGCTTATTTATGCGTTTATTCCTTCTTTGTCAAATTCAACTCAACGGTAATTTGTGTTCCAACATCTTGCATACTTTCCAGATAAATTTTTCCGTTCATAAGTTCTACAATTTGTTTTGTAATCCAAAGACCCAAGCCAGTTCCTGTAATGTGTAAGGTTTTGTTATTTTGGACTCTGTGGAATTTTTCAAAAAGATGTTTTTGTTCTTCGGCAGACATACCAATTCCAGTGTCAGCAATTTTGATTGCTAGTTTGTTATTCTCAACATATGTCGAAACCGTTATCTTTCCCTTTTCAGTATATTTTATTGAATTACCCAATAAATTTACAAGCACTTGCTTTAGTCTTTCTTCGTCTGCAAAAATAGTTGGAAATTTATCATTTGCATTCTCGTATTGAAGAATTAAATTTTTCTCATCTGCAGAAATTTTTAGTTGATCAACAACATCATTGATAATTGGAGATATATTAGTTTCTTTGAGAGCAACTTCAAGTCTTCCTTGTTCTATTCTGGAGGTATCTAATAAGTCGTTTACAAGACCGTTCAATCTTTTGGTGGAAATCATTACCTTATCAAGACTTTGTTTCATCTCTTTATTTTTGATTTCTCCAAATGTTCCATCAATAATCAAGGAGATATATCCTTTAATCGCTCCAAGAGGGGTTCGAAGTTCGTGGGAGGCGATAGAAATAAACTCATCTTTCATTCGGTCAACTTCTTTGATTTTTTTGTATAACAGCACATAGTCCCAAAGCTTAATGGCAATTGATAAAAATAAAATAACAATTAAGATGGTTGCTACTAAAATATAAATGGAATTATTTCTGGTGGTCATTGTGAGATCATCTATTATCTTTGAAGACAATTTTATCGAAAGAATTGCTTGTTTATCTCCCATCTTATCAGTCATTGGCATTGTGATCAGCCAAAAACGATCCGAAGAATACAAATCCTTTACAATGCTTTTTCCTTCTTCAGTATTGGCCAATTTCAGTGAATCGGTTGCAAGTGATTCATTCTCTGCAAGTTTCCATGCCAATGAGTAATAATAGAAATCAAGCGTTTTATCAATATTATCTTTCTCTAGAGAGGCAACTACTTTAAAACTATCGTTGTCAGGAATAAGAATTTCTATGTTTTGAAAATCATCGGGATTCGCTAGCGCTAATTTTTCAATTTTATCTTGTAATGTTGTATAATTTTGAATATCATCTTTTAGCAATGTATTAATAGTTCTTCCAATAGCGAGAGCTTGGCGTTGAATTGAAACATCAATATTATTATTATAATTTGATATTGTTATAATCGTGTTAATAGCTATTAATAATGGTATTAATATAATAAGAATTACTCCATATATAAGTTGGAATGATTCTTTATTTTTTGAGAAAAAGTCTTTTATGCTCATAAAATTAATTATTAAATAATTATAATTTGTTATATTTATATTATACCATAGAAAAAAATTATTATAAAAAATAAAAGCGATGTTTATTCACTTTTATTTTTTTATTGGTCTGTTAATAAAATTTATATTTTTTTCTTTTTTCTGATGATAAAAGTCATAAATATTACAATAGCAAATCCCATAACTCCAATGGCAGCAACTAGATAATAGAATAGTGAACTTTCAGATTCTTTTGGAATTTCAATAGCTGCACTAGCGGGAGTGATGAAATTTTTTGCTGAAACAGCTTTTGCTTCTTTAATAAAGAAATTGAGCGGGTTACTCTTGTTTATTACTTTTCCAGTATTGTCGTTAATTACAACATACGCTTCATGCTCTCCGTCTACGAGAGATTCTTTTAGCTCATATTTCCAGTTACCATATTTATCAGTTTTAACAGTCACAACAACTGGCAGGTCGGAATAAATATAGATTGTTGCAAGACTGTTTGGTTTAGAGCTACCTGATAAAACATAACCAGAAGCTTCTTTTCCTTCATCATCTTTTGCATTAGAAATCTTATTTATATCAAGACTTTCATCAACTTCTCCACTTGTTTTTGGATGTTCAATTGTTTGATTTTCAATTATCGCTTTTTCAATTCCAGTTATTTCACTTTTTAGACTTCCTTCACCTTTTGGATTATATCCATTTTTTATCTCGGTTAAATCATCAAATCCATCATCGTCACTGTCGGTTTTATATGGATCTGTGCCGATTCTTTTTTCAATATCATCAGGTAGTCCGTCTCCATCACTGTCAATCATGATTACTATGGGGGAGGTTTGAACTAAGATATCTTCTTCGTTCAGAACTAAATTTTCCTGAGCAGATATGATTTTTAATATTAAATCTTTATTTAAAATTGAAACAGAATTTTCTTCATTAATAACATCGTTTTCCAGTTCTGAAACTTTGATTGATTTTCCAGTTATTTCTTGTTGCCTTTCGCGAATATTTTGAAATTTGTTTTGTTTTGCCACAATATTTCCCAAATGTCGATCTTTAATAAAATTCTCGCATTGCCAGTCTTCAAGATTTTCACACTTAACTTTCGGCGCGTATTTGTTAAGTAGGAATACTTCACATTCAATTTCATCGTCAATTCCAGCGATTTTACATTCTGGTGGTCCAAACTTTTTAAACATAACTTTGTCGCATTCATTTCTTGTGGTTGCTCCAGCATCCTGACATTCTTTGGGCATATGTTTTTTATTGAGATATGTTTCACAGTCTTGTTCATTATCAAATCCTTGAATTATACATTCTTTAGGCATATATCTTTTTGTCATTATTGTTTCACATTCTTCAAGCGTTTTTGCGTTGGCATTGATACACTCATAAGGATATTTATCAGCTGGAATATTCTCCATTCCTCCATATTTTTCAAACATAAACTTTTCGCATGCCCTAGGGTTTAAAATTCCTGCTTCCTTACAATCATCAGGAGCAGATTTCTTAAACATAAACTTTTCACATTCTTCTTGGTCAGAGATTCCTTCATCAATACATTCTTCAGGAGCATATTTTTCAAACATTATTTTTTCACATTCATCTTCTGAATTGACTCCAGCTTCTTGACACTCTTTCGGCAGATTAATTGAGATGAGATATTTTTTACATTCATCAAAGGAGGTTATTCTTTTTTCTTCACATTCGATAGGAAGTCTTTCTTCCAAAAATATCATATCGTTAATGATAGCTGGCTTCACTGCATAAGTCATATCGTTAAATTCACGATAAGAATTTCTCATAAGATTATCGCACTCTTCTTTGCTTGTTATTCCCTTTTCTTCACACTCACGAGGCATAAAATTTTTCATCATAAAATCATCACAGACTTTTGGATCCGTTATATTTTCAGCTATACATTCTTGAGGCATAAAATATCTCATATTTCTGAGACTGTCACATTCTTCTTTGCTAGTAATACCATCTTGGCATTCAATTGGAGCAGTTCTTGTATATAAAATTTCATTGCATTTTTCAAATGTTGTAATTCCTTGTTGAACACATTCGGGATCCAAATATTTCGTTTTGAAATAATTTGAACAATCTTCAAAGTTTAAAATATTATTTTGTCTACATTCGTAATCAATACTCATATATCTATCACACTCCTCTTTATCTGTTATTCCCTTTTTTTCACATTCAGAGATAAATGAAGTGTCAAAAGTATTATCTGGATAGCTATTACTTATAATTTCTTCGCCGTTAAAAATGTTGATTATTTTTGACATAGTCTTTGACTCAGTGCTTGCCATTATTTCAGCCTTGATTGTATATTGACCATTAGGAAATTTTGTAGTGTTAAACTCAGTGTAATATTCAGATTCAGAAAAATGATTTACAATAAAATTTTCATTAATATTATTTGGTCCGCCTATGAGGTAAAATTTAATATTTTCCTTTGGAATATATTTATTTAAGGCTATATGAATTCTTTGAATACCTCCTAGCGCTTCTGTTGGAATATTAAACAAATTAATTTTCAATATGTCTTGAGTTGTGTCTGGATCTTGATTTAAGATAGGTTCTTGAGTTGTGTATAAATCATTCTTAACAGTAATATTCGAAATTTTTGTATCAGTTTCAGAAAGTTGATTCGCGGTAATTTTGATATTATAATAACCATTTGGAAGTTCATTTGTGCTAAGGTCAAGATAATATTGTTCACTATCATTTATGTTACCACTATGAAAACTGTCATATGTTCTAAATATGTTATTGTCAGGACCTCCCGTAATATAAAATTTAACATTGCTTTTATCTGTGTATTTATTTAAATAGATATAAAACATTATGTGTCCGCTTAATTCTCCCGTTGGAATGTTAATAGATGTTATTTGTAAGGGATTTGTAGTTTGATTTGGATCTATTGTCGTGTTAGGTTCTTCCTCATTCGTTGTTTCAATTTTACAATCATATGAACATCCATCTCCGCTAACAGTATTTCCATCATCACAATATTCTTCTGCGTCAATCGTTCCATCTCCACAAATATATGTTGTATTTGGTTCCGTGCTATCTGTTATTATATTTTTAATATTAATAGTTCTTTTTTCAAAAATTGTTTCTATTCCGTTCGTCGCTTCAGATTTAATAATATATTCACCGTTGGGAATTTCGGTTGTATTTAAATAAAAATAATATTTATGTCCGCCATCATAAAGTCCATAATATATCCCATTATGTGTCTCGTATATATTATTAGGTTCTCCTGTAATATAAAAATTTGTAGTTGCTTCTTGGTTGAGAAGAATCCAAAGATGTTGGTTTCCACTTAACTCTCCTGTTGGAATGTTAACAGACGTAATTTGTAGGGGGTTTGTGGTTTGATTTGGATCGATTGTCGTGTTCGGTTCTGTACTACTTGTTGTCGTTTCAATTATACAGTCATATGAACATCCATCTCCACCGACATTATTTCCATCATCACAATATTCTCCAGTATCAACCGTTCCATCTCCACAGATAGGATTTTGATATGTTGTATTTTGAACTTGCATATTATAAATATAAACATCAGTTATAGTTCCTCCATTGCTAGCTATTGCTCTGATACTATAAGTTCCATCAGGAAAAGAGGTAGTTGGCCATGTGAATTGATATTTATTTGTATATCCCGAAACAAGAGTTCCTGAGTATGGCGTATATTCAGCTTCTTCAATGCCAGGTATAACTTTAAAAACAACATAATCTACCTCATTACTTGTTTGCGCATAAAAAGTTTGATTTCCAGATAAAGGCGAGAGAGGGGTGTTTAGAAACTCGATTATAAAAGGTAGTATAGTTAAATTGTCAATAATAATTGGAATAGATGTGCTAATATATGGAGTATTGTCAAAATTATAATCACTATAAAATCCTTTAGCATATAAATTATATTCTCCATTGTTTATATTTATCGTAGTTGTGTCGATAGTTGCGTTCCAGTCTGTGTTATTGTTTGTTTCTCCTGTAAAACCATAATCTGCTGGATTTGTTGTGCTTGGATCGTCAAGATAAAAAGCAAGCCCAGTTAAAAGTTGATTGTCTGAAGAAATGCCACTTGCATTCATATTTAATATTCCACTTATATTTGCGGATGGACTTGGAGAGTTAATGACAATCGTAAAATTTGGATCTGTTGTTGTGGTTGTTTGCGCTAATAAAAAATTGGCACTATATGCCAATAAAAAAATGATTTGAAGTAAAACAGAACCAAAAAAGATATCTTTTAGTTTCTTGCTCTTTTTTATTTTCATAGTTTTATTTTTATAATTTATTTATTAATTTGTTAGATTGTCCAGCGTTGT
>JAGLJF010000024.1 GCA_023142595.1 Minisyncoccota bacterium | reverse complement strand
CCAATAATCTTTTTTACCATTGGACTCTTTACAATTGTGATAAACATTGCTATGCTACTTTTGTTAGACTATTTCGTAGAGGAATTGGTAATTACAGGATTTTGGGCCGCTTTCTGGGGAATGATTGTCATCAGCGCCGTCAATATCTTCATCGGAACTCTTTCGAAAAAATAAGATTGTTGTCTTCTTCGGTTTGTCATCCTGAACGAGCGATAGCGAAGTGAAGGATCCCGTGAGAAGTCTAATCTTGTGTTGATTTATAATTTTATGCAAAGTAGTTAAGGGATTCTTCGTCGTAAATTCCTCAGAATGACGATTTAATATATAATCCTATGAGACTTCATCCTAACTTTTGCAAGGAGTCCCTATATTTCTTTTATACAACTTAAAATGTACATTAACAACAAGTATTCTGAAAAGAGAATTAAATAAAAATTCTTAGTTAAAGGAGGTAGTTCTATGTCAAAGCATTAAAAACCAAAAAAAGAAGAGCCAGACCGAGAAAAAATAGATCGATTATTAGAAGAACTGGAGACAATGGAGAACCCACTGAGCCCTAAGGATTGTCGGCAAGTCGAAAAAGATCTTGGAGCGCCACCAGACAAACCAATTTTTTTCCATTCCTAGCCCTTTTTTAAAATAGAGTATTATTTCTCTTTTTAGAATATTTGTAAAATCAGAAATTTAATATTAATTACTTAATATCAAACTATCATGGATAAAACACTTGGAATTGTTCAAATCATAATATCTGTCTTACTTGTTCTTGCAATTTTACTGCAAAACAGAGGTGCAGGACTTAGTGAAACTTTTGGCGGATCAGGAAATGTATATCAAACAAAAAGAGGTTTTGACAAATTCCTTTTTTCAGCCACAGTGATCCTCGCTATATTATTCCTCAGCACTGCTTTTTATGGATTTATACAAGGCTAGTCTTTTTTAAAAATCAGGAATATAAGTTCCTATTTTCTTTAAATTACGAAATTATAATTTATCGCTTCGTTCGTCATCCTGAACTTGATTCAGAATGGCAGGAGTTCTATAACTATTAAAACAAAATTATTACGAAAAAAAGTATAAATTTTTTCAAGAGAATAACAAAAGTTTTTCATGTCTTAAACAAAAAACAAAAAACGCTTGTTTATTTTTTATTGCTTTTAATTTTAATAAATAGTGCCTACCTGGCGTCTTCTTATTTTTATAAAAATACTCAAGAGGTGCCGAACTTTGGAGGAGAATATATTGAAGGCATGGTTGGACAACCAAGATTTATTAATCCGATTCTCGCTCAAACAAATGACATCGATTCTGATCTTTCGTCAATTATATATTCAAGTTTATTAAAATTAGATTCCGAAGGAGAGCTTGTTAATGATCTAACAGAAAGTTATGAAATCAGCGAAGATAATTTAACTTATACTTTTCATATAAAAAAGGGAGTAAAATGGCATTCCAAAAAAGATTTAGGAGATAACAAAAAAGAACTGACGGTTGATGATATAATTTATACAATTCAAACCATTCAAAATCCTGAATTCAACAGTAGTCTAAGAGCAAATTGGACGGGAATCAGAACGGAAAAGATTGACGATTATACAGTCCAGTTTATTCTTAAAAATAGCTATGCTCCTTTTTTAAACAATCTTACTTTTGGGATATTACCAAAACATCTTTGGAGTCTGATCAAAACAAACAACTTTCCTCTGGCAGAATATAATTTCAGACCAGTTGGCTCTGGACCTTATATGTTTAAACAATTAAGCAAAGACAAGGAAGGGAAAATTATTTCAATTGAGCTTGAAATAAACAATGACTATTATAGCCAAAAGCCCTTTATAAAAAAATTAGTTTTTCAATTTTTTCAAAATGAAGAAGATGTTATTTTGGCCTTCAATCGCAAGGAAATTAACGGCATAAACTATCTTTCTCCTGATAACAAAGAAATGGTTATTAATTTTGAAAATTCAAACATACATAGACTAAAAATTCCGAGATATTTTGCAATCTTTTTTAATCAAACGAAAAACAAAGCTCTCTCAGACAAGGAAGTACGATTAGCTCTTTCGCACGGTATTGATAAAAATAGGCTAATTCAGGAAGTTCTAAATAGTGAAGGATCTCCATCAGATAGCCCAATTCCCGCCCAATTATTAGGTCACAATCCAAATATAAAAATTTATGACTATGCTCAGGAGCATGCGAAAAATACTCTTGATTCTGCGGAATGGATTGATACTGATGGTGATGGTATAAGAGAAAAAGAAGATGTAAAAATTGAGTTTACTTTGGTTATTCCTAATCAAAAAGAACTTCGAGAGACAGGGGAATTAATTCAACAAATGTGGAAAGAAATTGGAGTTGCGGTTGAAATTAAAGAAGTGTCGACAGAAACAAATGAACTTAGTGACAGCTATATCAAACCGCGAGAATATGAAGCTATCTTGGTTGCTCAAATTCTGAACTACGATCCAGATCCATTCGCATTCTGGCACTCATCTCAAAAGAAAGAAACTGGTTTAAACTTATCATTATATGATAATCCAGAAGTCGACAAAATTCTTGAAGAAGCTCGACAAGAAAGCAATAATGAAACAAGAGCTGAAAAATATAAAAAATTTCAGGAACTACTGATTAAAGATATTCCTGCTATTTTTCTATATAGTCCAAACTATTTATATGTTCACGGAAAATCAATCCGTGAAACCGATTTTAATAATATTGTAATTCCATCTGATCGATTTAATGGAATTGAAAATTGGTATATGAAAACGAAGAGGATTTGGAAGTGAGGTCATTTTAGCAGAATAACACTTTATTTTGTTATTCCAAATAAAACACAAAGAAAGTTCCCGTGACATCAACTTATAATTTAGAATAAAAAAAAGAAAGTGAATTATAAATTCACTTCACCACACTTTTACTATCTTACCATTTTTAACTTTAATAGTAGTGTGTGCTTTTACCTCCGATAATCTCTCTGCCGGAAAATCATCTTCTGTGATTTCGACCCAGCTAAACTCTGACTCATCGAATAAGACTACTCTGATGGCACAAAATATTCCAGTTTTATTGCTATGAATACAACTAGGTTTTCTTGTAACTCTATATGAATCATCTGGCAATTTAGCTATACTCATCGCCATACCTTCGGATTTATCCCGTCCTTCAGATTCACCAACTTCATATCCAATACCAAAAATTACCGAGATCAATAATATCAAGAACAATAACGCCCAAAGATCCATATCCGCAAAGCTAATTTCAAATATATTTCCCAATGTCACAAGAGTAGCTATTAATATCATTACTGCGACAATAAGAAATCTGTTATCTCTCATTCTATTTTCCTCCCATATTTATACTAATCGCCTTTATTTAGACAATTAATTTTCATCAAAACTAACTAAAACCTATCACAAATAAAATATATGTCAATCAATACTTGATTTTACACTCTCTTGAGAACGAATAAATAACATTGATAAGTCTCTATCGAGACAGAGTGGAAAAATCCAATAATCTAATTTTATGACAAATTCAAAATTCAAACTAAATCTCAACAACTCTTCAGTCAATTCAGACCTACAAGGATATGAAGAAAAGATTGAGAAAATTCAAAATACACCGACTCCTCGTTTTGCAAAATATACGCCAGATCTCGAAAAACTAAAAGTTCTGCGAGAAAAATATCAAGATAAGAAAAATATTATTGTAGAAGGAAATGGCGGAGCGATTTCAAATTTTCGTGGAATTTATAGCGCGCTCAAAAATATGAGCGATAAAAATGTTTTTTTACTAGACACTGAAGATCCAGATTATATTGCTGAACTTCGAAATAAATGTAAAAAAGAAGACACGCTTGTGATTTTGACAAGCAAGTCAGGAACAAGAATTCAAGTTCTCGCTAACTATTTTGCCTTTGCCGATTATCCCCTTTTGGTTATTACTGAAGATAATGACGGAACATTAAACCAAATCAGAAAAATCAAAAATCTTAATGTTTCTTTTTATCCTGAAGTTGAAATTACAGATCGCTTCACAGGACTAACAGAATCAGCTCTGACGACAGCTGAAATTGTGGGAATTGATACAGAAGAAATGATCAAAGGTGGAAAAGAAATCTATTCTTTGTGTGATATAAACCGAGGGTTCCATAGTGGCGATAGCCCTGTGGATCCCAAAATGCAAGATTCTACACATGCGGTTCCACAGCCCTGCGGGACTATGGAACCATCAATTGAGGGCAATCCGGCTTTGCAACTTGCCATTACTCTTGACAAACTTGAGAATTTAGGATATACTGACTTGTTCTTATCAATTTATTCAAAAAAACTGTCTGGATTTTTTGAACTAATTGTTCAGCTTTTTCATGAAAGTGTTTGTAAAAATGGCCTAGGACAAACAATCTACGGAGGCGAAGCGCCAGAAAATCAACACCACACTTTGCAAAGATTAATCTCAGGAAGAAAAAACTCTGTTGGTCTGTTTCTCACAGTTGAAAATTTTTCTAATAAAGAAGCAAAAATTGAAATTGAAAAAGATTTAAAAAATATTGCCTGTCGAAATCTAAATCTTGAAGATCTAAATAATATCTCACTTGAAGAAATTATCAAAGCAGAATTTCAAGGAACTTGGCAAGATGTTATAGATAATAAAATCCCAGCAATTAATTTTGAACTTGAAGAAGTTTCTCCACGTACAATTGGACAATTTATGGCATTTTTTCAATATGTCACATTCTACTCTGCCCTACTCCGAGAAGTGAATCCATGCAATCAACCCGGAGTTGAAAAAAGTAAAGAAAATATTTTTGGGATTGTAGGAGAGATTGGGGAATAAAAAAATAGCCAGATTATTCTCTGACCAAAAAATATTTTTCATTTTCACCTTATGCATTTAGTCTTACTTCATAACGACCCGGTATTTTACCAGAGACTTCTTTGATTACCCCCAGAACTAAATCAATTACCTCTTTTTCTATTTCAGTGGAATTATATGTCCACCATACAGAACATGGTAATAAATCTCCTTTAATTTCAATTAATTTTGTACCTGTAAAAATTACTTTTCCAATTCCTCTTGCAGAAAGATATGCATTTATTGTAGCTTTTCTAATTTCTTCATTAAGAATGAGATGTTTCTCTGTTTTAACGGGTAAACTATTTGAATCTGTATGAACCACTATTATATAATATTCAGTTGGTTCTGATTTCATTATTTTACACACTCCTAAAATTATTTTCTCGCTTCTAAATTACCATTTTGACAATTTATTTTCACTAATGAAACTACTGACATTCTTACACAATTTTAAAATATGTCAAGAAAAACAATGGAATTTATCCTTTAGGATTTCAAAAAATTAATTCCATCTTTTAAACAGTAATTCATAACTTCAAAAAACCATCACAAATGCGAAATAAAATCCTAAAGGAAAAATTCCGCTAACAATTAATAGTTACAAGTTCTTTATTATCAGTTATGAATTAGCCGGGGTGGTGAAATTGGTAGACACGCAGCGTTCAGGTCGCTGTGGGAGTAATCCCATGGAGGTTCAAGTCCTCTCTCCGGCACATCTTTTTACGGATTGTAAATCAAATTCTTCACAATGATTTATTTATAATCTTCAAATTTAATTAATAATAATCAGATCTAGAAAAAATATAAACGCATTTTTATTATGCCCAAAAAATTTAATTTCTAACTATCCTGACGGAATTTATCCTTTAGGATTTCAAGAAAATAACTATAAAGGAAGCTTTGATAAACTAATAAATCTTTATTTTTATAATTTGTTTTTTGAATTAAATTCTGGATTCCCTTCTGCAAGGGAATGACAAAAACTTCATTTTTCAGGATTTCTTAAATAAACGAAACTTTATAAGGCTCTAAAGAGCAAGTTCCATTTATTAGACAACATGGACACAATAAAAAAAACATTAAATCGTAAACAACAATAATTCTGAATCAATACTGAAATAAATTCGGCATGACATTATTCAGAATAATAACTTAAAACTAAACAATGAATATGATACAAAAAGATAATACAAGTATACAACCAAAAAGACGCCCTCTCTTTTCTTCAAAGCCAATAGTGCTACGAAAAAAACCCATAACAGCAAATCCCACAAGACCTATTACACAGCAACAAAAACCTTTGGCACATCCTACAAAAGTAACACAACAAAGAAAAACGACTAAACTACGAGTTATTCCTCTCGGAGGACTTGAGGAAGTTGGGAGAAATATGACGCTCTTCGAATATGATGGCGACATCATTATCGTTGATATGGGACTTCAATTTCCTGAAGAAGATATGCCAGGAATTGATTATATAATTCCAAATATCAACTACCTGAAGGGAAAGGAAAAGAATGTTAAAGGAGTTTTTATTACTCACGGACATATGGATCACATTGGAGCTATACCTCATATTATGCCAAGAATTGGCAACCCCCCACTTTATACAGCGGCACTTACTGCTGGGATTATTAAGAAAAAACATGAAGATTATCCAAATATTAACCCACTCAACATTAAAGTGATTAATTTTGAGAGTAAGGTTAATCTTGGGAAATTCAGAGTTGAGTTTTTCCATGTAAACCATAGTATTCCTGACGGACTTGGACTTGCAATCTACACCCCAGAAGGAGTTATTGTTTATACTGGGGACTTCAAATTTGACAATAGTCCGATTACAGACAAACCAGCAGACATCGGAAGAATTGCTAATCTTGGTTCACAAAATGTTTTGCTTTTGATGTCAGACAGTACAGGATCAGAAAATCCAGGATATTCAATTAGTGAACAAGAGATTCAAAAAACTCTGGACGATGTCATTATGAAAGCAAAAGGAAGAGTTATTGCCGCGACTTTCTCATCACTTATAAGTAGAATTCAACAAATCATTACTATTTCCGAAAAATATGGGCGAAAGGTTGCTGTTGATGGATATAGTATGAGAACAAACATTGAAATTGCAAATAAATTAGGATATTTGAAAATCAGAAAAGGTACGATGATTAGACCAGAACAAATGAAAAACTATCCTGATGACAAAGTTTCATTGATGTGTACGGGAGCGCAAGGTGAAGGAAATGCGGTATTAATGAGAATTGTAAATAAAGAACACAGGTCCGTACAAATTAAAAAGAATGATACAGTGATTTTTTCTTCTTCAGTTGTTCCAGGTAATGAAAGAACTGTACAAAGTCTCAAAGATCAGCTTTATAGATTAGGCGCAAATGTCGTACATTATAAAATGATGGATGTTCACGCTGGAGGACATGCGCAGATTGAAGATTTGAAAATGATGATTAATCTTATTAAACCAAAATATTTTATTCCAATTCATGGAAATTATTTTATGTTAAAGTTGCATGCTCAAATTGCAGAAACAGTTGGCATCCCAAAAGCAAATACAATTGTTTTAGGAAATGGATCAGTGGCAGAATTGACTCGAAACTCAGCAGTAATTTCACGAGAAAAAGTTCCAGCAAACTATGTTATGGTTGATGGACTTGGAGTTGGAGATGTTGGCAATGTCGTTCTTCGCGACAGACAACAAATGAGCGAAGATGGAATGTTCACTGTAATTATTATCGTCGATAGTAAAACTGGAAAAATTGTCGGCTCGCCAGATATTATTTCTCGAGGATTTATTTATATGAAAGGGTCAACTGGACTTATTCAAGAAACAAAAACGAAAGTTGCAGAAATTGTAAACAAGAAAACTGCCCCAGAGCATAGTGCAAATTGGTCCTATGTGAAAGATAATATCAGAGATCAAATTGGACAATTTTTGTTTACTAAAACCAAAAGAAGACCAATGATTTTACCTGTTATACTTGAAGTGTAAAACTATTCTAACAATATTCGCTTGTAGAGACGCAGCACTGTTGCGTCTCTTGCAATATAAAAAATTCTGATTCAAACTGCAAAAAAAGCAAAACTATTCGCCACTTATATTTTTTATTTGACACAAAAAAAATATATGTTATTCTTATCGCAGTAATAAATGTTCTTTGCATAATCACAAAATCCATAAACTAGATCCCGAATTTGTTGTTCGGGGTTGGGTCTAGTTTCTTCGCATCTTGCGAAAGGATGATTTCTGCGAAAAAATTTGAGTGGAAATCCGGTTTCCCCCGTAATCATGGGATAAGCTGATGTCGTCTTGCTCTTGCAAGAGTCAGAGTCGGTAAAGTGGTTTTAGGTCCGTTTTACTAGCGGATTTTTTCGTTAGTAGAAACTTAAAACAATCAAGGTGGCACCACGGGAAACTTCTCGTCCTTGCATACATAATTCTTTTTATGTATTCAAAGATGAGGAGTTTTTTTATTTCTCAAAAATACAAATAAAAATTAAAATGTTCTTTACAAAAGGAGGCAATAAGAGATGACAATAGATATCAAACATTTTCTGAAAGAGCATGCTTATAGAAATATACCTCTTAATTTTAAAGAAGGGTATAAGCTAGGAATCTATGCGCTTGAAGGGTGTAATGGTGATAATGCTTTAGCAAAAATTCAAAGCATTTCTGCACTATGTGCTCTTCATACAAAAGCGACATATGATTGGAAAAATCAAGGAGAAAATCATGAACACATACTTCCTCGAAATGCTTCTGAACAAATTGCTGGAATATGTGCGGCAATCTTTGAAGAAGATATTGAAAAATCCAAGTCAGGGTTTTTAAATCCAAAAGTTTCGTATGCAATGGATAATTGCGGAATGGGAGGAGATTTAGTTACAACTGCCAACGTATCAACGATTGCAGCATTAATTGCATCTGCAGGAAATATTCCAATGCTAAAGCACGGTTCTCCAGCAAATGCAGATAAAGGCAGACATGGAAGCTCTGACTTTGTGGAACTTTGTGGAATAGATACAATGGCATTGAAAAATAAAGTTGAACGATGTTTAGAAACTCATAACTTCGGATACACCGAAGCGCTTGATCCCAATTACAAACATATTCATCTGCAAACGCACAAAATTGCAATGCTACCACATATGAATGATATTCTGGGACCAATCACAAATCCTCTAAATCCTAAATTACATACTAGACGCGTTTTAGGAGTTAATCACTTGATTGATCCAAAAATTATAGCAGAAGCATATTTGATTCTTAACAAGAAAAATATAACAAATATGCAGCACGCTTTATTTGTAAGAGGTCTTGTGGGTAATGAAGGTGTAGATGAACTTTCAATCTGTAAGGAAGGAACCTTAGTAACGGAACTTAAAGGAGAAAATATTTTACAATACAAACTTTATCCAGAAGATTTTGGATTAAAACCTGTAAGTCATTATTCTATCTCTCCTCCTGAGAATATGAGTAAAGGAGAATTCTCTTTAAAAATTCTCAAAGGAGAAATATCTGGAGCTCCACTACAAATGGTTCTGGCAAACGCAGCTCTTTTATTTTATCTTGGAGAAAAATCCAACGATTTAAAAGAATGCTATCAGATAGCAGAACAAATACAAAATAGTGGCGAGGCATATAAAAAAATGCTCAAAATAGCAGAATATTTGCCAAAATAATCGAGGAATTTCGCAAATTCCTCCTCTTTTTTTAATCAACAACCTGTGATATACTCAAATTATGAAAAATAAATTAAACAAAATATTCAAAAATAATAATAATATAATCATAGGAGTAATTCATTTCCCTCCTCTTTTGAGTTATAATAATTTTCCAGGATTTAAAGTTGCTCTAAGGAATGCCCTCAAAGACTTATCCGCTTTCGAAAATGGAGGTATTGATGGAATAGTTATAGAAAATAATTACGACATACCACACAAACAATTCGTTGATCCACCAATAATATCCGCCATGACTTTTCTTGGAGAAAAAATCAGAAAAACTACTAAGTTACCCTTGGGTATTAGTGTATTATGGAATGATTATCAAACTTCACTTTCTATTGCCAAAGTGCTTAATCTTCAATTTGTTAGAATTCCAGTATTTATTGATAAAGTAAAAACAGATTGCGGAATAATAGAAGGACAACCAAAAAATATCATTAAATTTCAAAAATCAATCAATGCTGAAAATATTGCAATTCTAACTGACATTCATGTCAAACATTCAACATTATTATCAGACAAAAGCATTATCAATTCAGCAAAATTAGCGATTAAAAATCATTCCGATGCACTTATTATAACGGGAAATTGGACAGGGGAACAACCAGATGTCGAAGAATTAAAATTATTGAGAAAATCAATTGGAAACTTTCCAATCATCGCAGGAAGCGGAGTTGATAAAAACAATATAAAAACAATATTTCAATTTGCAAATGGTGCTATCGTTAGCACATCGCTGAAAAAAGGAAGCGTCAATAAAGAAGAAATAAATACGAAAGCATATAATCAAAGAATTGATGTAAACAAAGTTAAAAATCTAGTAAAACAAAGTTAAAATTTTCAATATATAATAATAAAACCATGATCAAAAAACAAAGAATTTTCAGTGCGATTCAGCCTTCGGGAGAGTTGCATATTGGCAACTATCTTGGAGCTCTTAAAAATTTTGTGAAATTACAAAACGAATATGAATGTTTTTTCTTTATTGCTGATTATCACTCCATTTCAGGGGAATATAATCCAGAAGAAAAGAAAAAACAAATTATGGATTTGGCTCTTGATTTTTTGGCAATTGGACTTGATCCAAAAAAATGTACCATCGCTGTGCAATCTCAAGTTCCCGAGCACACTGAACTAGCTTGGATTTTCAACACTGTCACTCCCCTTGCCGAATTGCAAAGAATGACACAATTCAAAGATAAATCTCAACAACAAGATAAGAACATTAATATGGGACTTCTTGATTATCCAGTTTTGCAAGCGGCTGATATTTTGATGTATAAGTCTTCTGCTGTGCCAGTTGGACAAGACCAAATTCAACATATTGAACTGACTCGAAAAATCGCCAGATTTTTCAACAACAAATTCGGCAAGACTTTTCCCGAACCAAAAGACTTGATCACCGAGACTCCCAAAATTATGTCCCTCACCGACCCGACAAAAAAGATGAGCAAATCAGGCGGACCAAAATCCTATATTGCAATTAATGACGAGCCAGAGGTTATAAATAAAAAGATGAGGAAAGCGGTTTCAGGTGATATAACTAATATAAAAAATCTTTTTAATCGTGGCATGCACGAAAGTGAATTGTATTTACTATTAATGAATGAAGCAGGCTCATATTCTAATGAAAACAAAGAACTTAACAGGGATCGACTGAGTATTAGTAACTTGTTTCTTCTTTTAAATAATTTCGGAAGCGATGAACATAAACAATACTTTACTGAAAAATTTAAGAATCAAACCATAAAATTCTCTGAATTAAAAGACGCACTTACCGAAGATATCGCCAATCACTTCAAACCTTTCCGCGAAAGACGAAAAGAGCTTGAAAAAAATCCAGATGAAGTTAAAAAGATTTTGACCGATGGAGCAGGAAAAGCAAGAGCAATCTCCCAAGAAACAATGAAAGAAGTGAAAGAAAAAATCGGAGTTACTTTGTAGAAAATACCACATTTGTCATCTCGAAATGAGGTACGATTGAGAGCTCTATAAATTAATTAAGTCTCGTTCCCCCTGACAAGGGGGGTTAGGAGGTTTAAAAGGCTGGTCAAGTCTCGCATAATATAGTTTACAGATTTCTTGTCATTACAGGATTTGAAAAAATATAGTTTTGTGAAATAAAGAGCGATTCCTCCAGTCTCCTGACTGGAGCTTTTTGTTGTTTCAGAAGCATTAATTAACGACAATGTCCTTTTATTTTACCCACATAGAGATTGTCATTCTGAATTCATTTCAGAATCTATCATCTACTACCACTAATTTTATGATTTATAGGTAAATAAAACCTACACCATAAAAGATTCTGAATCAAGTCCAGAATGACAGATTATATTTTCTGACACTTCAACGCATGACATACTTTACTATCACTATGTACACCAATCCTAGAATATTTTTTTAAGTCTTACTTGAGTTTTTTAAATTACAAAAATATTATATAAAATAAAAAGAAAGGACTTTAAAATTTAATAGTCCTTTATTACTAATATATGATTCCAATACTTGGAACACACTTGCAAAAGTATATCTGATATTTTGCATCCAGGATTTTGCGAATGATTATCACATGTCACGCAATAACCTCCACAGATGACTATGTCTTTTTTGTGCAAAGATCTTCTTGTAAATATACTATTTGCACCACAGATAATCGCCAACTCTCCATTTATCATAACCTGCATTTTATTTCCCTCCAATATATATTTGTTTTTAATTAATTTTCTTTTTTGAATAAATTTCTAGAAGCTACTTGAATTAAAAATAAATTTTGATTTACAATATTCTCTTTATTACAACACTCAAAATCTTGATAATGGCAACAACCTTCACAAGTCAAATGACATAAAATTGCAAACTTTGGATATATTTCATCTACCCTAGTAATACTCCCTTCATATCCCGGTGTTTGAATTAAATTTTCCACTCCTTTATTATCTATTCCTAAAAATAACATCTACTCATCCTCCTTTTTTTGTTTTTGTATTGATAAAATTGTAAATGAACATTTTTTTGCCCATAAAAAAATAACCTCTTTATTGAGATTATCTTTTTATGAGTAACGAATTCAAAATAGAAAAACAAGGGGTGAGAAATTCAATATTCTTTTGTCGAAATCTAACTGCCATTGCTTTTGTATAAATTATTACACACTTAATAAGAATATTACTATATTTAATAGTTCCTGTCAAGGATACAAACAATAGCTAATTATAGAAACATTTGCTCTTTTTAATATAATGCTTGTCGTAAAATTATCTATCATATTTATCTTTTATTCTAATTGTATCATTAGGATGAGGTGTTGAGTATTCTTGCAAAATTGTATTTTCCAATGCCAATATTTTATGAGGAGTGCAAGGTTCTATTCTAATCGTCTTGTTCTTTTTCACACTAACCTCTTTATCATCAAATTTAATCAACACTTCACCAGAAGTAATGTGCATGGTCTCATCCTTTTTAGAATGTTTGTGATGAGATGTTCCTTCATTCTTCATAAGATACAATTCTTTTGTTAAATATTTATCAGTTAAAACTATCGTCTTTTCATATCCCCAAGGCTTATCCTCTTTGTTGCTATATTCATCATTAACCCTTTTTAGATCCTTAATAGAATCAACTGACTGCCAAAAAACGTCTTCCTTGTAATAATTCATTAATCCGGACCTTGCTATCTCTGGAAAAATCAAATCTTCAATTGACCCCTCTTTGTATTTCGAAATAAGAGTCTTTAATTCTTTTGATATTATATATATTCCTGCATTTAAATAATGATTTAAAACTGGCTTTTCTTTAAATCCAATAATTTTCTTTTCTGATAATTCCGCTATTCCATACGGAGAAACAAGTGGCGTAATATACATAATCATCTGGTTCTTATGTTCTTCAATTATCTCCTTGATGTTTGCATCACAAACAACATCTCCATTTCGAATAATATAATTATCAGAATCAAAATTTTCCATCAAATTATTGATAGCATACAAAGTTCCTCTTGGTTCGTCTTCAATTAAATAATTTATTTCAACCCCATTCCATTTCTCTCCAAACCTCTCTTGAATTTTTTCATGCAAATGCCCACAAAGTAAAACCACTCTGTTTACTCCAGCATATTTAAATTGCAGGATTTGCTTATCTAAAATTGTATAACCATTCTTGATTTCTAAAAGCGGTTTTGGCACATTGTCGGTCAAAGGCTTAAGTCTTTTTCCATATCCCCCACATAAAATTGCTCCAATCATAATTTTTCAATTAACTGTTATAATTTATTTACTTAAAAACTCGTCATCCTGAACTTGTTTCAGGATCTTCGTTAAATTAAGATTTAACTTGTATTATTTACACAATACTTTTGATATCCTGTATAATAATCATGCTTTCTATAATATACAACTAGTGATTTATAGGCTTGTTTAAACATAAGAGAATAAAGATCCTGAAACAAGTTCAGGATGACAGAATTTAAGAAGATTCTGTCTACAAATCAAATAACATCTACAATAACAAAAATCTATTTCTTTAAAACGCCAGACACCTCTTTCACTTTTTCTTCCATAATTTCTTTGGTTTTTGCCTCAAGATTTAGTCTAATTACTGGTTCTGTATTTGATCCACGTAGATTAAACCACCAATCAGGATATTCAACTGTAACTCCATCAAGTTTAATAATTTTTCCATCACCATATATTCTTTCAATTTCTTCCATTTTTTCTTGTACACTATCAACCTTGAAATTTATTTCCCCTGAATGAAAATATTTCTTATATGGCTTCACAATTTCTGAGAATGGTGCATTTTTTTCAGAAAGAAACTTCAAAAATTTTGCAACGAGAACAAAAGGCATTTCAAAGGTTCCATAAGATTTTCGATAAAAATAGTGACCCGATGATTCTCCTCCGAAAATTGCATCATTTTTAATCATAATTTCTTTGATGAGAGAATGACCAACCGGAGTAATAATTGATTTTCCACCCATTTCATCAATCATGTCTTTTGTAATTCTTCCTGGTCTAATATCATAACAAACTGTCGCCCCTTGATGATCAGAAAGTTCAATTTGTGCCATAATGCCTCTGAGAATTTCCTGTCTCAGAGAATTTCCTTTTTCATCAACGAAAAAATATCTGTCTCCGTCACCATCTGGCGAAATTCCAAAATCTGCTCCAGTTTCAATTACTTTTTGTTTCAGAAGCTCAAGATTTTCTTCCTTAAGAGGATCTGCTTCGTGAGATGGAAAATTTCCATCAAGTTCAAAATTAACCCTAACCAATTCAGCTGGAACTTTTTCAAAAAATTCCTCCATATCAAGAGCTCCCATGGAATTTGCAGCATCAATGACGATTTTAAATTTCTTAATTCCTGAAATGTCTAAATCAGAAAATTGATCAGCTGCAAGATCGTCTAAAACATTTTCTTTTTCAATTACTTCTCCTTTTTTCTCTGACTCTACAAAACTGCCATCTAAAATAATATTTTTAATCTCTATGATTCCAGTGTCCTTGCTAATTGGTAATGATTTTTCTTTAACCATTTTGAATCCATTATATTCTTTTGGATTGTGAGAAGCCGAAACTTGAATTCCACCATCATAACCATAAAAACCAACTGCAAAATAAAATGTGGGCGTGCTTACCAGCCCAACATCAATTACATTTAAACCACTGTCAATAATTCCTCTGATTAATTCTTTTTTTAATGATGGCGATGAAATTCGCATATCGGATCCCACAACAATATTTTTTGCTTTTGAATTTTCTTTCAAAATAAAAGTTGCGTATCCTCTTCCAAGCTCATAGGCAGTTTTCTCATCTAGTTGGCTAGGATAAATCCCTCTAATGTCATACGCCTTAAAAATTGATTCATCTATTTTTATCATAAACTAATCTCTTAAATTATTGATTATATCCTCAAGTCGGAATAAATCCTGAATTATATAATTCGTTAATTCTGATTTTCTTTCGATATGTCTTCCTTGTGGTCTTATTATTTTCATTGTTGTAACCTCAGGCAATCTCTTTTTTACACTATCAATACTCTCAGCTTTGTCTTCTATAAAAATTAATTTCTCATTATATTTATTTTTGATTTCTTCAATGTCTTCTGCCTTGTCCCGTGAAGTAATAATGACTTCACTAAAATATGGAATGATACCAGATTTTTCAATCTTATTTTTTTGAAAATCAGATAAACCATGCGAAAGAAGAATTAATTCTTCTTTTTTTGCAATGTTTAAAAAACAAAAAAAATCTGAGAAAATATAATTGCTAAATTTTTCGGTTAAATTTTGCATACCTTCTTTTGCCTTATTTTTATCGCAAGGCCTTATTTTTCCTATTATATCCAAAAAAATATCAGGATTAAAATCGTTAATATTATTCTTGCATTGCTGATAAGCACTCCAAAATTCATCGTCTGTGAAACCGAGACGATTAAAAATTTTTCGAAACTCCTGCATTACTCGAAACGTGTTAAATATAGTGTCGTCAAAATCTAGAATTATTTTCATTGTTTAAAATTATTTTGTATTAAATCTTTTTTAATCACTTCTCTTGGTAATGTCATAAATCCTGAATCAATTTTTACTCCCGGATAAAAAGAATTATTTATTCCTATTTTACAATTATCACCAACTAAAATACCTAATTTCATTTTGCCCGAATCAACCAAATTACCATTTATCATACATTTAACATTTTTACCGTCGTGTCTTAAATTCGCAGCGACGGTCCCTGCTCCAAAATTAACATTATTTCCAATAACAGAATCCCCAACATAAGAAAGATGTGCGACATTTGAATCGTCTCCTATAATCGAATTTTTAATTTCTACAGATTGCCCAATATGACAATTATTTCCAATTGTTGAATATCGACGAATATAACAATTTGGTCCTATTTTACAATCATTACCAATTATCACCCCATCTTCAATATAGCTACCAGACTTAATAACAGTATTTTTACCGACAAAAACCTTTTTACCGACAGTCGTAAATTGTTCAATAACAACTTTTTTATTCTTACTGTTCTTACTATTTTTTATAATATATTCATTTGCTTCTAATAAGTTCCACGGATATGTAATTGGAAGCCAATAATCCTCTACCTGAACCACATATATCTTATGTTTTTTCGCCATCAAGTTATAAGCATCAGTTAGTTCATATTCATTTCTTGACGATAGTTTAATTTCAGACAAAACATCAAAAATTTTCTTGGAAAAAACAAAACAACCAATATTTACCAAATCCGAAATAAACTCTTTTGGCTTTTCCACAACTTCACAAAAAATATTTTTATTTATTTTCAAAACTCCAAAGTTTTCGGGGGTTTTTACTTTTTGAGCTAAAATAGCATTGTCGAATCTTAGAAGATTTTTAATATCTTTTTTGCTATATAAATCATCACCAAACATCAAAATAAATTTTCCTTTGATTTCTTTTTCAACGAGCTTCAAAGCATCGGCATTTCCAATGACATCGCTTTGAACAACATATTTGATTTTAATTTTTCCGAATTTATCATTTAGAAAATCTTTTATCATTTCAGATTTATAACCAACAACAATAATCACTTCATCAACAAGTCCAGAAAGTTGCTCAAGATTATGCTCAATAATTGTCTTGTTAGCCACTTTCAAAAGAGGTTTTGGACGAGTCAAAGTTAAAGGATAGGTCCTAGTAGATTTTCCAGCCGCCAATATTACTGCTTGCATATATTATTTTTTATTATTTTTTAAATATATATCTTGCGTTGGATAAGGGATTATTATACCCTCTTTATTAAACCTATTATAAACCTCTTCGTTTATCTTGGTCTTGACAGTAAATTTCTTTTTAGGACTATCAACCCATGCTACAATCAAAAAATTTAAGGAAAAGTCTCCAAGCTCAGTAAGCGAAACATCAGGAGCTGGATCCTTTTCAATTTCATCTATTTCTCTCATAATATCAAAAAGAATCTTTTTAACTTTATCAACATCAGACCCATATGCAACTTTTATGATTATTTTTTCTTTAATTTTTGCTGCTGGTTGATTATAATTTATGATCTTGGAACCTGCAATTATACTATTAGGAATTACAATAACTGTTTCATCAACGGTCTTGATTCTCGTTGATCTGATTCCAATTTCCAAAACATCTCCATATTCTGCGCTATCCAATTGAATACGATCACCTACGCGAAAAGGTTTGTCAAAATAAATAGAAATTCCTCCAAATAAATGAGCCAAGGTATCTTGAGCGGCAAAAGCGATCACAAAACCCATAATACCAGCCGAAGCCAAAAGAGGTGTAATATCAATATTCCACATTTTAAGCAAAAACATTACTCCAGCAAAAATAATAACAATATTGCTTAGTTTTTGAAACAATGGCATAAGTTCATCATCAAGAGTGGATTTTGTTTTTTCTGCAAACTTAAATCCAATTTCAGAAATTATTACATTAACAAGCTTTGATATTGCATAAATCCAGATTATAATCGCAAAAGATTTTATAATTCTTGAAAAATCATCTGAAAAATTACTCAATATACCAATATAACTAAAAGACTGATAAACACCAAAAAGAACGACCGAATAAAATATCGGCATATTCAATATTTTCATTATTTTATCATCAGTACTATTTTTTGTTTTTGCAGTCAAAACCTTGAATACTTTATTAAATAGAAAATTTGTGATTTGAGCTAGAATAAAAAAGACGACAAGAATAAGTATTGCCACAATATACGAAGCAATTGTTATTCCTGTATACATACCCAATGCTTGGTTTAATTGTTCAAAATAGTCAATCATAGTTATTTTATTAATTTTTTATGCTTTTATTATAGCAGAAATATAAGATTTTGGAAGAGCAAATTATAATTAATATTGACAGAGTGATATATTATGATAATCTTTATAATATCGTAAAATTCCAAGAGGAGAGAGGAAATTGAAAATAAAAACATCAATAGTATTGTTGATAATATTGATATTAACAATAACAACTGCGACAGCAACAGATGTCACAGCGGAAGAAAATGCGAATATCACAAAAATCAATAGTACGGAAACAAGCACTGCAGAAAGCGACGAGCCAGGATTCGAGGCTATCTTCGCCATAGCTGGGCTATTAGCCGTAGCGTTTCTAGTTAGAAGGGATTAATAAGCCATTCATTCACTGGTTTATTCATTCCTTCTTTTTTTGTTTATATTTTAATCTAAATTGACCTAACTAAGATTTTAAAGTAAGCTTTAGGAGAGAATAAGGGACTATTATTCCCGCAGACATTACCTAGTCTACTGATAAAATATATCTAAATTCTGTCATCCTAAACTTGATTCAGGATCTTCCTTCTATCACACTTAAACTAGCCTATAAATTGTTGACTGCTTGTTAAATAAATTAAAACAACGAATGTATTATACCTAAAAGCATTGTGTAGATAGTATAAGCTAAAATCTAATTTAACAAAGATTCTGAAATAAATTCAGAATGACAGAAAATAAAACTTAATTATTTAATACTAATACCATGGGATTTTCAGTAGGAATTGTAGGCTTGCCGAATGTCGGTAAATCAACTCTTTTCAAAACAATAACCAAGAAAGAAATTGATATTTCAAACTATCCATTTTGTACCATTGACCCCAATGTCGGAATTGTCAAAGTTCCCGATAAAAGATTAGCCAAGCTAGCTGAATTTTCACAAACGGAGAAAATCATTCCAACTGCAATCGAGTTTGTAGATATTGCAGGACTTGTCAAAGATGCTCATAAGGGAGAAGGATTGGGAAACAAATTTCTTTCCAACATTCGTGAAGTCGATATGATTGTTCATATTGTACGTGGATTTGAAAACGGAAACATCATTCATGTTGGTGGTAAAATCGATCCTAGCGATGATATTGATACAATTAATCTTGAATTGATTTTAGCTGATTTAGAAACAATAAATAAGGGCTTATTAAAAATTCAAAGAGATGTAAGAGCAGGAAAAAAGGAAGCAATTGAGCTTCAAAATGTTCTGGAAAAATATAAACTAGCTCTTGAAAATGAAAAATTTGCTAATAGCGTTGAGCTAAGCGAAAATGAAAAAAAAGTTATCAAAGGTCTGCAACTTCTCACAAACAAGCCAATTCTTTATGTTGTTAATGTGAACGAAGATCAAAAAATTGAAGAAAATTCAATTTTACCAGAAATCAAAAATAAATTATTTATTCCAATCAAATTTGAACTTGACCTAATGGATTTGTCACCTGAGGAAGTACAAGAATTTAAAAATGAAACAGATCTTGATGAAAATGTTTCCAGTCTTGATGACCTTGTGAAAAATTGCTATGAGCTACTTGGATTAATAACTTATATTACTACAGGAAAAATTGAAACTCATGCTTGGACGATTAAAAAAGATTCCACTGCCCCACAAGCAGGCAGCGCAATTCACTCAGACTTTGAAGAAAAATTCATTCGCGCCAATATTATTAATTGGCAGAAATTATTAGATTCCGGTTCGATGTCAAATGCCATTGACCAAGGACTCTTGCGAACTGAAGGCAAAGAATATATCGTGCAAGATGGAGATGTAATTGAATTTAAAATATAAATTGCTATATTATTAGATTGTTATAAAATGTCATTCTGAATTTATTTCAGAATCTACCATCCTATTACATCTAATTTTGTGAAATAAATGAAGACAAAACCTAACGCATAAAAGATCCTGAAACAAGTTCAGGATGACAGAAACATTTTACTCACATAAAACTAACTTAATAAAATAAATAACTATAAAGTTTATGACAAAAAATTTTAACAAAATAGATCAAGAACTAGATGAAAATCCAGTAGCGATTTTAATATATTATACATTAATATTTGGCATTATATGGTATTTTATTGGAATCAAATCAATACCATTTTTATTTGCTGTTTGTTTATATGAAATAAAAAAAATGATAATTATTGCTAAAAAATAAATTTTTATTTAATCACAGCTTATTTAACTTTTAATTTTATTACCTTTGTGCGAGAGCTGGTTCTCAAACCAGCTCTCAAAATGTTTTTTTACTTCACTAATTATAATGAAACTTAAAAACAAAAGGAACGGGTTGCAAACCCGCTCCAGCAATCAAACTCTCGTAATAAACAAATTTTTCTGTATTTATTACAATTTTACGAAACTAACTGCGGGATTCTTCGCTTCGCTCAGAATGACTTTTTTGTTTTTAAAAAGTTCCTACTTGCCAAAACCAAAGCTCTGTGCTATTTTATAAGTACTTAAAGATATATGGTGTATAAAAATACATCCAAAGGTCCATATATATCTGTCTTTTTTGTGTCAAATTACACAAATTTAATAAATATAACAACTAATCAATGAAAAATTACGAACTATTGTATATCCTGCCATCAAATATGACAGGTGCGGAAATCAAATCTACTTTTTTAGAAGTTGAAAAAGAGATTGAAAAAATGGGAGCAAAAAAACTTGTGACACTACTTGATCATCCTTTTTTGTCTAAAACTGAAATGTCAAAAGAAGAAGGGTCCGAAGAGCTGAAAAACATTCCAGTTATCAAAAAAAAGTTAGCCTATCCTATCGAAAAAAATCGTTTTGGATTCTATTGTCTTTTTAATTTTAGTGCTGAAGAAAAAAGTCTTAAAGAAATTGATTATTATCTGAAAATGAGCAAAACGATAATCAGACACTTCATTCTTCAAGCAGATCCAATGAATGAAGAACAATTGAAATTATTACATAAATTATTTGCGCGAAAAAAAGCTGAACAAGACAAAGAAGCTGACAAAGAAAAAGCTGACAAAGAAAAAAGAAAGACGCGAAAAGCTGAGAGAGCTGAGGAAAAATCTCCTGTTACAACAACAAAGAAAAAAGTTGTAGTTGAAAAAGAAGATATAAAGAAAGAAAAAGAAAAAAGCGAGAAAGTTGATGAAGAAAAAATAGAAGTTGAAGAAGAGAAAGTTAAAACTTCAAAAGAAGTAAAGGAAGATAAGGCCGAAACTCCAAAAAAGAAAGAAGTTAAGGAAGTAAAAGAAGAAAAGGAAATTAAGGAAGACGGAAAGGAAGATAAAAAATCAGCTAGCAAGAAAAAACCTAAAGTAAAACTTGAAGATCTTGAAGACAAGCTCGATGAAATTCTTGAAGACACAATGATTTAGATTTATAATTTATAAACTAACTAAAAAATATGAATTTCAACAAAGCCATAATTATCGGAAGGGTTACAAAAGACCCTGAAACAAGAACTACTCCAAGTGGGCAAACCGTAGCTTCAATCGGCGTTGCTTCTAATCGAACTTGGAACAATAATAGTGGAGAAAAACAAGAAAAAGTAGAATTTCACAGCATTGTTGCTTGGGGAAAACTTGCCGAAATTTGCGGACAATATCTCGTCAAAGGTCAAATTGTATTATTTGAAGGAAGACTCGAAACCAGAACTTGGGATGGTCAAGATGGAGTTAAGAGATCCAAAACTGAAATAATCGCTGAAAATATGCAAATGGGACCGAAAGCCAGAGGTCAAGAAGGCGGATCTTCTTACCCAGCTAAAGAGTCTAGCTTTGAACAAAATAATGCAAATCAAAGCTCAAAAGAAGACGCTCCAAACAATAACCCATCTTCTGACGATGAAATTAAAATTGAAGACATCCCCTTCTAAATAAAATAATCTATAATAATCTATGAACAATCAAAATAATTTAACAGAGAAAAAACAATGTCTTTTCTGCATTGAAAAAGAGAGAGATGTGGATTATAAAGACCCACAGACACTGAGAAGATTTATTTCTCAGCGTGCAAAAATTATGCCACCAAAGAGAACCGGGGCATGCACAAAGCATCAAAGAAAAATTTCTAATGCAATCAAAAGAGCAAGATTTATGGGGCTCCTTCCATATATCGCAAAATAACAATTCTGCGAATCAAACAAAAAAATATACCGACTTTAAAATCGGTATATTTTTTTAAGGTATTTTATTTACAAACTCAATTCTTCTGAAACACAAACAAATGTTCATGCATAATCAGAAGAAAATTATAATCTTTGGATTTATTTACCCAAAAACCAGTCGCTTTGCAATTATGTTGTTTTTTGATTATATCTTCCTTCAATTCAAACCCCTGCTTCAAAAATCGTTCCATAACTTTGTAGGCAAGTGGCTGATACATTTTTTTTCGCCTAGTATCCCCCATCAAAATCGCACAATATTTTCCAGTTTTCAAAACTCGATATAATTCCTTCGCCACCTTTTCAATCTCATCACAAAACGCATCAATATCGTGAATTCCAGACAAATCTTCATCATTTTTTCCTTCACTATATTTTACAATATCCGCATATGGTGGATGAGTCAGGACAAAGTCAATTTCTTCATTTCTGATAAATGTCATCTTGCGAGCATCGCATTTTTTTATTCTTTGCTTTGAACTATTTTCTACTTCAAACTCCAGCGACTTTTTTGTTCGCTCTAATGCTTCTTCGTTTACATCAATGCATGTTATATGACGATTCAAAATTTTCGCCTCAATAGCCGTTGTCCCACCGCCAATCATACAATCAAGAATGTGATCTTTTTCTTTTGAATAACGCAAAATCAAATTCCTCACTACTTCTGGCGCCCAATTACCCCGCCAATCAGATTTATGAGTAGCCCAGTTCCCACGCCTTGGAAAAGACCAGACTGTCGAACACTCTAAATCAAATTCATCTGGATGTAACTTTATTTCTTTTTTAGTCATATTTTTAAATTAACTCAAGAAGAAAGGGCTTTTCATGTTCAAGGGAAAAATTTAAAACAGAATGTGAATTAAGTCTTTTAATATATTTAAACATATCATCTTTTAATTCGAACTCTGTTAATTTTACATTTTTAATAATTTCATACTCTCGTTTTGTCTTAAATGGTATAAAATATTTATCCCAATTTTTATTTCCCACCATTAATAAATTATCCCATTGCTTTTCCGTTAAATGTTCAGAATTATCTACAAAATAAATTTCCGAATAAAATTCACTTTTTGGTTTTATCGTTTTCATTTTTTTTGTTATAAAGATTAATTTTCACTTCAAGCTCTAAAAAATTTAAAATTTTTTTTAAGGACTTGTTTTTTAGGTTAGAAGTTTTGATTGCTTTATAAAAATTAACTCTATTAATTTTTAGTGGCCTATAAATATCAATAGCAGTAATCTTTTTATCAAGCATTCTTTTTTTTATTTCCTCTTCTAACATAATTATTATAACAAATTTTAAAACATATGTAAACTATTTAGTTTACAGTTATCCACAGCTATTTCTTCTTCCAACAATCTTCTAAAAAACCTATTTTCTTTAAAATATCAGTAAAGCCAATATACTCAATATCATTATCTTTATAAAAAGCTAAACTTTCCCTTAATTCATCCGTTTGTTCGTCTGGATCAAGCAAATCACCAAACTGAAAACCATCTCTTGCCTCATATTCCTGATACCCAACTAAAACTATTTGTAATGGTTTTTCATATAATCTCGGAACTTCTCCATATTTTAAAGGTACTCCTAAAATTTTCTCTCCTGCGGTTCCTGTTGTAGTCCAGCTTCTACCTTTTACTTCATAAACAAAATCATCACATTCTAAATCTGGACTATATTTTTTCTTTCTTAACATACCACTTTTTTGAATCGTTTTTCTAACATTTTTTCGTCCTAACATAATTAAAGCTTCTTCAACAAGTTCTTCGCAAAGTTTTGTTGTCCACTGATTATTACTTTCTGTGCCCATAATTGAGTTGCCCCACAACTTTTCTTTAATGTTTGCTTTTTTTAATTCTTCTTTATTTGAGGTAATAATAGTAGTTTTCTCTGTAATACCACAAAAACACCATCTAATAACCTCTAGATTTTTTAATAAATCTCTTTGCATAGCTATTTTCTGAATAATTTAAGTATTTTGAATCACATCGTTTATATTTTTCATACTCTTTTTTTATTTTTTTCTCTTACCGCTAATAAAAACAGAAAGGATTTTACAATATCTAGATTACTTTTGTATAATCTTTTAAATTCTGATTTCAAATCTTCTTTACCAAGAAGATAATTAAGTTTGTTTAGAATTATTCTTAAAAACTTTTTCCTAATTAACAAAATAATTCTAAGCTTTAATTGAGTTTTTTAGAGTTGAAATAAAATTATTAAAATCTTTTTGCATAAGTTTATTTATTTTGATTCAATAATGTATTTAATCGTCCTTTTATATTTTCATAAACTAATGTTAATCTCTGCTTAGCAATTTCAGTCAACAGTCCAGTATGTCCAACCGCATTTCTCATTGGTTTAAATTCAATTGCATCTCGCACAAGAGAGGCAGTGCCTTGTTGGTGCTTATTATTGTCAACAACTTTTGCTAAAGAATCCATTCCTAAATAACTTAGATCATCATCATGTTCTCTAATATCAAAACTAATATTTGCTTCTGATTTACGCTGTTGCTCACGTGGTTTCCATTCATTTATTTCAGTTTCCGCAGGAGCGGTTAACGGTACTTTCCTTGCTTTAATATATTTTCGAATAATATTCTCTGACAAAAAACAATTAACATAAGCAGGAATATTAAACTCTGCATCTAATTGTAGTTCCTTTATCCATTTCTTTATTTCAGCATTTCCTTCTTTCGTATAATCTTTTGATGATAAGTTATATAGACTACTGGCTCTTCGTTCCTCTTTTGTTTTTCGTGTATTTTCATCGTCACCATCCTTATTTCTGGACAAACGGAGCTCATCCCATTCATCCAATATTCGTGGAATAATTATACTTTTTAGTCCTTTCAGAAGTATTTGGTATTTATTATCACTTGCAACAACACCCTCACGACTACTAGTAAATCTATCCCTACCGTCTGCATCTAATTCATCAAAATGTATCTGACCATACATATAGCTTTCTACAATTCGAGCTGTTGGTATGTGTTTTAATAAATCTTTTTCTCTTAATCTTCCATTTACAAATAAATCAATCCCGATCTTTTCTTCAGTTCCGGAAATTTTTAAATCTCTCGGTTTTTTTACCGTAGAGATAAAGCCCTTCATATTTAAATTACTGTCAATATTAATTGGTTCATTTTCAAGTACTGATAAAGTTTCTATATAAGGATCTTGAAGACTATTAATATTCCATAAAAATTCAGTTGATTCTGATAAATCTTTTAAGTCATCAAGCGTTACTTTTTCGTCATTTACAAAGATATTGAAACTTTTATCAATTAAAGAAAATCTAAAATATAATGCTATAAGCTTTTTTAAATACGGGATTGTATTTCTAACATTTTCTTTTGTCTTCTCAAAATAAATTATCGTTCCTTTTTTATGTTCCTGTGTAAATAAATAAAATAATTTTAAATTTACCTCCTTCAGTGAATATTGGTCTGGCTTCATTTCTTTTTTAATTGCATTATCAAGACCAACATTATCTATCACGCCACCTACATAACTAGAATCAGGTATTTTTGATATAATGCTTATTTTTCCTGCACAAGAAAGTAACGCCAATTTACCTATTCCCTTTGCGCCAATAAAAGGTCTACCAGATGGCGATTTCATGCCACCTTTTTTTCTTTTTGAATATCCAACTGTTAAAAATTTATCCTGAAAATCACTTGCACTCATTCCAATTCCATCGTCTTTTATAACAAAATTATTATTTTCTTTATCAATGTAAATCCATACATTCTCTGCATCAGCATCCCAAGAATTTGAAATTGCTTCGCCAAGTACTGTGATAAAATTTCTATACAAATTTCTACCTAAATGATTCAAGATACTTAGAGAAATTTCAAACTGGAATGGTTTATTTTGTTCTTCCATAATATTTACTTAAATGTTTTTTAATAGTTCTGCCAATAACTTCACCTAATACAGGTGGCACAGCATTTCCAATATGTCTTGATATTGTTGTCATATTCTTTACTTCTCCAAAATCATAATCTTCTGGAAATGTTTGTAATAAAGCTCCCTCCCTTAAAGAAAGCGCGCGATTTTGTGTCGGGTGTCCAAAACGCCCAGATCCATAATTAAAAAATTGCGTTGTTATAGTCGGAGAAACACGATCCCAATCCATACGACCATATACAGACGAATAGGTTTGTCCGCTTTCCTTTCGATAGCATGTTGGCAATAATTTTCTATCCCAATCACGCCATGTCCCATTTGGTTTTGATTGTTTTATTCTCTGCAAATTAATATCTAAAAGGTTTTTTGCCTTATGTAATGAATCATTTTTTGAGACTTGACCAGCCTTAATGGGTTGTAAATTTTTAATTACATCTCTTACAGTTATATACTTATCTTTTGTATGTGTTGGTTTTGGTATTTGTATTTCTCCTAACTTAGAAGCTAATAAAATTAATCTACTTCTATTTTGTGGAGCCCCATAGTCAGGAATATATACTATTTTATAATCAACATGATAATTATTTTTTTCAAGCACACTCAAAAACATTTTAAATATATCTGTTTTTACGATACCTCGTACATTTTCCATTGAGATGACATCTGGAAGGGTTTCATTTATAATCTTTCCAAAATATGTTAATAAATCCCATCTTGAATCACAACTTTTACTTTTATTTTTATATGTATGAGATGAAAATGGCTGACATGGTGCACAGCCAACTAAAACTTTGGCTGCATCTTTACTGTAAAGTTTTTTTATTTTTTCTGAATTAAATTGTTTTATATCCGCATTAATAAACGGTGCTTTATTATTTCTCTCATAAGCGAACTTGCATGTCTTATCATTATCAACACCAGCAATGACATTAATACCTGATTTTTGTAAACCATAAGTCAAGCCACCTATTCCACAGAATAAATCAACTGATTCTATTTTAATAGCTTGTTTCATGTACTAATAATTAATAATAACAACCTCCTTAATCTTCCCTCTTTTTGTCGCGTCTGAATTAATCATTCTCCCCGCATAAACTTTGTGAATTTTAATTTTCTTATCCAACCCAAAATATAATTTATTTATAAAAGGAGTGTCGGAATTTGAAAGCATAACAAAACATCCTCTTTTATGAAGCTTCACAAAAACATCTCGCAATTCTTCCTGCTCTTTTTCCAAGAATCCTTCTTTGGTATAACTTGTAAAACTTGATGTTTTGTTCACGGGATAATATGGTGGATCAAAATATACAAAATCCCCTTTCTTCGCTTTTTGCAAAACTTTTTTATAATCATGATATAATATTTTTGTCTTTTTTAATGCCAGACTTATTTTTCTCAAATTATCTATATCGCAAATAAGAGGATTTTTTGTATTAGCAAACGGCACATTAAATCCTCCGCTTCGATTCACTCGGTACATTCCATTAAAACAAGTTTTGTTGAGATATATAAATCGTGCGGCAACTTCAGTGTCAGAAAGTTTTTCAATTTTTTGCGCTCGAATTTTCAAAAAATATTCTTTATCATTTTCAAGTTTGTGTTTTTGAAGATTTTTAATCAATTCTTCAACATCATTTTTGATTACATTGTAAGTCGTCACCAATTCCAAATTCATATCAGACAAGATTGCTTTCTTGGGAAGTAAATTAAAGAATACTGCTCCACCTCCAACAAACGGCTCAAAATATGTAGCAGTTTTTGGATCGAAATCATCTGGAGGATATAAATCCATATCTCTAAATTGTTTTAACAACTGTCTTTTACCGCCAACCCATTTCACAAATGGTCTTGGATTTTCATCTACATATCTTTTAAAATCATCTTCAACATTTTCAATCAAAACATCTTTAAAGTTAGACATATAGACTTTTATATGGATTGGATGAACATTAACTTTAATTGCAATATTTTTTATTTTTTCTTTAGTTACAATCATTTTTTTATATTAATGTAAAAAAATAATAAAGCAAAAACAAATAATCCTTAAATTATCAATCTATCCCTGCGCAATCTCAACTTCTTTCTTGACCTCTTCTTTGATTTTCTTGATAATTTCACTAGCAATTTTTGGATTGTCTTTGAGGAATTTTCGACTGATTTCATATCCTTGACCAAGTTTTTGCTCACCATAATTATACCAAGCTCCTCCCCTTTTCAATACACCATATTTCACACCTGTGTTAAGAACATCGCCATAATAAGTAATTCCTTCGTTGTACATAATATCAAATTCAGTTGTTTTGAATGGTGGCGCAACTTTGTTTTTGACAACTTTCACCTTCACTCTGTTGCCGATGATATTATCACCCTGCTTGATTTGAGCAGATTTACGAACTTCAATTCTAACAGATGAATAAAATTTCAAGGCATTTCCTCCAGTAGTTGTTTCTGGATTTCCAAAGACAACTCCAATTTTCATTCTGATTTGATTGATGAAAATGACAGTCGTATTTGATTTGTGCACAATTCCCGTCAATTTTCGAAGTGCTTGGCTCATAAGCCTAGCTTGAAGTCCCATATGAGAAGCACCCATTTCACCTTCAATTTCAGCTTTTGGAGTCAAAGCTGCGACTGAATCAATAACAACCAAATCCACAGCTTCTGACCGAACAAGAGCTTCAACAATTTCCAAAGCTTGTTCTCCGCTGTCTGGCTGAGAAATAATCAAGTCCTTTGTTTTTACTCCAATTTTTTTAGCATATTCTGGATCAAGAGCATGTTCAGCATCAACAAAAGCAGCCGTTCCACCTTTTTTTTGCAACTCCGAAACGATGTGCAAAGACAGTGTTGTCTTTCCACTTGCCTCAGGACCATAAATTTCAATTATTCTTCCTTGAGGAACTCCTCCACCAAGAGCGATATCAAGAGAAATTGAACCAGTTGGAGTAAATTCAACATCCATTGCCTTGGCTTCACCAAGTTTCATAATTGACCCTTCTCCAAACTTAGTCTTAATTTCCTCCAAGGTTTCATTAACCAACTTTTCCCTTTTATCGTTTTTTTCACTTACACCTTTTTCATTATTTTTTTTATCTTCTTCTTTTGCCATAAATTTTTATTAAAAATTAGTTATTAATTATTTGGATTTTAACCCATAAACCTTACACCCTGAAGAGCGAACTCCGAAATAAAAGACAATCTTCAGATGTCGACATTCTTTCCCTACGGTCCAATAAATTCTATTTCTCCCTCAAAATCTAAATCCTCTTTTTGAAAAATATTATCTTCTTCAATCGTTTCATTCTCTCTTATCTCAAATTCAGATGGGATAAAATCTTCTAGCTTTTTTTCATAAACTATATTTCTTGTCTCACTTGCAACTTTTCCAAATCTATTAGTAGCCTCGATAACCAAAACATTATTACCAGGCTTTAAAATTATCGTCTCTTGAAAATATCCCTCAAAATTCACATAAACACCTTTGCCATTTATTTTCAAAGTTGCATCCTTTTCAATTTGTCCTGCGATTACCATTTCCGGTTCTTTTGATATTTGATCAGCTATTGGACTTGAAACAATAAGATACGGAGTTGAACTAAAAGAACTAATTTGATGCCATAAATAATATCCAACGACTGATAGCACAAGCAGAGTAACTAAAACTGTTATCAGTTTAGGAGTTATGGTTAGATATTCTGAAATTGAAAATTTGCTATGTTTATAAACCTTTTCTTTCGGATTATTTTTATTGATGATTTTATTGTTGACAGTCCTCTCTTTGCTGAACAGTTCAACCATTTTTTCAGCATTAAAACCAACAAGAACAGCGTAGGCTCTTATAAACCCCTTAACATAGACATCTGGTGGCAACTGATTATAATTATTCTCCTCAAGATCTTCAAGATAACTCTTTTTAATTTTTAATTTTTCACTAACCTCCTTGAGAGAAACATTATTTTCTTCTCGTCTTCTTTTGAAGCATTCCCCTACTGTCGTATTCGTATTTACTTTTATGGTTTTGAATTTAGCTGACATATTGATATAAATTATATTGTCTAATATAAATTACTATTCTTCTGCTTCGTCATATGAATCATCTTCATATTCATCTTGACTTGCAACATAAATTTCTCGTGGTTTGGCTCCTCTTGAAGGACCTACAATACCTTGGTCTTCCATTATATCCAAAAGACGAGCTGCTCGAGAATATCCTATTCTCAATTTTCTCTGTAAAAAAGTTGCAGAAGCTTTGTTTGATTCTCTGATTAATTTAACAGCTTCATCATATAAACTATCTTCAACAGCACCACTTTCAGCAGATACGCCAACGAGTGATTTTCTGTCTTCTATTATAGTTTTATCATATTCGATATCTTCTTCTTTTTGTTTGCCCAAAAATTCTGAGACTTTTTTCACTTCTTCTTCGGAAATATATACCCCTTGAATTCTTCTTGGTTTATTCATATCTCCTGAAAGAAAAAGCATATCTCCACTTCCAAGAAGTTTTTCAGCTCCAGACATATCAAGAATTGTTCTTGAATCAATTTGACTTGCAACCTGAAAAGCAATCCTGTTTGTTATGTTAGCTTTAATTAGGCCCGTGATAACTTCTACAGAAGGCCTTTGAGTTGAAAGAACAATGTGAATTCCCACCGCTCTTGATTTTTGCGCAAGACGAACAATCGCAGACTCCACTTCCCTGCCATGCGTTGTCATCAAGTCTGCAAGTTCATCGACTACGATAACAATAAATGGCAAAATTTCTCTTTGTTTATATTTTGTTCTGACGGCATTATTATAAGATTCAATATTTCGACATCCTAATTGAGATAGTATTTCATATCTATCTTCCATTTCCTTAATTGACCATTTCAGAGAATTAACAGCTTTGTCAGGATCTGTTATAACGGGCGTCAAAAGATGAGGTATGTCGTCATACGGAGTAAGCTCAACTCTCTTTGGATCAATCATAATAAACTTAAGATTATCAGGAGTATTTTGATAGAGAAGACCTGTTATAAGAGTGTTAATACAAACTGTTTTTCCACTTCCAGTTGATCCAGCAATCATCAAATGAGGCATTTTTTCAAGGTCAGCTATAATCGGACTTCCGGAAACATCTCTTCCTAGAATAATATTCAAATTAGTTTTTCTATTGTGAAATTCTTGTGAATCTAACATATTTTTCAATCGAACCATCGCCACAGATTGATTAGGTAGTTCAATACCTATTAGAGATTTTCCTGGGATCGGAGCCTCAATTCGAAGTGATCGAGCAGCTAAAGTCAATGCCAAATCATTCTGCAAAGAAACTATTTTACTTAGTTTTATTCCAACTGCAGGTTTAAGAGTATATTGAGTAACGGTAGGACCAACATTAACTTCTCCCATTTCAATCTCTATTCCAAATTCAGAAAGAGTTCTTTTTATCATATTTGAATTTCCCTTTATGTCACCACTTGTAGGATCGCTATCTTTTCCATCTAAAAGACTAAGTGGTGGAATTTGCCAATTATTTTTTTTCTGCTCAGATACATCCGACTCTTCATCAAAATCACTTTCTTCTTCATCAAGAGCTACTTCATTATTCTCAACATTTTCTTCAAGAGCTTTTACTGAAAATTGGGGTTCATTTTTGTTCTTCTTAATTTTTTCACTTAAAGAAGAAAAGATACCTTTTTTCTCTTGACGCTGACCCGCTATGTTTATTTTAATTTCACTATCTTCGTCTTCGTCCATATCTTCTTCGTATTCTTCATATTCCTCATCCTCGACTTCGTTCTCATCTTCAAAATCCTCTTCTGATTCTTTTTTATTTAATTTATGATTCCCTTTTCTATCTCTTCTGGTAAACCTAATTCTTCCTAAAAGATCTGCGAACGATATATCAAAAATCAACAACAACGAAATTAGAAACATTGCGAATACAATTACCAGAGACCCCCACTTGCCCATGAAGATAAGCATCATCCATGCAAAAACTGCCCCGATTATTCCACCGCCCTTCCCCTCTTTTGCAATTTCAAATACAACTTCAATATTATAAAAAGTATGAACGAAAGTCAAAATAGAAATAGTCATTAAAGCCATCCCTAAAAAAGCAGTTTTACTTTCAGCAAAATCTTCTGATTTTATCATTTTTAAACCCCAAAAAATCAAGACTAAAGGAAATATTAAAAATCCGTATCCGAATAAAAATTTTAGTCCTAAATTGATTTTTTCTCCTAATTCTCCCGCCGAACCTAAAAAGCTCAAAACACTGATCAAGGCCAAAGCAAAAAGAAATATCGCCAGAACATCTTTTTTTACCTCATCGCTAATTTCAATTGCAGAAATTCGAAATGAGAATCTATTATAATTTCTTCTTTTTCTTCTTTTTCTTGCCATATTATTATTTTTCCTTATTTTTTACCTTTTCATTATAGCTTAAAATCGCATCTTAGGCAAAAAAAGAAAGGTAGCCTTTTACTAAAAACTAATCTTTCTTTATGATATTTTATTGCACTCGACAGAATTTATTCTTTAAGATTTTTTGTGTTAATAATATGGAATTCAGCCTTTAGGCTGTTTTTTGTGTTTACGATTTGAAACCACGAAGAGTAGATTCCGAAACAAAAACAGCCTTTTTTCAAGAGCTGTTTTTTTATTACGCAAAGTTCTATTTGCAAGCGACATCATATAATGTCGCTTTCGTTAATTCCTAGATCTTAAATTAACTCGCATTTTCTTCTTTCTTATCAATATTTCTGAAATATCCTGTTCCAGACGGAATCAATCTTCCGATAATTACATTTTCTTTCAAGCCTCGAAGCTTGTCTTCTTTTCCAGTGGTAGCAGCACCAATCAAAACTCGAGCTGTTTCCTGAAACGATGCGGAAGACAAGAAACTTTCTGTCGTCAAAGACGCTTTTGTAATTCCAAGTAAAAGTTGTTCGACAGTTGAAACTTCTTTAATCTTATCCGTTACAGACTTATTTTTCTTGTTTTCATTTTCGATTGCTTCATTGTTTTCAAGATATTGAGCTTTCTCAATTATATCTCCAATCAGCAAATTTGTGTCCCCTGAATCTTTGACTTTTACCCTAGAAAGCATCTGTCTGATGATAATTTCAATATGCTTGTCATCAATTCCTTCACCCTGAGAAGTATAAACTTGTTGTATTTCTTTGATAATATATTTTTGTATAGCTTCAACTCCTTTTAATTCAAACAATTCATGAATATCAACATGTCCTTCAACGAGCTGTTGCCCTGCCAATACAAGTTCTCCCTTTTTAACCAAAATTGAAGTATCTTTGTCAATTACATAACTTTTGACATCTTCGACTTTTTCCTTGTCAACAATTTCTTCTACTTTAGGTTTAAATTTAATGTGGATAATTCTTGAATCTGCTGTCTCTTCAATATCTTGAACTTTTCCATCAACTTCAGCAATCAAGGCCTTGCCCTTTGGAACTCGAGCTTCAAATATTTCCTCAACTCGAGGAAGACCTTGGGTAATATCTTTTCCAGCAACCCCTCCACTATGGAATGTTCTCATCGTCAACTGTGTTCCTGGTTCTCCAATAGCTTGAGCTGTCACAATTCCCACAGCTTGTCCAACTTCCACAAGTCTATTCTTTCCAAGATCATATCCATAACATGTCTGACAAACCCCTCTTTTAGCCTTACATTTGATAATGCTTCTCACCCAAACTCTTTCAATTCCAGCTTTTTCAATTGCATCGGCATCTTTTTTATGAATTTGAACTCCAGCTTTGACAATCATTTTTTTCGTTTTTGGATCCTTGATATCTTTTAAGGCAGTTCGCCCTCTAAGTCTCATAGAAATTGTTCGTCCAATATCAAGATGTTCATTTGCTACAACTTCTGTTCCTTCTTCATCATGACAATCAACCTCATGAATAATTACATCTTGAGCAACATCAACAAGTCTTCTTGTTAGATATCCTGCAGTTGAAGTTCGAAGAGCAGTATCCGCCATTCCTTTTCTGGTTCCATGAGTTGAGATAAAATATTCCAACACATTAAACCCTTCTTTAAAACTACTCTTGATCGGAAGTTCAATTGTTTCTCCAGATGGATTCACAACCAAACCTTTCATACCACCCATCTGAGTAATCACAGCCCAATTACTTCTTGCTCCAGAATTAATCATATATGCCACTGGACTTTCCTCTCCGATAGTGCCTGGAATTTCTTGTCCGATTTTATCTTTGATGTCATTCCAAATTTCAATTGATTTCACTCTTCTTTCGTTTTCTGTCAACAAACCGTCCTCATATTGTTCTCGAAGTTTGTCGATTTCCTTATCTCCTTCTTTGAAAAGTTTGTCCTTTGAAGGAGGTATTTTCACATCATCCATTCCCCAACTCAAACCAGATTTAGTCGCATATTTAAATCCAAGAGATTTTATTCTGTCAACCAGAAGAACAGTTTTTTCTTCTCCAAGTCTATCAAGAGAATCAGCAATCAAAGCCTTCAAAGCACCAGAATCCATAACTTTGTTAATATACAAAAGTTCTTCAGGTAACGATTGATTAAAAATAATACGACCAACAGAAGTCTCTATAAAAGATTCTACATCCTTTGATTTCGTTTTTTTGGACACTAACCACGAATTATTTTGAAGTTTAATTTTGGCTCGAAGATCAATCATTCCAAGTTCATGAGCAATTACAGCATCATCAAAAGAACCAAATATTTTTCCTTCTCCTTTTGCCTTGTCAATAAATTTACTCATATAGTAACAACCGAGAACAATATCTTGAGATGGAGTAACGATTGGCTCACCAGTTGCTGGCTTAAGTAAATTCTTTGAAGAAAGCATCATCTCATTAGACTCTTTCTGCGCTTCTTCTGTCAAAGGAAGATGAACGGCCATTTGGTCTCCATCGAAATCAGCATTAAAAGCTTTACAAACCATAGGATGGATTTGGATTGCCTTGCCTTCAATCAAGATTGGATGAAAGGCTTGAATTCCGAGTCGATGTAAAGTAGGAGCACGATTTAATAATACACATTTGCCTTTGATAACCTCTTCCAAAATCCCCCACACTTCTGTAATTCCTTGCTCAATTAGTTTATTGGCACTCCTAACATTATAAGCAAAATCTCTTTCAATAAGAACTTTCATCACAAAAGGCTTAAATAATTCCAAGGCCATTTTCTTAGGAAGACCACATTGATCTAATCGCAAAGTTGGACCGACCACAATAACACTACGCGCAGAATAGTCAACTCGTTTTCCCAAAAGATTTTGTCTAAATCTTCCTTGTTTTCCTTTAAGCATGTCTGCCAAAGATCGAAGTTGTCTTCTTTTTCCAGTTGCGGCCATTGTTGCTTGACCTCTTCTGGCGCTGTTATCAATCAAAGCATCGACAGCTTCTTGAAGCATTCTTTTTTCATTTCGAGAAATCACTTCTGGAGCTCCAAGTTCAATCAGTTTTTTCAAACGATTATTCCTATTGATAACTCTTCTGTATAAATCATTTAAATCTGATGTTGCAAACCTTCCACCGTCCAACTGCACCATCGGTCTGAGGTCTGGTGGAATAACAGGTATAACAGAAAGACACATCCATTCTGGTTTTATGCTGGCTTTTATAAATCCGTGAATCAAACGCAATCTCTTCATCATCTTTTTTCTTTGCATTGAAGACTCTGGCAATTCCTTGACTTCTTTTTCCAATTTTCTGGAAATTTTCTTCAAATCAATTGTTTCCAACGCTTTCTTGATAGCCTCAGTTCCGATATTGGCCTTAAAAACGGAAGCATATTTCATTGAAAGATTTCTATATTCAAGCTCAGAAATAACCTTGAATTTTTTTATACTTCGAAGATCTTCCTTTGCTTTGTCTCGAGCTTCTTTGATTTCATTGATTTCAGGTATTGTAAGAGTAGCTTTTCCATTTTTAACTCTTGATTTATACTCACCTTCAATTTGATCTGCAATTGATTTTCTTTCTTCCTCGTTCACATCAATAATCAAATAACTTGCAAAATAAATGACTTTTTCCAAATCTTGAATGGACATATTCAGTGTTAGCCCAACACTTGAGGGAACTCCTCGCAAAAACCAAACATGTGAAATTGGAACAGCCAATTTAATATGTCCCATTCTTTCTCTTCTCACAATGGATTTTGTCACTTCAACCCCACATTTATCACAAACAATTCCTTTATATCTAATTCTTTTATATTTTCCACAATAACACTCCCAATCTTTTGTTGGTCCAAATATTTTTTCGCAAAACAATCCGTCCTTTTCAGGTCTTTGAGTTCTATAATTTATGGTTTCAGGTTTTGTAACTTCTCCCGTAGACCAATTCAAAATTTCTTCAGGACTAGCAATCTTAAGTCTGACTGATTCAAAGTCCTCAACTTTTGTGCTTATATTTGACATAAATTAAATATTATTGCTTAAATATAAATTTTTATATAATTCGGAACCCAGTCTTTAGGATATTATTGCGCAGTTGCAACTTTCGGAATTCAGCCTTTAGGCTGTTTGGTTGGGAAATTGTGCTTTTGTGGAATTCAGCCTTTAGGCTGTAAAAGATGTGCATAGGAACGATATGAAACCCTAAAGGGTAATTCCGTCGTTAGGTGGAACCCAGCCTTCAGGCTGTTGTTATAAAATTTATTGCTAAACTAAATTTTATTTATCACTTTCATCTTCAATCTCTTCTTCAGCTTCTTCAACAACATCTTCTTGCTTTACTCCCATCAAATCCACACTCAAACTCAAGGCTTTCAATTCATTTACCAAAACATGAAATGATGCCGGAATATGAGGATTTTTGATGGACTCTCCTTTAATAATAGACTCATAAGATTTTGATCTTCCAAGTACATCATCTGATTTAATAGTCAAAACTTCTTGCAAAGTATGAGCTGCGCCATGACCTTCAAGCGCCCAAACCTCCATCTCTCCAAATCTCTGTCCACCAAATTGAGCTTTACCACCAAGCGGTTGCTGAGTTATCAAAGAATATGGACCGATAGAACGCATATGAATCTTGTCTTCAACCAAATGGTTCAGTTTCATAATATATGTAATTCCAACAGTAGTTTTGTTCTCAAAAGATTTTCCTGTTTTTCCATCAAAGAGCTGAACCTTTCCGTCTTCTGGAAGTCCTGCCTTTTTCAACTCGCCTTTGATCTGCTCTTCAGTCACACCATTGAGTGACGGACAAGCGACTTTGTATCCCAACCTACTTGCTGCCCATCCAAGATGTGTTTCAAGAATTTGTCCGATATTCATACGAGAAGCAACTCCAAGAGGATTTAAAATGATATCAACAGGAGTTCCATCTTCAAGATATGGCATATCTTCAATTGGCAAAATTGTCGAAATCACACCTTTGTTTCCATGACGACCTGCCAACTTGTCACCAACTTGAATTTTTCGAAGTTGTGCAACACTTATTTGAATTTTCTTTATCACTCCAGCTGAAAGCTTGTCTCCTTGATCTCTTGAAAAAATCTTCACATCAACTACTTTTCCTTGCTCTCCGTGTTGCAAATATAAAGAGGTATCTTTAACATCTCTTGCTTTTTCTCCAAAAATTGATCTGAGTAATCTTTCTTCGGCAGTCAAATCACTTTCACCTTTTGGAGTAATTTTTCCAACCAAAATATCACCAGATCGAACCTCAGCTCCGATTCTGATAATTCCATCTTCATCCAAATCTTTCAATTTATCTTCTCCAACATTTGGAATATCTCTTGTGACGACCTCGGGACCTAGTTTTGTATCTCGAACATCTATAGAAAAATCTTCAATATGAATTGAACTGAATCTATCATTTTCAACAACTCTTTGTGAAAGAATAATAGCATCTTCAAAGTTGCATCCTCCCCATGGCATAAAAGCCACGAATAAATTTTGACCAAGCGCTATCTCTCCATCTTGAGTTCCAGAACCATCAGCCAAGACGTCACCTCTTTTGACCTTTTGACCTCTTTGTACTCTGGCATATTGAGTCATACAAGTAGCAGAATTTGATCGAACAAAACTCGAAAGGTTATAAGTTTTTGTGGATGAATCTGCAAGCTTTATTTTGATATGAGCTCCATCGACTTCTAATATCTCCCCACTATCTTCAGCCACTAGAACATGACCAGAATCAACCGCCGCCTTTTTTTCAAGCCCAGTTCCCACAACAGCAGAATCTGGAATAATACAAGTAACAGCCTGCCTCTGCATATTCGAACCCATCAAAGCTCTATGCGCATCATCGTGTTCGAGAAAAGGAATAAGTGAAGTTGAAACACTAATAGCTTGATTTGGGGACACATCCATAAAGTTTACTTTTTCAGCTTCAACAATTCCAGGCCTACCTTTGATTCTTGCTTGAACTTCTTTTTGAGTAAACATTTTTGTATTATCGTCAAAAGGAACACTAGCGTGAGAAATAATTGCCTCTTCTTCTTCCGTAGCATCAAGATAAATAATCTCGTTAGAAACTTTTCCATTTTTAACTTTTCGATAAGGAGTTTCTAGAAATCCATATTCATTCACGGTTCCAAACAAGGCAAGATGTCCCACCAAACCAATATTCGGTCCTTCAGGAGTTTGAATCGGACACACTCTTCCATAATGACTTCTATGAACATCACGAACTTCAAATCCAGCTCTTTCTCTTGTCAAACCTCCAGGTCCCATAGCAGATAATCTTCTTTTGTGCTCAAGTTCAGCCAAAGGATTAACTTGATCCATAAATTGACAAAGCTGTGAAGACATAAAAAATTCTCTAATAACCGCAATAAGAGGTCGGGTATTTATAAGTTGAGAAGGAACAACTGTGTTCACATCAACAGTACTCATTCTGTCTTTGATATTTCTCTCAACTCTCATAAATCCAAGACGAAATCTTTCTTGAATCAATTCTCCAACAGTTCGAACTCTTCTGTTCCCAAGATGATCAATATCATCGCCAACTGCATTTGAAGAATTATTAAGCTTTATCAATTCTTTGACAACCAAAATTAAATCGTTGGGCTGGAATACTCTGTTTTCAACAGTATCTTCCAAGTCAACATTAAGTCTTTGATTGATTTTATGTCTTCCTACTTTTCCCAAATCATATCTATCAAATTTGAAAAACATTCCTTCAATTAATTGTCTAGCGTTATCAGCTGTAGCAAGATCCCCAGGTCGAATTCTTTTATAAACTTCAATAAATCCTTCTGCTTTAGATTTTGAAACATCTTTTTTGATAGTTTCTTCAATAAACTTTACTTCTCCAGTGTCTACATCAGAAAAAAGTTCCAAAAGTTTTTCATCAGAATCAACACCAAAAGCTCGTATAAGAGCTGTCACGGCTACCTTCCTTTTTTTATCAATTTTCACAAAAATAGCACCGCTCGCTTCTGTTTCAACTTCAAGCCACGCTCCCCTGGTTGGAATCATTTTTGCGCCAAAATATTTTTTATCTTCTTTTTCTGAAGAAATCGAAAAGAATGCTCCAGGAGATTTGATAAGCTGACTTACTACAACTCGCTCAACTCCGTTGATAATAAAAGTTCCTCGCTCTGTCATAAGCGGGAATTCTCCAAAATAAATTTCCTGTTCTTTATTTGTGTTGGTTTTTTTGTGAGTCAATCTAACTCGACATCTCAAAGGTGCCTCGAAAGATAAATTTTTCTTCTTCGCAGTTTCTTTGTCATATTTAGGCTTATCTAAATAATAATCAACAAAATCCACTTCCATCTCCTTGTTAAAACTGATAATAGGAGAAACTTCTTTCAAAAGCTCTTTCAACCCCTTTTCAATAAACCAATTATAAGAAATAAGCTGAGATTCTATAAGATATGGATAGTCTAGCACATCCTTTGTTTCATGAAAAAATTTTCTGTTTGATTTTAAGCTTGTCGCGTCTTTGGTTGTAAGCATTGACATATTTTATAAAAATAAGTTGATTATTTAAGAAAATAAATTTATCATATTTATTTTAAAAACCTTTAAAAACGTAATTTTGTCATTTTCCGTGTATTATTCTTTAAATGCATTAGACAAACAGTCATTCTGAGGAGTTTACGACGAAGAATCCCGAGTTTATATTCGCTGAATTTTGAATTGACACAAGATGAGTCTTCTCGCGAGATTCTTTATGAAGTTTATGCTGAATTTATTTCAGTGCTATCGCTTCATTCAGAATGACAAATTTTTTATCAGTAAAATAAATTAAGAAACTCCTGAAAACGCAGTTTTTGTCATTCCCTTGCAGAAGGGAATCTAGGATTTAACTCAAAAAACAAATTATAAAAATAAAGATTTATTAGTTTATTTATAAGATTTTACAGCGCTTCCTATACTTTTTAAAAATAGTTTTATACATTATATTAAACTTGTTTGTCATTCCCGCACTGAAATTAATTCAGCATAAACTCCTGCGGTAATCTAGGATTAGTATCTTTTGGCTGTATCAAGCCTAAATTATCATCTATCTCGGTTTATTCTGGATCCTCAGTCAAGCTGAGGATGACAATTGATACTAATGGTAATTATAAAAGTATAAACAACGCTGGACAATCTAACAATTATCAGCGCGTTCTCTAAATATAACAAACAACACAAAAGAACACTTTTTTATTAAAAATTTCTAAAATTTAGAAGAAATAATTTTCAAAGACACAAAAACAAGCCTAAACAGCAAACACTGCAGGCATTAAAGAATATCCCCTTTTACTTGATGACTTTATAAATCATAAAAATTGAATTTTGACTTGGATTCAAATATAAATTCATTATATACAACCTAAAAATATTGTCAAGAGCCGGATTTTATTCCTAAATTTAGCACAAGCTCTTTAGTATTTTATTTTTTGAAACTGCAACGATATAAAACCCTAAAGGGTAAATTCCGAATCATCAATTGGGAATTTATCCTTTAGGATTTCATTCCGCTCATCACTACTTCACCCTCATCTCATCAACCAACATATTTAATAATCCTTTAACGATTCCTTGCGCTTCTATTTCGTCTTCACTGTCAATAAATTTTTTCCATTGGGAAAGAATTTCTTCATTATTTAATCCACGAACTGAATTTTCTAGTTTTAATCTTGTTTCAAAATCAATTTCCCCTCCATTTGAATTCAGAACTTCTTCAACAAAAAGCTCAGTGAAATCTATAACTTTCTCACTTTCTTGATAATTTGTAATGGTTAGCTTGGTTTGGTCAAGATCTTTTTTTGTTTGTGAATAATTAATTGCGAAAAATAAAGTTGTTACAAAAAGAATTAAGATTACAACTATAGAAATTATTTTTTGTTTTCTCATTTATTTGGTTTTATTGGTTTAAATATTTATAAAAGAAATTTATATGGAACCCAGCCTTCAGGCTGTTTGGTTGGTAAATTATGTTTTTATGGAATTCAGCCTTTAGGCTGTTATTTTTAATTTGCAACGATTTGAAACCCTAAAGGGTTAATTCCGTATAATTTAGGATTTCATTTTTCTCCACCAGCAGTAAAATCAACAATCGGATAAGTTTCGAAGCAAGAATCAATCCACTCCTTCCCTTTCTTCTCTGCCCAATTTTTATAACTACAAAATTTGTAATCAAAAACATCTTCTTGATTTTTAACATATTAATGTTTCACTGGATTATGATGAATATAATTGAAATGACGATAAAAATCTTTTTCATGGCGAATACAGTAATCCAGATAATTTTGAAAAATTTTTCTACCTTTTTTATTATCAATCTTGTTAATTTCAAAAGCCGTTCTCCCGTGAATAAGATTTATTGCCTTGCTCAGATTCCTGCCTAACCTAGTTTTAAACTCAATATGATAATGATTATCTAAAATTACCCAAGCATATAATCTGTAATCAATTTTGCTGAATTCATTCCAAAGATTTTTAAACAAGATTTTCTTCTTTTGATCCGTGTTAAATATTTTTTCTTTTTGATAAGTTCTGGCTGTAACAAAATAAATAGAATCATCTTGATAGATATGCGGCGGATGATGAATTTTTGAATCCATTTTGTGAGTTTAATATATTTTTTTGTTTGGAATTTATCCTTTAGGATTTCATTTTTTGAAATTGCAACGATTTGAAACCCTGAAGGGTTAATTCCGAGTTAATGGTGGAACCCAGTCTTTAGGCTGTTTTTGGAGGTTGCGCTTTATTCGGAATTCAGCCTTTAGGCTGTTTGAATTTGTCACGATTTGAAACCCTGAAGGGTTAATTCCGTCGCTAGGTGGAACCCAGCCTTCAGGCTGTTTTATAAAATTAATTCCGTTTCTTCACAACCCTAAATCTTCTCCCTTCAACAATAGCAATGAATAAAATAGTAACAAAAATTATTAAAGAGAAACCATATTTTTCCAACAAGTTTTCTTGTTTTTGCAATTCGATATTAAAATGTATTCCTTCTCCTTCTCGCACATTGAAGTGATCTCCTTGGTATGAAAGATAATCATCAGCTTGCGCAGTGAGATAATATGTTCCTTCTGGAACGAGAAAAGAATATTCTCCGGTGTCGTCAGTTGTTTGAGGATTGACTTGCTCATAATCTCTTGCTTGCCATAATTCGTATTGATTCGTTTCAGAATTTAATTCATAAATAGAAACAATAACACCAGGAATTCTTGCCTTAGCTCCATCAGACTCTACTCGATAAACATATCCCTCTGGATCAACCACGGTGATAAGTCTCAACTCTTTGGAACCGAGAGTTTCGTCTTCGTAATCAATAACAGTAATAATTTCATATTGTCCTTTGACTTTTGGAGCTTGGATGGAAGTTGAGTAGATTCCGTTTTCGTCAGGACCTTCATAATCAAACTTCTGCACCACAAATTCCTCTTGCATATTTGTGTTTGCCTGAGCTTGGGAAATAGATGAGAGAGATTTAATCTTTTCCAAAAGAGATCTCATTTCTGATGCTTCTTGTTTACCATTAGATTTTAAGACTAAGTACCCTTGAACATCCTTTGCTTCGTGTTCTGGTTTGACGGATAGTTTAATGTCCTGACCTGAGACAACATAAATTGCTTGCTCGGTATTTCCTTTTTTGTTAATCGTCAAATTAATTCCTAGCTTAATCTTATTTTCAATAGCTTTGGCAAAAACAATTTCAGTTGGAATTTCTTCATCTTCTTGTGGCTGAGAAAGAGTGAACTTTGCTGATTGTAATCTGTCTATGTCTTCCATCTTATCAATTCCCAACTTTTCAAAAGTGCTTTTTAATTTAGGGAATTTTTCGGTAATCATAACAATGTCTTGAGAAAGTGACGAAGGCATGGTCTTAAGAGAAACAAGATCCCAATTTCCTTGCATAGAGTCTGGAGCAATTTGAGAAATGATTTCTTCTGTTTGGAATTTATCCTTTAGGATTTCATTTTGATCGTCTTGGACTTCATCCTTTAGGATTTCATTTACATCGTTTGCATCTTCTTTAATTTCATCATCTCGGAGTTCATCTTCTGTAATTTCATTTTCATCGTCTTGGAATTCATCCTTTAGGATTTCATCTTCATCATCTCGGACTTTATCTTGATCGTCTCGGAGTTCATCCTTTAGGATTTCATTTACAGAAAAAATCACCAAACTAGAATTCTCATTCCCTGCTTCATCTACTGCTGTAACCACAAGATTGTATAATCCCAAAGAAAGATCATCAAGTCTAATTGACCAATAACCATTATTATCAACACTATCTGTGCTGATAAAGTTATCATTAAGGTTGAAAGTGATTTGAGCGAAAGGTTCTGATGTTCCATAAATCAAAATGCTTTCACCTTGATTATACAAATCTTGCTCGGTGCCGATTATCAATTCTGGAACTTGAGTGTCGAGGATAATGTCATCGGAAACAATTTTGGATGCCACTCCATATTTAGTATAGAATTTAGTATAAACACTGCACGCTTCGTAGAGACGTAGCACTGCTGCGTCTCTACCGTCAAAACAATCTTCCGACAACGCCCACTCAATCTCTTCTTGATATGGAACTTGCGCGGCGCCAATAAAATCTTCTGTATTTGAAACTGCCACCCTGGCTGTATCAGATCCAGCGTTGAATTTCAAATTCACTGTCTTGCTGTTTGAATATTTGTCATCATTATTAATTACTACAGTAAAATCTGCTATTGGATTTTCTGGTGTCGGCTCTGGTTCAGCTGGCGGATTTGAAATTCCTGGTGGAAGTACTGCGCAAGCTTGAGTTGAAGAGCTTGTGAGGGTTGTATAGGCAGTTTCAACAAGGTCTCCGTTTCTGGATTTGATTTGGAAAGAATAGAAAGTGGAACAACCCAGAGAAGAAGAGATCCAAGAGGTGTCAGCGATCCAGCCTGAGTTTGTTCCTTCAGTAGCGTTTTGGATGTAATATTCTGTTCCTGCTGGATTGGAATTTGCGTTCCAAGAAGCTGTGATTTGAGTTATGCTGTCAGCTACAAAAGATAGGCTTGAAGGAATGTTGGCAAGTGTATAAAGAGCAGATGAACTTGCAGAAGCGTCTGATTCTCCCGTGTCAGATCGGTAGCTGTGAATGTGAACTGCGTATTGAGTGTTGGGAGTCAGTCCTGTCACTTGATAAGTTTCAAGGTCTGCTGTGATGTCATCGACATTTGTACCATTTCCTGTCGTGAAATCTAATCTGAATGATTCTTCAAAAGCGGAGTTGTCTGTCCAGTTGAATGTCATCGCTGTGGATGAATCAGCAGTGGATGTTCCAATCGTAGGAGATGAAGCGGTTGTATAAATTTCAGTTGATTCATCAGAATAAGCAGAAAGAAGTTCTGAATTGGTGACAGTAGATCCAACATGGGATCTGATTTTGAATTTATAGTTATGATTAGCAGTTGAAGTGTAGGCATAACTTTCGATATTTGCTCCCACCGTGTTTGCGCCAGGAGTGATTTCTGCGTACGCTCCCCCATCAATGGAAACTTCAATTCGAAATCCGTCTTCATAATCAGAATTGTCTGTCCAATTGACTGTGATTTCAGTGTTAGAAACAAAAGCAGGAGTTCCAATGATTGGAGCAGTCGGAGTAGTATATTCATAGTTAGATGAAGCATAAGCAGAATAAAGAGAATCGGGAGTTTCTGATCTTGCTTGCCAACGATATCGGGAGTTTGCAAAAACGCTTGTGGAGTCTGTTTGAGGAGATGATTCAAATGTTCCCAGATCTGTTTCATAAGTGACGGTGCAATTGGCATTAGAACATCTTTGAATTCGGTGAGTGTCTTCCACTGAAGCGGTGTCGGTGTAGCTGACTGAAAATTGAGTATCACTGGCATATGTTCCAGTAATATTTGATGGAGTTCCAGCAGTGGTGTAATGAATAACAGAGTCTTCAGAATATCCCGCTGAATTTCCAATTGTGTTATATGCTCTGAGCTGATATTGATATCTTTCATCGGCTTGGGGTGGGTCAGCTGGATTGTTGGTGGAGTTATCGACAAAAGAAGTGGCATCAGCGCTGGCAGTTCCAATTTGAGAGTATGCTCCAAAGCCTGAACCCGTGTCAGTTTTTCTTTCAATCTTATATCCTGATTCCACTGTGGAATTATCCTGCCAAGTGATGGTAAACTGCGTATCTGAATTTCTGGAAGCTGAGGCGGAAGTCGGGTCTGCTGGAATTCCCAGAATAGAGATATTATCTGTGCCAGTTGACGATCCATTAGTAGCGGTGATTGTCGCAGATGGCTGTTCGGTGATGTTAGTGATGGTGAGATTGTCAGTGTAGATTCCATCATCTGAAAAATTGGCGCTCGTAATTGTGATTGGAGAAATGATGCCACTTTGATTGACAGTGAGAGTCGTGTCGCCCGTCACTGTTGTCGTGGTATTATTATATACATCTCGAGAAGTAATGGTCGTTGAAAATGCCGAGCCTGAGTCAGAACTAGCGGGAGCGTCAACGAGAAAGTTTTCCAGTGTTGCTGGTGAAACTGTGACGGAAAGATTTGTGTCAGTCACATCATTGATATCGGTGGTGATCGTGGCAACTTCGGCTTTGTATAATTTCAGATCGCAGGTGGCAACTCCGTTTGTGAAAGTGAGAGTTGTCGCAGATCCAAAATCAATGTCTGCTGAATCTTTGTCGGAACAAGTTGGTGTAGTTGAGTTGGGAGAATCATTAGCGCCAGAAAAGATAACTGATTTATCTCCTGTAAATGTTGTGATGGTGCTCCCTAAAACATCTTTAGCAGTGATAGTAATCGTCTGGCTTGCTCCAGCTGTTTGAGTTCCAGTTCCTGTGATAGCTACTTCATAAACTTGTTCTGATGAGAGAGCAGAGAATGTAGATGGAGAGTTTTGGTTGTTGTATTCTGTCAAAATCCAATCAGCAGAGCGAGCGATGTTAGAGATACGGACTTCGTCGATCTGGCCACCATAAAAAGTATCAGTAATCCCTGCACCAATTCTACTAAAAATGATATCATTTGTAATCGTCGCTTCATTTATCAAAGAACCGTTTAAAAAAGTTAATACATTTCCAGAATTTAAAGACACAACAACATTATTCCATAAACCGACGGAAACAACATTTGATTTAATAATAAAATATTCACTGTTAAGGTTAGTTTCTCCTGCTAATGTATAAGCTCCCAAGCCATCACCAACTAAACCAATATAATCATAATATCTACTATTAGTTCCAATTATCATTGCATTACTACCATAATTACTTGAAAAATCAGCAGATGTTTTAACCCAAAATGAAAAAGATCCATTATCTTTATCAATCGAAATAGAAGATATTCCTACATAATCATCCGTTCCGTCAAAATCCAAACTCCCGTCAATCTGTCCTGCGACTTGATCACCACTTGTCATCGTTCCATTTGATGTTCCATCGTTGGAGTATTGGGTGGAGTCGATGGATTGAGGTGCGCCTGTTGATGGATCTTCAGAGAGATGTTGAACCATTTTGTGATTTGAATCCCAGACTACGGTTGGGTTTTGTTGAGACGCAATGCTCCCGTTTCCGTAATACATATATATTGTAGTGTCGTCGTTATAGTCTAGGGTGGGAATTTTTACCCAAGCTTGAAGTTCTCCTGTTGCGGAAGTATAACTTTCAATTTCATGAGCAAGTTTGTCGTTTTGAGTTGCTGTTGACCAGTTTGTTGAGCTTGTTGTGAAAAGGATGTCGTCTGCATCTGCTTGAGTGTTTGAGGCAAGATTTGTATCTGTGGGGAGATTGATGAGGACTGGGAAATTAGTGAGGTCTGAAGTTCCTGAGACTTTATTGTTGTCTATGGTGATTGCTTTTCGATATGACCAAGTTGAGAGATTGTCTGGTGATTGTACTTCCTCTATTCCTATGGAATAGAACTCTGTTGGAGTTGATTGATTATTATATTCTGTTGCTATCCAATCAGCAGAGCGAGCTGTGTTTGAAATACGCACTTCGTCGATTTGGCCGTTGAAATGATTGTGATAAGCTATCCATTCTCCTAATCTTAAATAACTAGTATTTGTATATTGAACCCAGCCTTCTTCAGCATCTAATGTTGTTGCTAAGATACCATCAAAATAAAGATAATAATATCTTGAACCATCATGAGTCATAGTAATATGATGCCAGTTATTATCGCTCATATCTCCAAAAACAGATGACTGTTTTTGTATTGTTCCATTTCCAACTCTTAAAGAAATTTGATTGTTTCCAGTATAATTAACCCACAGATGAGCTATATCCTTATTTCCATCTCCACTAGTATTCTTATCTATCAAAGTCCAATACTTATTTTCTGTTCCATCACCGTTCATTTTAGCCCATAGTTCAACAGTATGAGAAGTAGAACCTAATGAATCAAGTCCATTTGTTTCAATATCAACATAATCATCCGTGCCGTCAAAATCCAAACTCCCATCAATCTTTCCTGCGACTTGATCTCCTGAGGTCATCGTTCCTCCTGATGTTCCGTCGTTGGAATATTGTGTGGAGTCGATTGATTGTGGGGCTCCTGTTGATGGATCTTCAGAGAGATGTTGAACCATTTTGTGGTTGGAATCCCAGACTACGGTGGGGTTTTGTTGAGAGGTGATGGTAGCGTTGCCATAGTACATATAGATTATGGTGTCGTCGTTGTAATCTAGGGTGGGAAGTTTAACCCAAGCTTGAAGTTCTCCTGTGACGGAAGTGTAGCTTTCAATTTCATGGGCAAGTTTGTCATTTTGAGTTGCTGTTGCCCAGTTTGTTGAGCTTGTTGTGAAAAGAATGTCATCTCCATCTACTTGAGCGTTTGTTGCCAGGTTTGCGTCTGTGGGGAGATTGATGAGAACTGGGAAGTTAGTGAGGTCTGATGAACCTGAGACTTTGGTGTTGTCTATGGTGATTGCTTTTCTATATGACCAAGCTGAAAGATTAGAAGGAGATTGTACTTCTTCTATTCCTATAAAATAGAACTCTGTGGGCTGTGATTGATTGTTATACTCCGTAGCAATCCAGTCAGCTGAGCGAGCAGTGTTTGAAACACGCACTTCGTCGATGGTGCCGTTGAGATAATTACTACTATATGAATGTTTACCAATCACCAAATCATTTACATTTGAACTATTCAAACCATTATATGCTGAACTTTTAATTTGAACACCGTTAAGATAAAGTAAAACATTTGTTCCATTATATACTCCTGTTAAATATAACCATTGATTATAATAATTAGAAACATTTCTTGTTGAATCAATGGCTTGAACAAATGTATCTTCAGTTGATTTTCCAATTTGAAAAATAAATCTTCTAGTGCTACTTGTATACCATTCACCTAAATAGAATCCGCCCAAAAAACCACTATCATATTTTATATTTGACACAAATGCAACATCTTCTGTGTCAATATTATTTATATATACCCATCCAGATACGGAAATATTGCCAGTAATATCCAAACTCGCATCATTTCCCGCATTCACATAATCATCAGTTCCGTCGAAATCTAAACTTCCATCAATCTGTCCTGCGACTTGATCTCCACTAGTCATCGATCCAGCTGATGTTCCGTCGTTGGAATATTGGGTGGAGTCAATTGATTGAGGGGCTCCTGTGGATGGATCTTCGCTGAGATGCTGAACCATTTTGTGGTTGGAGTCCCAGACTACGGTTGGGTTTTGTTGGGACGCAATGGTAGCGTTTCCGTAATACATATATATAGTGGTGTCGTCGTTGTAATCTAGGGTGGGAAGTTTGACCCAGGCTTGAAGTTCTCCTGTAGCGGAAGTATAGTTTTCAATTTCATGGGCTAGTTTGTCATTTTGATTGGCAGTTGACCAGCTTGTGGCTGATGTTGTGAAAAGAATATCATCTCCATCTACTTGAGCGTTTGTTGCTAGGTTGGTGTCTGTGAGGAGATTGATGAGGACTGGGAAGTTTGAAAGGTCTGAACTTCCTGAGACTTTGGTGTTGTCTATGGTGATTGCTTTTCTATATGACCAAGCTGAGAGATTAGAAGGAGATTGTACTTCTTCAATACCAAGAGAATAGAACTCTGTTGGAGTTGATTGATTGTTATACTCTGTAGCTATCCAATCAGCTGAGCGGGCTGTGTTTGAAATACGGACTTCGTCGATGGAGCCTTGGAAATAAGCACCTCCATCTGAACGCTTTCCTATTCTTGTATTTCTAATATCGGTATTAACAAAAGATGTTTGTACGGAATCATCACTTCCTATCTCAACTCCATTTATATAAATTTTAATATAATTTCCAGAATTAAACACTCCCACCGCATGAACCCACGTTCCTTTCATTGCTTCTATATTTCCAACATTACCTAAACCATCAGTAGTTCCATCACCGTGTTTTATAACAAATTCAATACCTTCAGAACTACTCCATCTCCGTCCAAAAATCCATCCTTCCTGATTACCACCATTATAATCATTTTTATTAACTAATGTTTTCTCCCCATTTACTCCATCATTCCATATAGTAGGATTAAACCATGTTTCAATAGTAAAACTACCAGTAATATCCAAACTCCCATCATTCCCCGCATCTACATAATCATCTGTCCCATCAAAATCTAAACTCCCATCAATCTTTCCTGCAACTTGATCACCGCTGGTCATCGTCCCTCCTAATGTTCCGTCGTTGCTATACTGTGTGGAGTCGATGGATTGTGGCGCTCCTGTGGATGGGTCTTCACTGAGATGTTGAACCATTTTGTGATTGGAGTCCCAGACTGCGGTTGGGTTTTGTTGGGACGCAATGGTGGCGTTTCCGTAGTACATATAGATTATGGTGTCGTCGTTATAGTCTAGTGTAGGAAATTTAACCCAAGCTTGAAGTTCTCCAGTGGCAGAAATGTAGCTTTCAATTTCATGGGCTAGTTTGTCGTTTTGAGTGGCTGTTGCCCAGTTTGTTGAGCTTGTTGTGAAAAGGATGTCATCTGCATCTGCTTGAGCGTTTGTTGCAAGGTTTGTGTCTGTAGGGAGATTGATGAGAACTGGGAAGTTGGTGAGGTCTGATGATCCTGAGACTTTGGTGTTGTCGATGGTAATTGCTTTTCTATATGACCAAGCTGAGAGATTAGAAGGAGCTTGTACTTCTTCAATGCCTATAAAATAGAACTCTGTGGGAGTTGATTGATTGTTATACTCTGTAGCAATCCAGTCAGCTGAGCGAGCGGTGTTTGAGATGCGCACTTCGTCCATGGAGCCGTAGAATTCATTTGCACTAATCCTCAAGTAATCTGCGACTGTATTTAATGTGGTCCCCTCATCTGCGTCACTACTGTATTTTTCTACACCATTAATATAGATTTTCGCATATGTACCATCATAAATTGCACTAATATGAGACCAACTCAATGCGGGGATAATTGTATTAACATCACCGTGTGTTGTTTTAATATTACCTAAGTTATCCCAAAAACGAAACAACACCTTTCCGTCACTCTCTGTCGTCATCAAATAGAATGCGTCACCTTTACGCATTCCATATCGCCTAACATTTATTGTGGAAGGATTTACCCACATCTCAATCGTAATCGCATCCGTAATATCCAAACTCGCATCGTTCCCCGCATCAACATAATCATCCATCCCGTCAAAATCCAAACTCCCGTTAACCTTTCCGGCGATTTGATCACCGCTGGTCATCGTCCCTCCTGATGTTCCGTCATTGCTGTATTGGGTGGAGTCGATTGATTGAGGGGCTCCGGTGGATGGGTCTTCACTGAGATGTTGAACCATTTTGTGATTTGAATCCCAGACTACAGTGGGGTTTTGTTGAGACGCAATGCTCCCATTTCCATAATACATATAGATTGTGGTGTCGTCGTTGTAATCTAGGGTTGGGAGTTTGACCCAAGCTTGAAGTTCTCCTGTGGCAGAAGTATAGCTTTCAATCTCATGGGCAAGTTTGTCGTTTTGAGTTGCTGTTGCCCAGTTTGTTGAGCTTGTTGTGAAAAGGATGTCATCTGCATCTGCTTGAGCGTTTGTTGCAAGGTTTGTGTCTGTAGGGAGATTGATGAGAACTGGGAAGTTTGCGAGGTCTGAACTTCCTGAGACTTTGGTGTTGTCTATGGTAATTGCTTTTCGATATGACCAAGCTGAAAGATTAGAAGGAGCTTGTACTTCTTCAATGCCAAGAGAATAAAACTCTGTTGGTTCTGATTGATTATTATACTCTATAGCTATCCAATCAGCTGAGCGGGCTGTGTTTGAAATACGGACTTCGTCGATTTGGCCGTTGGTTAGTCTATCCATACCATTTTCTCTTGCACCAATAGTTAAACTTACAGGATCAGTATCAATACTTCCAATACCAGTTCCCGTTGCCTCTACTATCCCATCTACATATAATTTTTGGTTTCCGCTTGTGAATGTTCCGACTATATGATGCCATTCTCCGTCTGGTATATATGTTGTTCCTTCTAAATTTGAAACAGCTGAAGAACCACCTCTAAAAAGATAAAAATTGGCAAAAAATGTACCACTTTTAAGTTGTAATGCAAAATTTCTATTATTATTATCATCACTACTAACGAAACTTTGTTGTATTCCAATGATTGTTTTTACCCACACACTAATCGTAATCTCATCCGTAATATCCAAACTCCCATCATTCCCCATATCCACATAATCATCCGTGCCGTCAAAATCTAAACTTCCGTCGATTTGTCCAGCGACTTGATCTTCCGTGAGCATCGTTCCAGCTGATGTTCCGTCATTATTATATTGAGTGGAATCTATTGATTGAGGAGCGCCTGTTGATGGATCTTCACTGAGATGTTGGACCATTTTAAAGTTATTTGCTCCCCCATCATCCCATACGCCAGCAATGTTTTCTTGAGAAGTGGTTATGGATGAATTGGCGTAATAGATATAAATTGTGGTGTCAGTTGAAGATGAAACTGTGGGGACTTTTACCCAAGCTTGAATTTCTCCTGTAGTATTGTCGTAGCTTTCAATTTCGTGATCAAGTTTTGTG
>JAGLJF010000023.1 GCA_023142595.1 Minisyncoccota bacterium | reverse complement strand
AAAAATGGCAGAAATATTTGATAGATCAAAACCTCATGTAAACGTTGGTACAATTGGTCACGTTGATCATGGGAAAACAACTTTAACAGCAGCTATGTTGGCTTGTCTTGGTGCGTCTGGAAACATGGCCTCAAAAAAAGGGGTTGGAGAAATTGATAGTGCCCCAGAAGAGAAAGAAAGAGGTATTACAATTGCTACTTCTCATCAAGAGTATGAATCAGCTACAAGACATTATGCTCATGTAGATTGTCCTGGACATGCTGACTATATTAAAAATATGATTACTGGTGCCGCTCAGATGGATGGTGCTATTCTTGTGGTTGCTGCGACTGATGGTCCTATGCCTCAAACAAGAGAACACATTTTGCTTGCTAGACAAGTTGGTGTTCCTGAAATTGTTGTTTTCATTAACAAGATTGATCAAGTAGATGACTTGGAATTAGTCGATCTTGTTGAAGAAGAAATCAGAGAGTTGCTCACAAAATATGAATTTGATGGAGAAAACGCTGCTATCGTAAGAGGATCTGCCTTAAAAGCTCTTGAATGTGCTTGTGGAAAAGAAGATTGTGAAAACTGTAATCCAATTGCTGAAATTGTAAAAGCACTTGATGAAAAAATTCCAGAGCCGAAGAGAGATATTGATAAACCATTTTTGATGCCACTTGAAGATATCTTCTCAATTGAAGGAAGAGGAACTGTTGTGACAGGAAGAATTGAAAGAGGAGTTGTTAATATAAATGAAGAAGTAGAATTGGTTGGAATTAAAGATACAAGAAAAGTTGTTATTACTGGAATCGAAATGTTTAATAAACAGCTAGATAGAGGTCAAGCTGGAGATAATGCAGGAATTCTTCTTCGAGGTATTAAGAAAGAAGAAGTTGAAAGAGGTCAAGTTCTTGCAGCTGCTGGCTCAATTACTCCTCACGAAGAGTTTGAATCTGAAGTATATATTTTGACAAAAGAAGAAGGTGGAAGACACACACCATTTTTCTCTGGATACAAACCACAATTTTATATCAGAACAACTGATGTGACTGGTGATGTAGTTTTACCAGAAGGAACTGAAATGGTTATGCCAGGCGATACTGTAAAATTGGTTGTTAAGCTTATGTCAAAGGTTGCTATGGAAGACGGAATGAGATTTGCAATTCGAGAAGGTGGAAGAACTGTTGGAGCTGGAGTTGTGACAAAGATTGTTAAATAAGGAGAGTTTCTCTTCTTATTTTTTGTTTTAATAATTTTATATTAAAATTATGGGATTTGAGGATAGGCCTACTATTGAGAATAAAAGTGAAATAGGAAATAGTGCAGAAGAGACGAGAAATAAGATTATTAAATCCGGTATTGCAGAAAGAATATTATACTTGATGAAAAAATATAAACCAAAACTTGATCCAGAAATTACTTTTGGAATAGAGGATTGTAATTTTATGGTTGAGGTTATTCAAGATCCAGGTGAAGAAAAGCATGTTCGGATTGTTATTGAGCATCCTAATCTAATGCAAAGAGGATCTTCGATGGTTGAAGGTGCTTATGGGGTTGAAAAAGGGAGTAGTTTTGGCAGGGCTGATGAAGAACCTTTAACAGATGAACAGTTTAATTTAATTCAAGAAATTGTTTGTGAACAGAAAAAAAATAATGAAGAAAACCCTGAGGAATAGAATTTTATTATCAATTTAATTTCAAACTAAAAACCGAAATGCCAGAAAAAACTAATATTGAGGAAAACGAATCTAAGCCAAGAATTCGTGTAAAAATTAAAGCATATGATCACAAGATTATTGATCAATCTGCAAAACAAATTGTTGAAACTGCTCTTCGAAACGGAGCTTCAGTAAGAGGACCAGTTCCTTTGCCTACTGAAATAAATAAGTTCACAGTAAATAGTTCAACATTTGTACATAAAGATGCAAGAGATCAATATGAAATGAGGATTCATAAGAGATTAGTTGATATTCTTGATCTTAATCCAAAGATTATTGAAGCTTTGACAAGTTTAAACTTGCCAGCAGGAGTTTTCATTGAAATAAAAATGTAAAAATATATTACTGCATCGTTATATTGTTAAATTATTTTTCACAATATAACGATGCAGTAATGGAGCGTTTTAGCTAGTTTAAGTGTTTAATACTAAATTTCCGTCAATTTGTGGATTTCTAGTAAGAAGTACTAAGCATACTGAATTAGCCAATTTGAAATCGGATAAAACGATTATAATTGGTTGAATTATCTGATTTTTTTTGTTTGCTAAATTTATAAGTATTTTAAAGATATGAAGTTTATATTAGGAAAAAAGATAGGAATGAGTCAAGTCTTTGTGGATCATGAAAATAAGAGAGAAGTAGTTCCTGTGACATTAGTTGAAGCGGGACCATGTACAATTACTCAAGTAAAGATGACTGAGAAAGACAATTACAGTGGAGTTCAGCTTGGATTTTTGGAAAAGAAAAAAATAAATAAACCTCTTAGTGGTCATTTGAAAGATTTGGGCAAATTTAGATATCTTAGAGAACTCAGAACTGAAGATGACAAAGAAGAATATACAGTCGGCGATAAAGTTGATGTTTCGGTATTTGAAGAAGGTGATGCTGTAAGCGTTATCGGAGTTTCAAAGTCAAAAGGTTTTCAAGGAGTTATGAAAAGGCATGGATTTAAAGGTGGTCCAGCCTCTCATGGACAAAAACATAGTAATAGAAAAGGTGGTTCTATCGGAAGCGCATTTCCACAACATGTTATCAAGGGAAAGAAAATGGCCGGAAGAATGGGTGGAGATCAAGTTACTCAACAAGGACTAAAAATTGTTGAAGTTGATAAAGAAAGAAATCTGTTATTGATAAAGGGTTCGGTTCCTGGAAACATAGGTTCATTAGTAAAAGTTTCTGCAATTTAAATAAGAGTGTAAAATAAATTTTATAAAATATATGACAAAAGTTAAAGTTTATAATATTGAAGGAAAAGAGTCAGGAGAAATGGATCTTCCAGAAGAAATTTTTGGGCTGAAAGTTAATGATGATTTGGTTCATCAAGCTTATGTAGCTCATATTTCAAATTCAAGACAAGTGTTGGCTGATACCAAAAACAGAGGAGAAGTTAGAGGTGGTGGAAAAAAGCCATGGAAGCAAAAAGGAACAGGAAGAGCAAGACATGGTTCAAGCAGATCTCCGATTTGGAAAGGTGGAGGAGTTACATTTGGACCTACTAACGATCGAAATTTCAGTAAAAAGATAAATAAGAAAATGAAAACAAAAGCTCTTTTTATGGTTTTGTCTTCAAAATTGAAAGATAATGAATTGATTGTGATGGATGATGTAAAATTAGAGAAGGTTTCCACAAAGTCAATGAGCAGTGTTATAGACAAATTATCAGTAAAAGGAAAAATTTTATTTTCATTTGATAAAAAAGATAGTAATATCTTCAAATCAATCAAAAATATTCCTAATACAGCAATGATTGCCAGTAACTCTTTGAACATTGCAGATCTTTTGAAAAGTAAAAATTTGGTAATTAACAAAAAAGGGATTGATGAAATCAAAGAAACTTATTTATCAGCGTAAATTTGAATTATAGAGTTAATAATATAAAATTATGGGAATTTTAAATAAAATTACTAAAAAAGAAGAAGCTGATGTCAAAAAAGACAAGACTGTAAAGGCGAAAAAAGATGTATCGAAAGTGTCTAAAGTAAAGAAAAAAGCTGCGGAGAAAATGCCTAGTCACTATTACGATATTATAGTTAGACCTCATGTTTCAGAAAAAGCCTTCAATCTTTCTGGCGATAATCAATATATTTTTGTTGTTTCTGCTAAGGCCAATAAGTCGGAAATCAAAAAAGCAGTAAAGAATTTATACGGTGTTTCTGTCTTGAATGTTAATATTATTAATGTTCCTACCAAGCCAAAAAGAGTTAAGGGAAGGGCTGGTATGAGGAGTGGATATAGAAAAGCAATCGTAAAGTTGGCAAAGAATAATAAAATTGATTTGATAGGTGAAGCCAAGTAATAATTTTAATTGTGATTTAATATTGAATAATATGGCATTGAAAAAATATAAACCAACATCTCCAGGAAGAAGAGGTATGATGGGCTATGACTTTTCCACATTGGACAAAGTAGATCCTGAGAAAAGTTTGCTTTCAAAAATGACGAGAAAAGTGGGACGAGGAAGTGCTGGAAAAATTACAGTAAGACATCGAGGAGGCGGAGCGAAAAGAAGATTCCGGATAATCGATTTTAAGATGAATAAGTTTGATATCCCAGCTAAGGTTCAGTCTATTGAATATGATCCAAATCGAACCGCATTTATCGCTTTGATTGCTTATGCTGATGGAGAAAAGAGATATGTATTAGCTCTTGACGGATTAAAAAAGGATGATAAAATTATAGTTTCCGAAAGCGCGTCAATTCAAACTGGCAACAGAATGATGTTGAAAAATATTCCTTCTGGGACTATTATAAATAATGTTGAGATGTTTTCAGGAAAAGGTGGTCAAATTGCAAGATCTGCTGGTTCTTCAGCTAAATTAATGGCAGTAGAAAGCGGCTATGCTCACGTGAAATTGTCTTCTGGACAAGTTAGACTTCTTCGAGAAGATTGTTTTGCAACTATAGGCCAAGTCAGTAATACAACTTATAATAAAGTTGTTATCGGGAAAGCTGGAAGATCAAGATGGTTAGGCAGAAGACCACATGTCAGAGGAAGCGCTATGAACCCTGTTGATCATCCACATGGTGGAGGAGAAGGTTGTCAACCAATTGGCTTGAAACATCCAAAAACCCCTTGGGGAAAACCTGCTCTTGGTTTCAAGACAAGAAAGAAAAACAAGCGTTTGAATAATTTCAAGAAGAGAATAGCTAAATTTGAAGAAGAAGTTACTAATTAATTTATTTCAATATGTCAAGATCACTAAAAAAAGGACCTTATATAGACGAAAGATTACTTAAAAAGGTAAAAAACTTAAAAAGCGGAGACAAGACTGTAATTAAAACATGGTCAAGAGGTTCTGTAATTTCTCCGGAAATGGTAGGTTTTGTTTTTGGAGTTCATAACGGAAAACAACATATTGAAGTTATTGTTACGGAAGATATGGTTGGTCATAAATTAGGAGAATTTTCACCTACAAAGAAATTTGTCAGACACGGAGGAAAGATGCAAAAGACTCTTGATAAAAAATAGATAAAAGCTGGTAGTTGATAGTTATAAACAAGTTATATAAAAATTTTAATTTAATATTATATGGAAGTTAAAGCACATCTAAGAAACTTGAGAGTTTCTTCAAGAAAAGTAAGACTGGTTGTTGATTTAATCAGAAATATGAGCATTGATGACGCGAGAATTCAGCTTAGCTTTTTGAATAAAAAATCCGCTGAACCTGTATTAAAATTACTTAATTCAGCAGTTGCTAATGCAAAGAATAATTTTGATATTAATGAAAATAATTTATATATTTCTAGTATTTTTGTAAACGATGGAATAATACTGAAGAGATGGATTCCTAGAGCCATGGGAAGAGCTTCGGCGATAAGAAAGAGGTCAAGTCATATCACAATTATTTTAGATGAGTTGAAGAGTGAAACCAAAGTTGATGCTAAGAAGGGAGATGATAAAGAAAAGAAAGAAGATTTAAATAAAGGTAAACCTCTGCAAGAAAAGAAGATTCAAAACAAAGAGAGCAAAGCAAAAGAGGATATTGTAGAGAGTACAAAAAAAGAAAAAAGTGATAATAAAGAAAATAAATAGTTTAGATAAATTTTAAATAATGATTAGCTAACTTATATGGGAAAAAAAATAAATCCGTTTTTACACAGACTTGGAGTTGTAAGAGATTGGAAATCAAAATGGTTCAATGCAAATAAATATAAAGAATATCTGCGTAATGATATTGAGTTAAGATCTTTTTTGAATAAGAATTTGAAAAAGGCTGCTGTAGAAGATATTATAATTGAAAGATCTTCTAACAGTATAACTGTTAATATTCATTCTGCTCGTCCTGGTATTATAATTGGAAGAGGAGGAGCTGGAGTAGAAGAATTGAAAAAAGAAATTATAAAAAGGATTAATGAAAAAACAGAAGTAAAAGTTAATATAATTGAGATTAGAAATTACGAGATGAGTGCTAGTCTGGTTGCGCAAGGAATTGCAGAACAGATTGAGAAAAGAATGCCTTTCAGGAGAGTTTTAAAGCAGGCTATAGAAAAAACTATGCAAAATAAAAAAGCTCAAGGAATTAAGGTTCAAGTTGCTGGAAGATTGAATGGGGCAGAGATGGCAAGAACTGAATGGTTGAGTGAAGGCAAAATTCCACTTCAAACAATAAGGGCTGATATTGATTTTGCAAAGTATGAGGCAGACACTACTTATGGCAAAGTTGGAGTAAAAGTTTGGATATATAAGGGAGAAATATTTAATAATATAGAAAAGTAATATATAATTTTAATAGATTAATTCAAAACTATGTTGATGCCGAAAAAGGTAAAACACAGAAAATGCCAGAAGGGGAGAATGCGTGGCAAGGCGCAAAGAGGTAATAAAATTTCTTTTGGTTCTTTTGCTTTAAAATCTCTTGGAACTTCTTGGGTGACAAGTCGTCAAATTGAAGCTGCTAGGAGAGCAATGACAAGGTATGTTCAAAGAGGTGGCAAGATTTGGATTAGAATTTTTCCAGATAAGCCAATTACTAGAAAAGCAGCTGAAGTTCCTATGGGTAGTGGAAAGGGAAGTCTTGATCATTATGTAGCAGTTGTTAAACCTGGAAGAGTTATTTTTGAAATGGATGGTGTTGATATAGAGGTTGCCAAAGAAGCAATGAGAAGAGCAAGCCATAAACTTCCGATTAAAACAAAATTTATTTTCAAGGAAGACTAGATTATAAATAAAACAATTAAGTTCAAAATATGAATGCTAAAGAGATTAGAGAAAAATCAGAAAATCAATTGCAGGTCTTGATAAAAGAGAGCAAGGAAAAGCTCAAAGATTTGCGATTTTCTCTTGCAAATAGACAATTGAAGGATTATAGCGAAATCAAGAAAACAAAAAAGGATGTCGCTAGAGCTAAAGCTATTTTAAAAGAAAAAAAGATAATTTCCGATAATAATGAAAAGTAATATATTAAATATATGACTAAAGATAATAAAGAAAAAATTAATAAAAAAGGCAAAGTTGGAGTTGTGATAAGTGCTAAAATGGATAAAACCGTTGTTGTTAAAGTTGAAAGATTGAAAATGCATGCCAAATATAACAAGAGATACAGAGTGAGTAAAAATTACAAAGCGCACGATGAAGAAAATGTTTTATCAGAAGGTGATAAAGTGATGATTACAGAAACAAAGCCAATAAGCAAGGACAAGAAATGGATTGCAGAAAAATGTTAAATTTAAAAAAGATTAAATAAATTTTATGATTCAACAAGGAAGCAAACTTATAGTTGCAGACAATTCAGGGGCAAAATTGGTAAAATGTATCAAAGTTCTTGGTGGTACAAAAAAAAGATATGCTTATATTGGTGATGTTATTGTGGTTTCAGTAAAGTCATCTGAGCCGAGAGGACAGGTTAAAAAGAAAGAAATTGTGAAGGCTGTGATTGTGAGACAAAAAAAGAGATTCAGGAGACAGGATGGTTCATATATATATTTTGATGACAATGCTGTTGTTATTGTTGATAAAGACAAAGTGTCGCCAAGAGCAACTCGTGTTTTTGGTCCAATAGCAAGAGAATTGAGATCTAATGGATTTATGAAAATAGTTTCTTTGGCTCCAGAAGTGTTATAAATTATATTAATATATATGAAAATTAAAAGTAATGACAAAGTAAAAATAATTTCCGGAAAAGATAAAGGGAAAAGCGGAAAAGTTACAAAAGTAATTTTTGAAACAGGAAAGATTATTGTTGAAAATGTAAATCTTATCAAAAAGCATGTTAAAGGAAAAAGACAAGGTGAGCAAGGTCAAAAAATAACTGTTGCTTCTCCGATTAATATATCAAATGCCTCACTGATTTGTCCAAAATGTACTAAGCCAACAAGGGTAGGATATTTGGTTTTGGAGAATGGAGAAAAACATAGAATTTGTAAAAAGTGTAAGCAAGATATTGCAATTCAAGTTAAAAAATAATTTAATTATTTATAAAGTATGTATAAAGTAAGGCTAAAAGAAAAATATATTAGCGAAGTTGTTCCAAAAATGAAAGAGGATTTTGGCTATACTAACATTATGTCAGTTCCTAAGATAACCAAAATTGTTGTTAATGTTGGACTTGGAAGAATTATTCGAGATAGCAAAGATGATCTTAAAAAAATTGCAACTGATGTTGAAAATATTGTAGGACAAAAGCCTGTTGTTACAAAGGCCAAGAAAGCAATTTCAAATTTCAAAACAAGAATTGGGATGCCAGTTGGGTTGACAGTGACTTTAAGAGGAGCTAAAATGTATGAATTTCTGGATAGATTGACAAGCGTGGCTCTTCCTCAAATTAGAGATTTTAGAGGTCTTAGTAAAAAATCTTTTGATAAAAATGGTAATTATAATATCGGATTAAAGGAGCATATTATTTTTCCTGAAGTTGGGAAGGACGATATAAAAACTATTTTTGGAATGGAGATTAATATAAATACTACAGCTAAGACAGATGAAGAGGCTTATGGTTTATTGAAAAATATAGGTCTGCCAATAGTCGATAAAATCAATAGATAAAATAATTGTTAATTAAGTATAAATAAATCAATATGGCAAGATTGGCGCTAATAGTCAAGGCTCAAAAAAAACCAAAGTTTTCGACTCGCATCGTGAGAAGATGTTGGAAGTGTGGTAGAAAAAACGGATATATGAGAAAGTTCGATATGTGTAGAATTTGTGTTCGAGAATTGGTAAGTACTGGAGAAATACCTGGCTTGAAAAAAAGTAGTTGGTAGATGGACATGTAATCGATTTATCACTAAATAGTTTGGATGTGCGCATTTTGGATTCTGAGTCTGATAATTCGGAATCAGACTCCAAGATGAGCGAAACTTAATTTATTATTTTATTTAAAGTAAAATATATATTTTACTATTAATGTTTAATTTTTCATTATGACAATGACTGATCCAATAGCGGATATGCTAACAAGAATAAGAAATGCACAAAGGGCAAACCATAAGGTTGTTCAAATGCCATCTTCCAAATTTAAATTGGAATTGGCGAAGATTCTCAAAAAAGAGGGTTTTATTAATGATGTTGTGCAACATAAAAAAGGCTTTCTCGTAACTTTAGAGGTTGTTTTGAAAAAAAATGGAGAAAATTATGCAATATCTAAAATTCAAAGAGTTAGCAAACCAGGGCAAAGAAAGTATGTCGGTAAAAAGGAAATAACGAAAATTCTTGGTGGATATGGAATTTCAATAATCTCAACTTCACAAGGAATTATGACTAATATGCAAGCAAGAGACAAAGGTCTTGGAGGAGAAGTGGTTTTAGAAGTTTGCTAAAATGCCAAATTATTAAAATGCTAAATTGATATTTTTATGAGTAAAATAGGAAAAAAACCAATAGATATACCAACAGGAATTACGATTTCTATCAGCGATAAGAATGAAGTTGTTGTAAAAGGACCTAAAGGGGAACTTGCTAATAAGTTTGATTCAAGAATAATAATTGAACAAAAGGAAAATCAAATTTCTTTGTCTCCTAAAAGCAATACAAAGAAAAATTTTGCGCTTTGGGGACTTTCGAGGATGTTAATTGCTAATATGATCGAAGGAGTTGCAAAGGGTTATGAAAAAAAGCTTGAAATTCAGGGAGTTGGATATAAAGTGATTCAAAAAGGGAAAAATTTAGATCTTAGTCTTGGTTTTTCACATATAATTAATTTTGAAGCTCCAGAGGGAATTGAGTTTCAAGTTGAGAAAAATATAATTACAATTTCAGGAATAGACAAACAACTAGTTGGACAGGTTGCAGCTAATATAAGAAGTAAGAAAAAACCAGAACCTTATAAAGGAAAAGGAATCAGATATCAAGGAGAACATGTTAGGAGAAAAGTTGGAAAGAAGGTTGCAGGAGCAACATCATAAGAAAAGAATTATTAATTTTATTATATATGAAAAACAAGGAAATATTCAAAAAACAATCTCAAAAAAGAAGACATAATAGGGTTCGTTCAAAGATTTTTGGTACGGCAGAAATTCCTCGTCTAAGTGTTTTTAGAAGTAACAAAGGGATTTTTGTACAAATTATTAATGATGATTTGGGAGTTACAATGGCAAGTGAAAGTGAAAAGAGTGTGAAAGATAGCAAGACAAAAGTTGATATCGCAAAAGAAGTTGGTAAATTAATTGCACAAAAAGCTCAAGAGAAAAATATAACTAAAGTTGTTTTTGATAGAGGTGGATATAAATATCATGGGAGAATTAAAGCTGTTGCAGAAGGTGCTCGTGAATCAGGTTTAATATTCTAATATTTTAATTTATAAATTTTATAATATAATCATGCTTACAAAAGAAGATTCAAATAAGAAGGCCCCTTTTAAGAAAAGTTTTTCAAAAGGTAGAAAAAAAGTTAAACCTGAGTTTGAACAAAAGGTTATTGATATTGCGCGTGTAACTCGTGTTGTTAAAGGTGGAAAAAGGTTTAGATTTAGAACAGCTGTTGTAATTGGAGATCGAAAAGGAAGAGTTGGAGTTGGAGTTTCTAGCGGACCTGATATGAGATCTTCGACTGAAAAATCATATGCTGATGCAAAGAAGAATCTTATAACTTTAGGTTTTACTGGAAGTACGATTCCTTATAGAGTTGATCAGAAATTAGGAAGTGCAAAGATTCTTTTGAAGCCAGCTGCAAAAGGTAATGGAATTGTTGCAGGTGGTGCTGTTCGAACTGTAATAAGCTTATCTGGTATTAATGATATTTCTGGAAAAATGCTTGGAGCTAAAAGCAGACTTAATAATGCTAGAGCTACGGTTGAAGCTTTAAAACAATTTTCTATAAAGAAAAATAGAGAGATTATTTTAAAAAATTCTGAAAAAGTAGAAAAGATAGAAAAAGAAAAGAAGCAAGAGGCGAAGAAAACAACTGAAAAAGTTGAAGTTAAAAAATAATTGAGATATTTTTAGTTTACATATTAAAATAATTTTATGCAGTTACATCAATTAAAACCAAATAAGAAAAAAGCCAAAAAAAGAGTTGGTCGTGGAGGAGCTCATGGAACTACTGCTACTCGTGGAACGAAAGGTCAAAAAGCAAGATCTGGCGGTGGCAAAGGGAAAGCATTCGAGGGAACAAAGACTCCATTATGGCGTAGAACTCCAAAATTAAGAGGGTTTAAAAGTTTTTACGACAAGAATAATATAGTTAATGTCGCAACCTTGGAAAGCAGGTTTCAAGATGGAGATAATATTGATCCGAAAATTTTGTTGAAATTGGGATTAATTTCAAAAATAAAACCAAGAGTAAAAATTCTTGGAAATGGAGATATTAGCAAAAAATTTGTTATAAATAATTGTATAGTTTCAAAAACTGCAGAAGAAAAGATAAAAAAAGCTGGCGGTAAAATTGAGCTGGGATTAGATGTTTAGATTTTGAAGTATATAGGAGTATTATTTATTTTTAGATAATAATATTGTTTTGATAAAATAAACAAAAACCATGTTTAAAAAAGTAATTCGAGTTTTTAAAGACAAAGAATTAAGATCAAAAATAATTTACGTAGTTTTAATGCTCGTAATTTTTCGAATTGCAGCGCATATTCCAATTCCAATTGTTGATGCTGTGAAATTAAAAGATTTTTTTGGTAGCAACCAACTTCTTGGTCTTATGAGTGCATTCACTGGTGGTGGAATGGAAAAATTTTCTTTGGTTATGCTTGGTGTTGGTCCTTATATTACCGCTTCAATTATAATGCAACTTTTGACAATGATTTTCCCGCAAGTCAAGGAAATGTATCAAGAATCAGGTGAAGCTGGCAGACAAAAATTCAATCAATTGACAAGATATGCTACAGTTCCACTTGCAATATTGCAAAGTTTTGCAATGATCACTCTCTTGAGAAATCAAGGAATCGTAAAAGATATAGATAATTTCGAAATGATTACTGCTATTTCACTTATTACTGCCGGTACTATATTTTTAATGTGGATTGGAGAGCTTATTTCTGAAAAGAAAATCGGAAATGGAATTTCTTTGATAATTTTTGCAGGAATTGTTTCTGCTATTCCAATGTCAATAAGTCAAACTGTTTCGACTTTAACTCCAGATAAATATCCAGCAATTATTTCTTTGTTAATTGTTTCCTTGGTAGTTGTCGTTGGAGTGGTGATTATTAATGAGGCGCAAAGAAATATTCCAGTTTCATATGCCAGAAGAGTTCGAGGTAGTAAAACTTATGGCGGTGTTTCTGGTTCTCTTCCTCTCAAGGTTAATTCTGCAGGAATGATACCTTTGATTTTTGCAATGTCTATGATGATTTTTCCTGGTTTCATCGCTTCATTTTTTGTTGCTAGCTCAAATCCGACGGTTGCTAGTGTGGCGACTTTTATAAATGACGCGTTTCAAAATCAAATGTTTTATAGTTTTGCATATTTTATTTTAGTTTTTCTGTTCACATATTTTTATACAGCAATTGTTTTTGATCCGAAAAGTGTGTCAGAAAATTTGCAGAAACACGGTGGTTTTGTTCCAGGAATTAGACCAGGTGGAAATACTGCTGACTTTTTGAGTAGAGTTTTAAATAGAATAACTTTTCTTGGTGCATTTTTCTTGGGACTTATAGCTGTTATTCCTTTCATCGGTCAAGCTGTTACAAATGTGACGACCATGGCAATCGGTGGAGCATCGGTTTTGATTGTTGTTGGTGTTGTCCTTGACTCAATAAAACAAATTGATTCACAATTGACGATGCGTGATTATGATGAATTATAAAAATATTTACAGTTGATAACTTGTATTCTAATGGCCTGAATTTTATTCGGGTCATTTTGAAAATATATTTTTTTATTAAGGATTCTTTGAAAACGAAGTTTTTGTCATTCCCTTGTAGAAGGGAATCTAGGATTTAATAGAATAAATTCCTCGTC
>JAGLJF010000022.1 GCA_023142595.1 Minisyncoccota bacterium | reverse complement strand
CCAACAAGTTACCTACCTTTATACCAGAATGGATGGAATTGAAATCGTATTTGAAGACACTCCAATGGGCTGGAATGCATACGAAAAATATGGTGACACCATGCCGAAAAAGTCATTGGATAGAGTTAAAGAATTTGGCATTGTCTTTTTTGGTGGAGTTGGCGATCCGAAATTTGATAATACTATCGGAGCTGAAAGACCAGAGCAGAAACCAGAAGCAAGAGCATTGCTTGCACTAAGAAGTGAAATGGGGCTTCTTCTTAATTTCCGTCCCATGATCTATTATGGAGAGCTTGCTCATCTAGCAAATGTTAAGCCTGAGATGATTCCAAAAGAAGGCATAAAACAGATTTTTATTCGCTTCCTTCTTCGGGATAGTTATTTCGGAAATGCGGATTTCTTCGATAAACTTCCAGAAGACATAAGATCAATGCTTGGTATTAAACTAAAAGGAGATGTAACTGGCAAGGAAGATATAATAACTGATATTGCTTATTATGATAGAGAAACGGTTGAGAAATATTTTAGAGCAGCGTTTCAATATGCCAGAGATATGAATTTGCCTCTTATTTCCATTGATAAGGCTAATGTTATGTCAAGATATGATTTCTGGAGAAAGATTGTTACAGAGATTCACGAAAATGAATTTCCTGATGTTCCTCTGTTTCATCAGCTTATTGATTCAGCTAATGCTCTCTTATTTACTCCCGCGAAACTTCATGGAGTTATTGCCTGTGGCAATGAACATGGTGACATTCTATCAGATGGAGCAGCAGCAGCACTCGGAAGCATGGGCATGATGTGCAGTTCAGCCATAAATCCTGATACCGGAGCGGCAATGTTCGAAAGCGGTGCAGGAACAGCTCCAACACTTGCTGGAAAAGATGTGGCTAATCCACTTGGTCGTATTCTTACGGCTGCAATGATGCTCAGACATATTAGTGCTATCAATGGTGCTAATGCAATTGAGGAGGCGGTAAATCTGGTGTTAATGGAGGGATATCGAACAGGAGATCTTTTCCAAAAAGGAATTGATGATCCAAGTAAACTTCTTGGAACAAAAGCTATGGGAGAAAAAATTCTTTCAAAAATTTAAGCAAAATATTAAAAGCGCTACCATTATGGATAGCGCTAATTTTTTATAAAATATATTTTATTCAAAACAATTTTTTTCTCAAAAGGGTTATGATTCCTTCTACGAGCTCCTACAAGACGGAAAAGGCAGATTAAATTCTGCTTTTTTGTTTTCAATAGTCCGAGATTGTATTATAATAAATTTATAGTTATATAAAAGATAGCAAAATAAAAAAGCGAAACGAATTTCGCTTAAGTTTCGATAGGGCGGGCTAGCATTTTGATTCCTCTTTGGAGATTTGCTAACAATATCAATGGAAGTAATATTGTTGCAATTTTATTTGCTAGGAATTTTCCTAGTACACCCATTTCCCCTAATCTGTTTATGGGGTTGTCGTATATTGATAATATACTCATTTTAATCACCTCTATTCAAAAAGTAGCACAAAAGCAGTAAAATGTCAAGAGTTCGTTATAAGAAAAATAATCAAAATACTATGGAAGATAAATTTTATTATATGCTGGCGCCAATTGAGAATATGACGGATTCTTGTTTTCGAACAATATGTCATGGAGTGGATATGACTTTTACAGAGAAGGTTAGTTTGCAGGCGCTTGCCAAAAAAAATCCTTTTACGATGAACAAGATTAAGCTTTTTGATGATACTCCTTGTATGATTCAAATTATCGGTCAACGAGAACCTTTGCTCGAAAAATTTTTGAAAGATTTCAAACCAAGTCACGGCTTTCAAGGGTTTAATCTTAATTTAGGTTGTCCTAATCCTGAGGTAGTCAAGGCTGGCTTGGGTTGTGCCTTAATGAAAAGAGTTTCCAAAGTTAGTAGGATTGTAAAAACGATTAAGAAGTATGGTCATGGCGTAAGCATTAAAATGCGTTTAGGGATGAATCAATTCGAAAAAGACAAAAAAGTATATTTGAATTTGATCGAAAATGTTGATGCAGATTTTTTTATTGTGCATGCCAGGCATGGCAAGGAAACTTATACTGATCGTGCAGATTGGAGTGTTTTTTCGCAGTGTGTACAAACTGGAAAAAATATCATTGCCAATGGAGATATCAAAACCAAAGAGGATGTGGAAAAACTGAAAGAATGTAAAGGGGTGATGATTGGCAGAGCTGCCGTGGAAAATCCTTTGATTTTTGCAGAACTGAAAAGTTTGGAAATTCCAACTCGCGAAGAAATTAAAGCAGAATACGAGAAATTACTCAAAGAAAGGAATGCTCATTCCAAATATGCCAAACATATTTTCAAACATATTGGTAAAGGGGTTTGGAGAAAGTAAGATTTGAATCTTTTATAGACATCTAAAGCAATATTTTTTTCAAACAGAATGTAGGATAATATGGTTGACATTTTTGTTTTTATAATTTATATTGGTTTTAAGGTAATTGGTTTTTTGCATCATTGTAAATAATGTTAAGGAGGAGTAAATATTTTAAGTGAAATAGTAAAAGAGTCCATTATAAAACAATCGTCATGGTTATCTCATCTTGTTCTAGAAGAGAAGATCGTGTTCGTGCAAATGTTTGAAAGTTCTGATGTTGCTGATTTCAATGACGAATCAGTGCCAATGTCAATCTTGAAAATAGAAAGAGGAGACTCGATTTATATAACAAGACACAAAGACGGCTATTTTTTAGCAGAAGTTAGACATAAAGATGTGCCTACTTCTATAATAATTTCTGTAGAAATATTTGCAGAAATAAACAAGCTAAAAAATGAAGATTGGGTTATTCTTGAAGAAGATGGACAAATCGTCGAAGTTATTAGTCAAAGTCTTTCAATTAGAGAAGAAGTATATACAAACGGGATATATATTTTGTACTTTATTCAAGAACCATATTTTATGTCTGCTCCCAATGGAAGAAAAAAGACAGTTGGCATTGATGATATAAGATCAGTGTTTGTTTCGAGATAAAGTTATGAGGATTGCACAACAATGCAACCTCTTTTTTTTATTTCTTTTTGCGGATGTGTGTTTTTAGTGGTAATATAAATTTATAGAAATAGATAATTGTTGTCTTTCTGAGCTCGATTTAGAATGATAAATTTTTGTTATTCTAAATCTATTAGAATGAGAAATAAGTCTGTTGAAGACAGGTCTGTGAATGGTGCTATGTAGAAATAATGAAAGTTGAGAAGATGGTTTATAATAAATATTAAATTTATGATTAAGAGAATAAATAAAATAAAAAATTTAGGTATTTTTCAAAATTATACGCGCGATAACACCTTACCAGAATTTAATAGATACAATCTTTTATATGGCTGGAATGGTTCAGGAAAAACAACTTTATCAAAGTTATTTAATAGTTTTAATAGTGGAAAAAATCCAGAATATCCAGAGCTGGAATATGAAATAAAAGTAGAAGATGAAAGCATTAAACAAGGAAGTGAATATCAGACGAAAATTAGAGTTTTTAATAAAAAATATATAGAAGATAATATTGAAATTATTAACTCAAAAGCAAAATCTATTTTTATTCTTGGTGCTAAAAACAAAAAACTAGCTAAACAAATAAAAGAAGACGAAGAAAAATTTGAAAAACTAAAAAAGGGGAAAGGAGAATTGGAAAGTATAAAAATTTCGAAAGAAATTAATAGAGGAAAAAAATTTACAGATGTTGCAAGAATTATTGGTGCAACACTTGCAGGAAGTGCAGTGAGAAATTATAAAAGTACACAAGCAAAAAATGATTTTGACGAATTACAACAAAAACAAATTTTGGAAGATACTAAAGTAAGTGAATGCCATACAATATTAAAGCAAGAGAAAAAACAAAAACTTTCTACATTAGAGTTTTCTTTTGATTTGGATCAAAGCTATAAAAATGTTATTGATATATGCAAAAAAACTGTAGAAAGCAAAATTATCTCAAGATTAAAAGAAAAGGATGATATTTCAAGATGGGTTGAAACAGGAATAAAACTACACAAATTATATAAAAATGATAAATGTGAATTTTGTGATAATATCATATCGGAGTTAAGATTAAAAGATTTAGCTAATCATTTTAATAAAGCAGATCAAGAGTTAAAAAAAGAAATAAATATAGAAATTGAAGAGCTAGAAAAAAAACTTTCAGAACTAAAAAATATTAAAGCTTCAGATAAAGTTTTACTGTACAAAGAATTACATACAGAATACGACTCTAGACTAATTACACTTAATCAGGAAAAAACAAATCTATCATTAGAAATTTCAACTCTGATTAAAAGATTAGAAGATAAAAAAACAAAAATTACAGAAGAATCAAATTTTGCAAGATCATTAGATAACAATTTTTTGGACAGCATTGTTTTGTTAAATGAAACCATTAAAAAACATAATGATAAAACTGATAACTTTCAAATTCAAAAAGACGAAGTGAATTTTAAATTAAAAAATCATTATTTGAGTGAGATATTTGATGATGTAAAAAAAATAGAACAAGAAGCAAGGGATTGCGCAAAACAAATTTCAGATATTCAAAATGGAACAGATGAAGAAATTGGGATTATTAATTTAGCAAAACAAATTTTAGATCATAAAGCTACAATTTCTTCTGCACACAAAGCGGAAAAAATATTAAATATAAATTTACATACTTTTTTAGGTAGAGATGAGATTATATTTGAAGTTGCTCCTATGGGTGGATATTTAATAAAAAGAAATGGGGAAATTGCTAAAAATCTTAGTGAAGGAGAAAAGACGGCAATTGCTTTTATATATTTTGTAGTTCATTTAAAAGATCAGGATTTTAATATTGAAGAAGGGATAATTGTTGTAGATGATCCAATCTCAAGTTTGGATTCAAATTCTACTTTTCAGGCATTCTCATTTTTAAAAAATAGTGTCAAAGAGGCTAAACAAGTTTTTTTACTAACTCATAATTTTGATTTTTTAAAATTATTAATAAATTGGTTAAATCACGAAAATAGTAAATATTTCATGATTAAAAACAGCTATGTAAATAATGAGAGAATTGCAAAAATTGATAAAATAGACTCTTTACTCACGAAGCATGAGACTGAATATCATTATTTGTGTAAACAGCTTTTTGATTTTAGAGAAGATTCGGAAGATGATAAATTAATTCAAGATGTATATCATATACCAAACATTGGAAGAAAAGTTTTAGAAACTTTTCTAATGTTTAGAATTCCCAAAAGTGGAACTATGTACTCAAAAATTAAGCATTTAGAAGACAATACCTCCTTTGATAAAAATAAACTAACAGCAATTAACAAATTTTTTAATGATCAATCTCATATTACAGGAAGCGGTTTTGATCCTTCATTAGTTCAAGAGGCAGAGAAAAATGTAAATTATTTACTGGATATGATAGAAGAAGTTTTTCCTGCTCATTATGATATTTTAAAAGATCAATTTGAATAATTAGTCTATTAAAGTAATAATGAAAATTAAAACTAATGAATTAGAAAAAATTTATTTTTTAATTTTGATGAAAAAGGGGACTGATCCAGAAATATAAAAAATAATTTACTTCGCTATAGAAAGTTTTCAAACCCCTCCTAACCTCCCCTTGTCAGGGGAGGAAAAATAAAATTATTTAAACTAAATATTATAATATATGACTAGCAAACAATTTGTCAGTGAGAATAAAATAATGTCAGGGAAATTTAGTGAGAATACTTCGTGGGAGTTTCACATTTCCAAAGATTTGCCTCCGAGAGAGCTTTGCTCAGCTGTGTTTTGTGTTGCCATGTATCAAGACAAGATCGTGCTGACCAGAAATCATCGTGGTTGGGAATTTCTGGGAGGTCATATTGAAAAGGGTGAGACGGTTGAAGATGCACTTCACAGGGAGGCAATGGAAGAGGGTGGATTCAAGATTGATCAGTTCGAGCTTTTTGGTCATCGAAAATATATTTCTAAAGAAAATTTGAAAGGTCGAAGAGGTATATATTATCCATTTCCTATAAGTTACAATCCTCATTATATCGCCATTTCTGAAAGCGAGCCCGGAGAATGTGATGCCGAAGAATGTTTTGAGAGAAAAGCTTTTACGGTTTCTGAAATTGAGAAGTTGTCAATTGATGCATTGCCTTTGATAAAAGCAAGTTTACCATTTCTAAGAGAATTTTAAATAAAAGTTTTTACCTTGTCTCGACAAGGGCTTAAAAAATTAATCGAGTAACTAAATAAAAGTCAGTTTTGTTTTCAATATTTCGCCCATAAACCGCTCTCAAGAGAGCGTTGAAGAAAATATTTTACATTGCTCTTGACAAGATATTCTGTTTTGTTATACTATTTTTAGTTTAGTAAAAGTGGAAATTATGAATTATATTAACAACAACTGGTTTTTCTTTTTTAGCCGTCAACTGCGATAGGTTTGTTTTAGTGTAATTATTTCGAAAGACAATCCATCGCAAAGATGGTTTTTTTGTTGCAAAAAAATTTGATCATTGAAAATTGAATATAATTGTCATCCTGAACTTGATTCAGAATCTTCATTCTCTTGTACTTAAACTAGCCTATAAATCATTAAATGTTTAGACGTAGTGATAATTACGAGAACCTTGTTTATAAAAAATGTAATTATATTTATTCTATACACAAAAGTATTGTGTATAGAATAAAAATTAAAACCTAGTTTATCAATGATTCTGAAACAAGTTCAGAATGACAATAGTTTTTGTTAGCTTATAATCTAACATTAATGGGAATAACAGAAAAAAATATAAAAACAAAAAAGAGAAAATTCTTGAAAATCGAATTTACCTTTTGGGATTTTACTGTCTGGAATCTTGAAAGGTGAGTTCGAAAAAGAATTTACTAAAAAAATCAAGGTGCCTTAGTAACATATTAAAATTGAGTTGAATTTTCACCTAGGGCAAAAAACAAAATTATTAACTAAATTAATGGAGAGTTCGAGATGGTTGAAAATAAATTAACAAAGAATGAAAGAAAGTTGGTTGAAATACTTGGATTGCTTGCTCCTAAGTTAGGAATTCTGTCTGATTTTGGATATTACATTAAAAATGGAAAGATAATAATTAGGAGTAATAAAATTAAAAGAATTATTAAAATTATTAAATTAATACAAAAAATAGAGCTTGTTAATGTCGAAGGAAATATAGCGGAATTAAAATTGAACTAAAAGAGGTGAATTCATGTGTATTCATTGGAGAAATAAAAGAAAATTCAAGCCAGTAGATAATTGTGGAGAAATGAGTTTATTAGCTCTTATAGGAAGACACAAGAAGAAAGCAAAAAGAGCAGAAAACTTTGGTGATATAAAAGTTTTTGATAGACATAACAAAATTGTTAAAAATCTCGAAGAAAGATTATTAGTAAAAACTAGGTCAATAAATTGATATGAGGTGTTCATATAGCAAAAAATGCTAGAACACCTTTTTTATTTAGTTATTATATGAATCAAATAAAAAATAAGAGAGTGAAAAATTCACTCTCTTATTTATTTAAAATAAATATAAATTAATTTTTATTTCTTCACCGCTAAAAAATTCGTAAAGTTAAATTTTAAATCCTGAATGCCTTTTTCCATAACGATGAGTCCATAGAGAGTGGCACAGCTTTCGGGAGCGAGTACTGCTGTGCTTTCTTCAAGTTCACCTTTGGAAAGTTGTTTGGCTGATTTTGCGGTATCTTCGGTTTCTTTAAGATTTGTCTCTGCCCATTTTCTTTTCAGGTACATTTTACATTGCCTCAAGGCTTGGTCATGAGAAGCAATCGTTTTTATATCTTCTTTCGAAATACCTGGTTTTGTTAATAAGCAATGAATTACTGGAATTTCAAATATCTCATTGATTTTGAAGACATGCTTGCTCATGGCATTTATACTTTCAATTACAATACCACCGTTTGAGTTTTCAATTGGAAATATACCTAAATCTATTTTATTTTTGTCGAGTTGCCTGAGGACACTTTCAACTGTAATAAGATAAGCTATTTCATAGTTAGCAATGTCATTTTTTCTTGCATATTCTTCTGCAGCCTGAGAAGAAAAACTTCCAACATCACCAGAAATTCCAATGATTGTTTTTTTCATGATTGTTTATTATTTTGATTATATAGAACTTGAGTTTGGAAAAATTTTTGTCATTGCGAGACTTGAAAATCCGTGGCAATCCCGTAATTAAGTTCTTCGCGCGTAGTTTTGGGATTCTTCATTTCACTCAGAATGACATTTTGTAATTTATAGTATTTTATAAATTATTATTTACATTCTTTATTTGAACAAGCTGTGGTGTCGTTTTTGGCAAAAACCATCAAGCTTTGGCATTTCGGACATTTTTCTCCTGTGGGTTTGCTCCAGAGTGCAAATTTGCAATCTGGATAGCCAGAGCAAGCGAAGAATGTTCTTCCGGCCTTTGATTTTTTTTCGACGATGTCATTTTTATTACATTGTGGACACTTTGTTCCAGTTGATTTTGCAATTGATTTAATTGTTTTACATTCAGGATAGCCAGAGCATCCGAGGAATGTTCCAAAGCGTCCTCTTTTGACAGCCATTGGTTTGCCACATTTCTCACATTTCTCATCTGAGAATTCTTCGGCAAGATCTTTTTCTTCTCCAATTTGTTTTGTCGTTTTGCAATCAGGATAGTTTGTACAGGCCATAAATTTTCCAAATCTGCCAAGTTTTATAATCATAGGAGAACCACATTTTTCACATTTTTCATCAGTTTTTTCTTCGGTAAGTTCTTTTTTATCAATTTCTTTATCTTTTTCCATTAAATTTTTGTTAAACGGTTTATAAAAATCATCTAATATTTTAATCCAATCTTTTTCGTTTTCAGCTACTTTATCTAAATCTTCTTCCATTTTTGCAGTAAATTTCAAATCAACAATTTCGGGAAAATGTTGTACTAATAACTTGTTGACTAAAGTACCAATTTCTTGTGGATGAAGCCTTTTTTCAATTTTTTCGACATAGCCACGCGATTGAATTGTGCTGATTGTCGGAGCATAAGTTGATGGCCTTCCAATTCCAAGTTCTTCGAGAATTTTAATCAAACTTGCTTCATTATATCTTGCGGGAGGTTGAGTGAAATGTTGTTCGCTGACGATTTTCAAAAGATTCAATTTTTCTTTTTCAGAAAGTTCTGGCAGAATAATTTCTTCTGACTTGCTCGGATATACTTTTAAAAATCCTTCAAACTTAATTGTTGAACCATTCGCTCGTAGTGTATATTTGTCATCTGCTAAAATATCAATTGTTGTCGAATCTGTGATAGCGCTTGCCATTTGAGATGCAATCATTCTTTGCCAAATTAGTTCATACACTTTAAATTGTTTGCTATCTAAAAATTCTTTAATATTTTCTGGTTCAAGCTCTGGATTGGCAGGACGAATTGCTTCGTGAGCTTCTTGAGCACCCTTGCTCTTGGTTTTGAAAAATCTTCTTTCGGAATATTCTTTGCCAAATTTCTTTGTAATAAATTTATCGGCTGATTCGAGTGAGCTTTTGCTTAAATTCAAAGAATCAGTTCTCATATATGTGATCAAACCACTATGACCTTTGTCTTTAAGGTTAATTCCTTCATAAAGTTGTTGGGCAATCATCATAGTTTGTTTGGCGCTATATCCGAATCGATTGCTTGAAGCTTGTTGTAGCGTACTAGTTGTAAATGGAGGAAGGGGATTTTTCCTTGTTTCTTTTTTTGTTATTTTTTCAATTTCATAATTGGCTTTTTCAAGGTCATTTTTGATCTTTTCAGCATCTTTTTGAGTTTTGATACCGATTTTTGGTACTGATTTTCCTGCAATTTTGACAAGTCGAGATTTGATTTCTGCATCATTTTTATCTTTTTGAAGCATGGCCTCAATTGACCAATATTCTTCAGGATTAAATTTGTTAATTTCTTCTTCCTTTTCACAAATCAATCGAACTGCCACAGACTGAACTCTTCCAGCAGAAAGTCCATAACGAATCTTTTTCCAAAGTAGGGGAGAAAGCTTATATCCAACAAGACGATCAAGAATTCTTCTGGCTTGCTGAGCGTCAACAAGGTTGATGTCAATTTCACGTGGATTTTTCAAAGCTTCTTCAATGGCAAGTTTCGTGATTTCGTGAAAAACAATTCTCTTATATTTCATTTCGTTTTTTCCATTTCCAAACCCCTCAAGATTCAAAATTTGTGCAAGGTGCCATGAAATCGCTTCTCCTTCGCGGTCTTCATCAGATGCGAGAATAATTTCGTCACACTCTTTGGCATGTTTTTTCAATTCACTTACCTTTTTTTTGCTTCGATCCCCAATGACATATTCTGGCTCAAAATCATTTTCGGGATCAACTCCTAATTTGCTTTTCGGCAAATCACGAAGATGACCAAATGAAGATTTGACGATATATTCTTTTCCAAGAAATTTTGTGATTGTTTTTGCTTTTGTGGGAGATTCCACGATGATGAGTTTTTTATTTGGCATATTAAATTTTTATATAATTATTAATATTTGATTTATATTTTTGTTCTATTGACATATTATTGATTTTAATATAAACTATAAATAGTCAATTCTTAAGGAACTGGGCTCGTAAGGGCACCGGTTCCTTTTTGTTTTAGGTGATTATTTTTTTAGTTTTTATATGAGAAAAAAGATTATCATAGTTTTCTTCTGGTCTAACAAAAAATTTTTCTTTTACACTACCTGAAATCCAATCGGCAATCTGTAATAATTCAACATATCTAGAATCAGCTTGAGTTATATGTAAAAATTTTGGCATATTATAAAAAGTCTCATTTCTTAGATAATTTCTCATTTGCTGTTCTTTATTTTCAGTAGAATGAAATCTGTCAATTATTAATTCGATTTCATTAGATTGAGCTTCGTTATTTTCAAAATGAAATTCCAGTAATCTGCGCATCATAAAATGTCTAAATTTTGTTGAATCAATTGAATATTTTTCATTTTCTTTTAAGTAATTTCCTTGATAGTCATTTTTGTTGACATAAACAGCACTTGCTGTGACAAAATTATTTTTATCAATTGAAAAATTAAGAATATCTAGCAGTTTTTCTTTTTGAATTTTATTGAGTCGCGTTGATTTTAGTTCATTTTTAATTTCTCCAAAATAACGAAATGCTCCTAAATGGATATTTAGTTTTTTAAAAGATAAATCAGTGATGTGAATAAGACCCATAATAAAATAATCTGTGCTGGTTCCTGGGTCTCCTGATTCATCTATAAACAAAAAATCTCTTTTTGGTTTTTTTATTTCTTGCATAATATAAAATATTTTATAATTCATCTCAACTCGCTACAACATATCTCATCCCACCAATGTTTTTGATTTTACCTTTGATTTCCATAAGTGTCAAAATTCCAGAAAGAGATGTTACATTCATTTTAGTGGTTTTGGCGAGTTGGTCAATGTGAGCGGGTTGGTCGGGGGAGAGATTTTTAAGGATGAGTGCTTCTTCTTCATTGTCAGGGATTATTTTTTTGGCTTGTTGGAAGTTTTGCAGAGAATTTAAATTCAATTCTTCAGTAATATCTTCGATTTTTGTGACTAGTTTTGCGCCGAGGCGAATCAAATTATTTGTTCCTTCTGATGTTTTGGAAAAGATGCTTCCTGGAATTGCAAAAACTTCACGGTTTTGTTCAAGGGCAAATTTGGCAGTGATGAGCGCGCCGGATGATTGAGCTGCTTCGATAACCAAAACACCTTGTGAAAGTCCACTGATAATTCTGTTGCGAGCTGGAAAGTGTTGTTTGAGCGGGGGAGTGCCGATTGGATATTCACTTATGATGGCACCATTAGTGATGATGTCTTTGGCAATTTGGCGATTATTCACGGGATAAATACTCTTTTCATCAATACCGCTTCCAAGGACTGCCACAGTTCTTTTTCCGAGTTTCAGACATTCACGGTGAGCAACTCCGTCGACTCCAAGCGCCATTCCGCTGATGACAGTAATGTTGTTTTGCGCAAGGTCGCGGGATAATTTTGTGGCGACTTGCATACCATAGGTGGAAACTTTTCGTGAACCGACAATGGCAATGGAAATTTCATCTTTTTGAATTTGTCCTTTATAATATAAAATCGCTGGCGCACTAGGAATTTCTTTGAGAAGAGTGGGATAGAGTTCGTCGTTAATGGTGATAATCTTGACTTCTTCTTTTTCCAGTTTTTCCATTTCTTGATCAGGGGAAATATTTCTTTTTTGTGAAATTATTTTTTCAGCAATGGCAAACTCAATGCCAGCTTGTTGAAAATCTTGCAAATTTGCTTGCCACGCATTTTCTAGTGATGGAAAATGGACACAGATTTTTGCAAAACGAATTGGTCCCATTTGAGGGATGAGATTAAAGGCGTTGAAAAATTTTTGATCAGCTATTGACATATTTTTAATATTGTGATAAGATATTCTGTTTGGGTGTAGTTTTGAAATCCTAAAGGATAAATTCCAGTTATTCTAAATTACTATTTGAAATCTTGTTTGTAAGTGGTGAAAGTATAGCAATCCCTCCTAAATGCTATACAAATAGCCGTTGAGCAAAGGTCAATGTCTCTTGTAGATATTAATCTTACACTTACAAACAAGATTTTGGATAGTAATGAGATAGACTAAAACAAAAATGAAAGAAGAAGGTGAAAAGAATGACAGATAGAATAGAAATACCAGAATTTCCAGAAAACGATATTGGTCTTAAAAGAGGGTCAGTATTAATTGCATTAACTGGAAGAACAGTATATTTAGGAATAAAAGAAGGAGAAGGTATTCCAATTGGATTTGACGGTAAATATATAAGATGTATAAATCTTACTTGGAGCCTTGAAGGTCTCAAAAAGGAAATTGAGGCTGGAATTTGGGATATTTCGAATGAAGGAGTCGATTTATCCGATGAAGATATTAGTCAGCATTTTGCAAAGCATGTTGAGTGTATATCTAGCTCTGAAAATTAACAGAAGTTAATTTTCATCTAGATTTCTTTTTTTATATAAAACTTTTATTGTTCTGAATCAAGTTCAGAATGACACAGTAAAATTTAGAATGATAATAAAGTTTTATGTATATGGTAATGGGATTCTTCGACAAGCTCAGAATGACAGTGAGATGATTAAATCGATTACAATAATTTATCGATTTCATTGCTAACTTTTTCAATAATTTCATCCACAACTTTCATTTCATCTTTTCCAAATTTTTCCAGCACAAATTTTTCCACAGGAACTTTGCAATCGTCGACTTCAATACCGATTCTGATTCTGGTGAAATCTTTGGTTCCGAGATGGTCGATGATTGATTGAACTCCTTTATGTCCTCCAGAGTTTCTATTCTTGGATATTTTATATTTCCCAATAGCAATATCGAGATCGTCTTGAATGACTATTACATCTTCTGTAGCTATTTTATAATAATCTACAATTCCGCGAACTGCTTGACCCGATAAATTCATAAAAGTTTGCGGTTTGGCAAGAACGACTTTTTCTCCATTAATAATTCCGTTGGAAATTTCAGTATTAAATTTTGTTTGCATAGAGATAGGTGGAAAGTCGAACGAAGATATAATCTTATCAGCAGTCAAAAAACCGACATTGTGTCTGGTTTTTTTATATTCATTTCCTGGATTTCCAAGTCCTATTATTAGTTTCATTGTTTTTTGTTATTAAAAAATATAAAATAGTTTGATAAATATGTTTTAATATAAATTTGTCATCCTGAGCTTGTCGAAGAACCTCATGGAAAAACTTTTAAAACATTGATTGAAAATTTAGTGCATAGTAGCTTCGGGATTCTTCATCTCGCTATCGCTACATTCAGAATGACGGCGTAATTTTGAGCAATTGATCAAAATCCTTTCCCTAAAACAATCACGAAATCTGCTTTTTCAAAATTATCAGAAATTGACTCTTCTATAATAGCATTAAATTTCTCTTTGAGAAAATCGAGAGTGTTTGGTTTTTCATTTTTTGAATTGTCATAAATCATAACTCCAGAAAAATCAGGCTCGCTTATATTAGTTGAATTTATAATTCTATATCCAAATTCTTCAAGATCAAAAGCAACTTTGTTTGCCAAATCCAGAGAGTCAGTTCCATTTTGAATTTCAATATTGGCACTTTCAGTTTCGATTAACTCTTTTCTTTCTTCGGAAATTTCAAGATTAAACATGTCGGCGCTTAGCTGTTTGATTTTTTCATAACTATCATCTTTCGCTTGCAGAGTATATCCCATACCAACATAAGTTCGGTTGAGATATTTTTGTGTATCAATTACATCGGCTGTAATTTTATGGCTTTTGATTTCTTTTGTGATTTGATAGAATCGAGGAAGTTCTTTGAGTCGTAAATTTGTTCTGAGATTGTCACTAAGGGAAGATAGCATTTTGTTGAAAAGAATTACATCGTAGCTTTCATATTTTTCGAATATTTTTTGTTTAGTTGCTTTGATAATCGTTTGTTGTCGAACTATTCTGTCAAAATCTCCCATTTTACTATGTCTGGATCTGGCAACTTTGAGCGCTGTAGAACCGTCTAAATGATGAAATCCTTTTTCGATATAAAATGGATCATAGCCATTGTTGAAATTCGGATAGTTGGGATCGCTGATATCGTTTTCCAGATAGACATCAATGCCGTTCAAATCGTCTATAACTTTTATAAAACCCTGGAAATCAAGTTGTACAAAATAGTGAATTTCAAGTCCGGAAACATTTTCCACGACACTGCTCAAGAGTTCCATCCCATTTTTATCTTTGCTTTTATCTCCAAACAATTTTATGGCATTTATTTTTGTATTGAAATTAGTTTCTGGAATATTCACATATAAATCCCTTGGGATCGAAAGGAGCGCGGCTTCATTTTCGCTAGGCTTGATGCTAGCAATCATAACTGTATCCGTAAGCTCTCCGCCATTGTGATTTTCTCCTCCCATCCCCAAAAGAAGAATGTTGATTCGATCCGCTTCTTCTCCTTTTATGCTTTTTGTGGGATGTAAAATTAAATCTCCAAATTGTTTTACAAAGTGAATTTCTTCGTTTTGTGAAAATATTTTTTGACTAGCGGAAAATATTTGAAATGAAAAAATTACAGCAATTGATGCGGTTATTAAGACTAGTACGATAATTGTTTTTATGATAAATTTTTGTTTTGACATTTTGATTAATATAATATATCAATTATATTTATTTTATATTAAACACTTGTCATTGTCTAATATCATTTTTGTATTTATTATGTTTGTGGTATAATTATGTTTAATTGAGGAAGTTTTGAAGAATTAATAAATTTCTATTTTAGAATTTATTATTTTCTCAAAGTTTTATAAAAATATAAAGAAAAATAAAATGAAAATAGTAAATAAATATCAAAATATAAAAATTGTTAAAGAAGCTGAAGTTGCGACTGGTTTGGTTTTGGGTAACAATCTTGGAAATTATTTTTATTTAACTGATAGCGACGAGTCTCGTTATCAGGGATTTTTTTATGCAAACGGAGGACAATATCAAAAAGATTTACAACTTTACAAAATTATTGATGAAATCAAGATTAAAGATAGAGATGAAATTGATGAAATTGAAAATAATTTTTTTGAAGTTAAGCGAAAATATAAAAGCGGGATTTCTGAGAAATATTTTCTGCCAGATGGATTCAGTTCTTTGTGTGTGCAGACAAATAAAATGGTTTCGGCGGAAGTTGTTCTCGATATGAGACGACCTTATGATTCTCAAGAATCTGGCAGGTTTTATGATATTGAATTTATGGATAAATGCATTGTGATTAAGTTCAGGAAACAAAAGAATTTGAAAGCTGGCGATGACGGAAAAGGAAAAAGAGACTTTACTTTATATCTTGCTATCAAAACGGATGGCGAACATTTTGAAAAAATTGGAAAGTTTATTTCTAAACATTATCAAAAAGATTTTAAACGAAACTCATCTCCTTGGGATAGATTTGTTTATGAAGCCGTCAGAATTGAATTTTCAAAGGCAGTTTTTTCGGTTGCTAAAACATCCAGAAAGGCGATTGAAGAAGCGGAGGAAATTTTTCAAAATTTTTCAAAACTTAATGATAGAGAAAAAAATTTACATCAAAAACTGAAAGTTCTCAAAATTGCTGATGAAGAAATTAAGATGGCGAGTTTGTGCGCGCAAAATTCTATCTATACAATGATGGTGGAAAATAATAACAAAAAAGGATCTTATGCTGGATTACCTTGGTTTTTTCAGTTTTGGCATCGAGACGAGGCAATTTCGTTGTTGCAGATTTATAAATTAAATGAGGAGTTGGCCAGGAAAATCATTTTAAGTCAAATAAAATTTATAACTGAAGACGGACAAACTTCCAGAAAAAGATTTTATAAAAAAGAGAGTTGTGAGTTGTCGAGCGTTGATGCTTTGGGGTGGTTGGCAAATAGAATATTAAAGTTGGATGAAAAATATTCTTTGCCGAAAGATTTCAAAATGGATATTGTGTCTAAACTTGAACTGGCAGTTGTAAATTTGGTTCAAAAAAGAACAGATAGCGATGGTTTGGCGATAAGTCAAAAAAATGAAACTTGGATGGACAGCTTGGAAAGAGAGGGAGCGAGAATTGAAATTCAGGCTTGCAGGTTAAATATGTATCGACTTTTATATAAATTTACAAAAAATGATAAATATGAAATTTTGGAAAAAGAATTGAAGGAAAAAGTTCTTGAAAAGTTTTATGTCGACGGAGTTTTGCGTGACGGGAGTGGTGATGAAACAATTAGGTCGAATATTTTCTTAGCAGTCTATTTATACCCTGAACTTCTTGATGATGAAAAATGGGAAATTTGTTTTGATAAAATTTTGCCAAAGTTATTTCTTTATTGGGGTGGGATTGCCTCGCTTGATGTGACGGACGGTGAATTTATTTCTGAGGACACTGGAGAAAATAGTGCAAGTTATCATAATGGAAATAGCTGGTATTGGGTTAATAATTTGGCAGCTCTTGTTTTATATAAAATCAATGCGCATAAATATTCTGATTATATAAATAAAATAATGGAAGCCAGTACGAATGAAATTTTGTACAAAGGAATCGCTGGACATCACAGTGAAGTTAGTTCTGCAGAGGAACAAACATCCTCGGGTTGTGAAGCTCAGTTTTGGAGTAGCGCGATGTATTTGGAAGTATTTGATGAAATGACTTGTGTCCAATAGAAGGGTTAATAGTTGTTCCAGAATCTATTTTATGTT
>JAGLJF010000021.1 GCA_023142595.1 Minisyncoccota bacterium | reverse complement strand
TGACGAGGAATTTATTCTATTAAAAGCAAGCCACTAGAAAACAGTAGGTTTTTTTGTTGGCAAAAATAAAATAATAGCTAAAATAAAAAGGTGATCAAGGATGGGCAATAAACCAGAAGAAACGAGAGATGCAAGACAAAAAAGAGAAGCAATGGAAGCAATAATAGCGAAAGAAGGAAGTGTGGAAGATGGCAAGAGGCCATGGGGAACACCTGGCGGCGTTTAAAAAACAAAGCCTGGTCTCCCCTTTTTTTATTAAGAATAAGAGCAATTCGCAGAAAAGAAAGTGTCTAATATTTATAAATTCTTCTAAACTAAATACTATTAGCTGTCATCTCGAAATGAGTGGAGCGATTGAGAGATCTGAAAAATATAACAAACGGAATAGACTATCTGATATTGTATATACTTTTAAAAAATAATCATATAAATTACATCAGACATATTTGTCATTCCCGCACTGAATTAAATTCAGTATAAACTCCGACAGGAATCTAGGATTAGTTTCTTTTAACTTCGTTGAACTAAAACTAAAATTAAAATTAAAATTATAATCTATTCCAATTAATTCTAAATCCCCATTCAAGCTGAGGAGCTTACGACGAAGAATCCCGAATTGATATATACTAAATTGTTGATTAACACAAAATGAATCTTCTTACGGGATTCTTCATTCCGCTATCGCTCCACTCAGAATGACAGTGTGAAATAGATTCCTCATCACGAAAATTTATACTGAATTTATTTCAGTACTCCCATAAAACAACAAATTATGATTTTGCAATTTACAAAAAACTTGACAGGATTTTTTTATATGATATTATATAAGAAGTTTAATGACAATTTATGAATACATATAATTCACAATTAAATACGACTTCATTATCCCAGACAACTGGTGCCATTGTTATTGTGAAAAAAAGCCTACTAATTAGTAAGTTACTTTTGGTTTAGTAAACACGCGAACACATACGAAACTAAAAGTAACCTACCGAATAAGTAGGTTTTTTGTTGGATTAGTTCATCAAAAACAAATAATAATAAAGGTCTGACACGGGCCACATTGCGAAGGGTAGTGGGTTATTATCAACCCATACTTATATAAAATAAAGCTAAACCAACCCAAACTCCCTTCGCCCTCCACTTTTTATTTTTCAGAGATGATTTGTGTTTATGAATATTTGTAAGCACAAACTGTCTCTTAATCATAAGGGACAAAATGAGGATTAGGACAAAATCCTTGAACCTAAATTGACTCGAACACAATCGATATTCAGTTTAGGTTCTCCTCTCAAATATTCAATGACAAAAACAAAAAACCAACGTGGTGAAAAATATGAACAAAGGAAAAAAGCCAGTTCCTTCAAAAAACTCAGAAAGAATAGTGGCAAGCTACATAGAGGCTTGTTCTATAACAAGAGAAGAGAGATGCGCATGTTTACGGTAAAAAACATTCTCTCTTCACATTTTTTTTCAAAAATATTATTTTATAATAGATTGTATATATAAAAAATTTTGTATATACAAATTATATTGAAATAATATCAATATAGAAAAGGAGGATAATAATATGGGAAATATGCCATTTCCATTGCTAGTAGAGACTCTTCAGACAATACTATGCCCAGAAGAAGATACTCAATCGGAGGAAAATGAAAATCAATAATTTAATTTTTTATTTTCCTTCCTAATTGAAATTAATTTATTTTATATATGAACTTAACTAATCAACGAGATATAATTATTAACATTATTATTGACCGCGGGATTTTGCTCCGTAGGTTGGTTTGATAATTCAAATTCAACCTACAGCGCAAAGTCCCGCGATTAATACTCGGGACTTTTTATTATTTTAAAAAATATTTAACAAAACACAAACAAAAAAGGTGACAGAATTGACTAAAGATCAATGGACTAAAGAAAACGAAAAACTACTTCTAGCTATAAAGCCAAATGGCGGGTTACAAAAAACTATTAAAAAAGTAAGTGAAACTATAGGGAAACAAGGTGAGAATTGGGATTTTGTCGGAAGTTACGGTAGCTTTCGTATGTATGCAGAACCACCAATAAAAGTGTTATCTGAAAAGAAAGAAGAAGCCATAAACATTCTCCGCAAAAATGGGCTTTTGGCAAATTAAAATTTGTCATTAAGCCTTTTTATTTTGTTAGCGTATTTATAATATTGTGGTATAATAAAATTATAATAAGCTTTGTTTTATGAAAATATCCGAAATCAAAGAATATCTAGTCAGCATCAAGCCTTATATCACATTTTCATGTTATACCTTCTTAGTTTCAGCTATTTTGGGGTATATATTCGCTCAAAACAATCCTAACGAGATTACAAAATTTTTAGAAGAAATTAAATCTCTTTTCCCGATTGATGAAGAATCAACACCTTTTCAAATATTTTTGTTTATTTTTGAAAATAATGTAAGTAAAATATTTTTATTGTTGCCTCTCGGAATTTTTGCAGGAATTTTTCCATTACTCTTTATCTTTACTAATGGATTAGTTTTTGGAATTTTTGCTCAAGTTTCATCTAGCTTAATTTCATGGAAGTTTTTTGTCCTTGGCATAGCTCCTCATGGCATAATAGAAATTCCGGTTTTGATTATAGCTACCGCAATAAGTTTGAAAATTGGTAAAGTCGCCGTTTGGAAAATATTTAAAAAAGACAAAAAATTTCTTTCAGAATTTTCGAAAGCCATAAAATTTTATATATTTGTCCTTTTGCCTCTTTTGTTTATCGCTGCTTTGATTGAAGCATATATAACTCCAATTTTTATATCTTTATCTTTATAGCTCCTCTACTTTTGGGCCCATAGTATAATGGTAATACATTGCATTGCAAAAACACAAGTTCGATTCTTGTAAGGTCCACTACAAAAATAGAGGGAATTTGTATTTCGATAAGTTTAAAAAATTGTAAATATATTAAATTGTTACCAAAGGAAGAATGATATAAAAATTAAAATTATGGATAAATCATGGGATTCATTAACGCCAAGAGAACTAAGAAATGCTAAAATTATTAGCGTCATATTTCTAGTTATCTCAATACTAATTTTTGCTTTTTTGAGTAAAATAGTTGGAATAATACTGTCATTTTTATGGATTATTTCAGGATCTGGTCCATTTATTTTGGGATCAAAGGGTTCAATGAAAAACAAAATATATGTTCTAAAAATAGTTGAGCCTGGATATAGAAAATGGAAAGACGAAGAAATCATAGAACAGATTAAAGCAATAGAAGAATGCGGTTATAGATGGTTTGAACAAAAAGGCAAAGTCGGATTTAAGCATACTAAAACTGGATTGTATCTAAAAACAGAGGGGCTAAATTTTTATACGCCAGAAGAAATAAAAAAAGCTTATAAAGAAGTTTGGTCTAAAGAAGACCCTGCTCAAATGAAAAAAACAGAAGTTACTGCACAAAAATTAGCTGAAGCAATTTCAAGCAATGCTACCGATGAAGAAATAGAATCTATTTTTGAAGAACATCAAAAGAAAATTAAATAAGTTATTATTTATCCACTTTTACTATTCTCAAAAACTATTTTTTGCTATAATATAATTAAGTTAAAATTATGACTACAAAAACTACATACACAGCCGACAATGTTGCAAAATATTTAATATATCTTGCCTCTCAAGATTTTGTTGGCGACAATCAAGAACGCGAAGGCATGACAAATCTAAAATTGCAAAAAATCTTGTATTTTGCGCAAGCATACTATTTGGCTAAGTTAGGCAAGGTTCTTTTTTCTGACAATATTGAAGCCTGGGCATATGGGCCTGTTATTCCGAGCGTATACGGAAAATACAAAAAAAATGGAAGCAATCCTATAATTTCCGAAAAAGACAAATCAACTATTTCTCAAGAAGACAAAGAATCCTTGCAAAAAATTTGGGATGCCTTTGGCGGTTATTCTGCCAGCAGATTGGTTGATATAACTCACGCCCATAGTCCTTGGAAAGAAGCAAGTCAGACATCTAATCAAATAATTTCTCAAAAATCTCTTAAAGAATACTACACGCCTTTGTTGAATAAGTAGGCGGGAATATTCATTCCTTGCCTATGAATGACTTAACTCTCTCAACAAAAATAGACACACGATATGCTGAAGAAAATGTTTGTTTTTCGATATGCGATTGTTCTCTTGATAAAAAATATTCTTTCTGGTGCTTGAATAAAGAACAAGCAAAAAAGTTTTTAGATAAATTGAAGCATTTTGAAAAAATGACATGGAAACAGTTGTCTGCGTTGCCTCGCAACAAAGGATTAACTCCAGAAAAACATGCTAGCCAAAATTTTGATTTAATACATAATCAAAGCACTTACGAAGGCAATATTGTTGAACAATATTATTTCCATTTTCGTGTGGAGCAAACAGGGTTATTCAGAGTGTTCGGATATCAAAAGAAACAATTTTTTTGTATCACACATATTGACCCCCTGGGTAAGATTAACCACTGATTCCCGCCCTCCTGCCTCAAGCGGGAACGCCAAAACAAAAAATTTTCTCTCCTATTAAAATTGAAAAAATGGGGGGTAAAAAACAAAAATTGAAAAGAAAATTTTTCTGTTTTAGCTCCGCCGAGCTTACGAGGCGGGCAGGAATGCGTGGAGCGGGAATCATTGGAAAGCATCACCACACACGCGGAGCGTGCGTCAGAAATGAATCAAACGCATGTTTCGGGATTTTGCTTGATGGGTTCTAACTTTTTTCAGAATTGTCCACATTGTTATTTTCTAATTAAACATTAAATAAATATATGTCAGAAAATAAAAAAAGAATTAAGAAAATTATAAATCTCTTAAATAAAAAATATAAAAATCCAAAGACAGCTTTGAACTACAAGACAAATCATCAACTTTTGGTCGCAACAATTCTTTCCGCACAGTGTACTGACAAAAGAGTAAATGAGGTCACTAAAGATTTATTCAAAAAATATAAAAAGGTTTCAGACTACGCGAAAATCAGTGCAAATGAATTTGAAAAAGACATTAGAACTACCGGGTTCTTTCGGAATAAAGCAAAAAACATAATTGAAACCTCAAAAATGATTGTTGAGAAATTTCATTCAAGAATACCGAATAATATGGAAAAGTTAATTCTTCTTCCAGGAGTTGCACGAAAAACTGCCAATGTCGTCCTTTCAGAAGCTTTTAGAAAAAACGAAGGAATTGCAGTTGACACTCACGTTCGAAGACTTTCTCAAAGACTAGGCTTATCTTCTAACTCTAATCCAGATAAAATTGAAAAAGATTTAATGGAAAATACAGATCAAAAGGATTGGGGGAAATTATCCAATCTTTTGATTTCTCATGGTCGCACAATTTGTAGTGCTCGAAATCCAAAATGTAGTGCTTGTGTTTTGAATAAAGATTGCCCCTCTGCTTTTAGTTTTGATAAATAAACTTTCAACTGAAAGTTATAAGGCTTTAATTTATATAATTTTATTTTTTAAAATAAAATATGTCAGAAACATATCATTTAAATATTTTCAAATGCAAACTTTGTGAAGAAGTTATCTTTGCTGAACACAAATCATCTACATGCCCTTTTTGTGGTGCACACGATAATTACATTATTCTTGCTAAAGACTGGGAGCAAACTAATAATTCAGACATTTTTTCAAAAAATGAAAGAAATAATTTAGAAAAAGCCCTAGAATTAGAACGAAGAAGTGTGCGATTTTATAAATGTTCGATCTCTCATACAAATAACGCAAAGCTTCATGCAATTTTTAAAGGTCTCTTAAGAATTAAAACGGAGCATATATTATTGCTCTCAAAAATCCTTAAAATTCAAAAAGCAAACACTGACATTCAAAATATCTGTTTCAGACTTGATTATGAAAATATAGAGACTGCTATAAAAAACGAAAAAGAATCTGAGAAGTTTTATATAGATTCGTACAATAAAGCAACAGAAAAAAGAATCAAAGAAATCTTTTTAGAACTCGCAGAAATTGAAAAAGATCACATTAAACTATTTGAAGATGATTTTTGATGTTCCAGAATCAACCAATGAATATTTTATGTTGAAGATATAATTAAACTTTAATTTTAAAAAAAGAACTTCTAGTATAGAAAGTTCTTTTTAAAAACATTTATTTATAATTTTGTGTCCCCGGCAGGAATCGAACCCACATCAAGAGCTTAGAAGGCTCCCGTTCTATCCGTTGAACTACAGGGACATAATAAACCTGTTTAAAAAATAATCGCTGTTTATCTTTACTAAACCATGCTAACAAAAAATATAGCTTCGGTCAATAGCAAAGCTATATTTTTAAATATTTGTTTAAAAATCTCTGCTTACTTCAATAGTCTCGTCTTTAATAAAATCCTCATTATTTTCCAAATCTATATTTTCAATTTCTATCTCACTTACATTGTACTTAAACGGATTAACATATTTCAAATCAACTTTATTTTCGAATTTATTTTTTCTTTCCTTAATATTTACCATAATAACTTGCAATCTATTATTTATTTTTTTAGCTTCTAAAATCACATCGCTTTCATTTTCTTTATAATTTATAAACGTTATATTTGTATAAGCATTATCAAAAATAACTTTAAAAGTAAAAGTTAACGATAAACATATAAATAATATAAATAATATATATCTATATTTTGCAAAAAAGGACAGAATCTTTTTTATTTTTTCTGTATAAAATTTAATTTTTATTTTCTTCATTGTCTTAATATTATACTTATACTAAATCCACCTCATAAGATAAATTTTACTTTGTAGGAATAAGGCTAACCAATCCTCTACAATATCATTTTTTTCGATCATCCCACGCATATACTCTCAAAACAAAATCAAGAGATACTTCATCAAGTTCATATTTTCCCATCTTTGACTTACCTCTAACTGTTATTTTTTCAATATTATTGTAATATTCTAAAGATTCTAAAGAGCTTAACAATTCCATTGTCTTATTAAAATCTCCACTAATGTTAATATCATAATCTAAATATAATAACGAGTCTTCTATTAAAAAAGTATCCTCTCTACTCAAAACCCTACCGTCATACTCTACGCTACTTTTTTTTACAACATCTTCAATGCTGACAGTAAAATCATACATGTCAGAATAATTAACCACATATTTTTCAATATTATTGCTACTATCTTCTATTTTTTTAAACTCTTTTCTAGTATCTTCTAGCCTACCTATTTGAATATCTAAATCTCTGATTTCTTGTTTCTTGTCAATAATTTCCAAACTTATAGCTTTAATTTTTTCAGGCAAATATGAAACCTCAACAAAAAATAACGCAACAACGACAATTATCAGAACGCTTATTTTAATATAAGATTTTTTTTCAACTCTATTCATATTGCTATAAAATTAATTCTCGACTAAAATCTCTTTCTCAATAAATAAAAGATAACTAAACGATTCATTAACATAATTTTCTGGTTTTGATCCAAAACCAGAAAATATATCTGATTTTTCTAAATTATTCTCAAACTGTTTTAAATATACTTTCTTCTTCGAAATTCCATTTATTCTAACTTCAAAAACATCTGGGTCCACCTTTGCCTTATTTCCACTGCTAGACCCAGCATTATTCGCAATAATTTTAGGCTCGATATTTATACTTTCTATTTTAACTTCAGAAGGAGTTATCTGACCTAGATGATTGAAAACTCTTGTCCAATAAATTTGTCCCTCTTGAATTCCCAAAAAAAATTTAGATTCTTTGCTGTATATTTTTGCATCCATTCTAATTAATTCAAGTTCTTTTATCTCTGCTTTTAATCTTGTGTCTCCTAGTTTTTTCGCTATACTTCTATTCTCAATGTCAACATAAATAATAGTACTTATTAAGCAGATCACAACCAATATCTGAATAGACATAATCAAAAAAATATTAGTTTTCACAAAACTATTAATTTTTTCCCATTTAATATTAATTTTATCCTCTGGAGATAATAAATTAATCTTTATCATATTTAATCCTAAAATGTTAAAACTCCTTTATTCCTCTTGCTGCTAACCCTAAAACAGTAACAAATACTAGAGAATCTTCTCTAGAAATTGGAGGGATCTCCTTGCCCTCTTCAAAGGTTATATTAATCCACGGATTTCCTTTTTCAATTTCCTTCTTAATTTGTAAAGACAAAAAAGAACTCAATCCTACCATCTTCGATTCACCTCCACAAATTATCACTTTTGAAATATCTCCATTCAAATCAAAATGCTCTTTATAATAAGATGTTAATTTATTTATATATCTTATCATTTCATACAAAGAAGGTTGCATCGCCTTGAATACTTCCTTACATTCTCCCTGAAAATTAAGGCCACATTTCATTTTAACTTCTTCTGCTTTTTGTTCGTTTATATTTAGTTTTCTAGAAATTGCAGCAATAAACTCATTTCCACAAACAGGGATACTAGCCGTAAATTGAACAGCGGGATATTTAAAAATTATAAAACTAGTTCTATCTTTTCCAAGATCTATAATAAGTATAGGCCTTGATGACTTTTTATTACTAATTAAACTTCTTGTTATGGCAATCGATTCTATCTCGGCTGCAACTGGATTTAATCCAGCAGATACCATCACACTAGAATAAGAATCTACCAAGGCCATCGGAACAACAGCAACAATAACTCTCATTTCTTTTTCATTCGAAAACAATACTTGCCAATCTACATAAGACTCTTCAATATCTATTGGAAATAATTGTTCAGCTTCGTACATAATTGCTTGCTCAATATCACCTTCTTTAGCAAAAGGAATTGTTATAACACGAATAAATCCTTTTGGCTCTGGAATTGAATAAATAACAAATTTTGATTTTATAGGATTTATGTTAGAAGTTCTTAGTGTCTTTTTAATCAATTCTGCGACTTCCAATTCATCTTTTATTTCTCCATTTACTATTAATCCCTCAGGAATATCACACCTTCCATATGAAAAAAGTTTCAATTTTTCTCGCTTTTCTTTAAATTGAGCAACTTTAATCGAACGATCACTTAAATCAAGTCCAAAAGTTTCTAATTTGCTGTTAAAAATAGACATAAATTATTTAAGACTTACTAAAGTTATTTCTACATATTTATTATACCTTATTATTGAGTTTCGTTCCAGCTATTCACTACCCACCCTCCCCCTGGTCCACTTGAAAAGCTTGCATTCGCCAATCCACTTTCGTATGTTACGATGGCATTATTCGACAAATTAAGTTTATGCGCTGTAACTTCTTTAAGATTAGCATTATTATTAATATTGGCTGTTCCCTTATGAGCATAAAAAACTGCGCCATCAGAATTGTTTCTAACATCAATAGCATAGGTCGTAACTCCAGAATGAGTAGATATTAATAAGAGATAGCTTCCAACCGAAGGATAACAACTTCCAGAATTTATTCCTTGCGAACCACAAATAACAACATTATTTTCAACAAGAATCTTTCCACTGGTTGCTTCACTGCCAATTTTATCAGCAATAATCACACCACTTGTGTCTCCATAGGCACTACTCAAAACTAATTCCGTGTCGATACCAAAATTAATATTTCCCTTCACCCATAAAGTTCCATTGATTGTTATCGTTATACCTGCAGCTGGTTCAAAATCACAATCCAAAACGCCACCATCGATTGTTATATCTGTCGACTGAGTACAAATAGATGAATTTAATATTCCATACCCAACAGCAGCTGCTTCCCAATCGTCAATGTTGCTATCTGAAATAGGCAAGGCCACAAATGGTGGATCGGGCTCACCTGGATAAGAATTTCCTCCTACGGTAGAACCAGATATTGTTTGATAACGAGCATCTCCCGAAATTGTAGCATCTATAATATCATGAGCATGAGCGTTTCCTTCTATGATTAAACCCTCAACTTTTGTTGCCAATCCACCAATCCACGCTTTATATTCATAATCTCCTAATGCATCGGTTGTCCAAGAACTACCACTCCAATCAGAACTATACTTTGAAATACTGTTACTATTTCCTGCACCTCTGCCGATGTAGAAATACTTAGAGGGGCTTGAATTAACATCAATTATTATCCAATATGTATTACCGCCTATTAAACTTGCTGGCGAAGAAAAAGATAAATTTACCCAACCATAAGAAGAACCAATCTTTGAAGCTAAAAAAGTAGTTGTTGCTAGCACCGAAGTTGAGGGGGATCCTGCATTATCTTCAACAATTCTCACTGTTCCATCTGCAGGATTACCATTAGCTTTAACAAAAAAAGAAACTTGAGATAATACTACCGAAGAAGCTGGAGAAAAGCTCATTGCAATATCAGTCGGATCTCCATTTTTTCCAAACCTTCGATCGTCATCATATGTATCCCATAAGCCATTAGCATCTAAACTCATTCCAGTGGCGACAACGAGGTCTCCTGTTATAGTTCCGCTTCCAACCACGGAACCGTCAGAATATAAATTTCCAACAATTTTAGATCCGTTTAACATAGTCAACCCTCCTTCTCCAACTTGTACACCATAATGAAAAGATATATCTGATGTCGTAATTGTCATTTCAGCCATAACCTGTCTTTCATTATTTTTGTAGGATGCTACAGATTTAATCGAGGCTGTGTTTCCAGTTTGAATTATGTTTTGATTAACCTGAGCATCTTCATCTATGCTGAAGCTATTAATTGCAGTATAATCATAATTTTTTATCAAGCGCAAGATTCCATCTTCTAATCCTGACTCAGCCGTATAATATGACTGCGCAGATGCAAGAGAGTTTTTTATAATTTTGTTTGTCATCAAAACTACCGTACTAAGCGAAAAAACAATAATTAAACTCATACTAATAAAAAACAAAAGAGTCGCCATTGCAATAAAACCGTTCTCAGTTATGTATATATTTTTTTTCATATTTATTTCTACTTAAATTGAACGCAAAGCGATTGTATTTATGGTATGAGTCGACACATCTGACATATCGCTTTTTGCCGAATTAATTGTCAAATCAATAGTCACTGATTCCCGCACGCCATTCTTGTGATAAAAAAATTCCAAGCTTGACACCGAAACATCTGCCGAAGTCAAAGCCACTGGACTTTGACCATCTTTTTTAAGAAATATAGTACCATTTTCCAAATAAAAATCTATATAAGCTTTTTGTTCATTGGTCGAAAGATTAACTTCAGTTACTATAGATAACTGACCATCTGGCGTTGTTGAAAAGTTACTTGTAGGAAGATAAATATATTGAGAATTTGTTATTTCATATGTCATCCTATCTATAGCACTATGAGTGTCAGAGTTAACTTTTGACCAAGCGACAAGCCTGTTATTACTTTTAAATGTAAATGAAATCACATTAAAAAGTACTGTTAATAGTATACTAACTAAAGCAATATAGACCACCATTTCAATGATTGTAAAACCATTGTTTTTTATATTTGTATTTACTCTTTTCAACATTGAATTCATAATAATTATCTAAAATTGGTCAGATATTCGAATAATTCAATTTCTTTTGCTTCGCCTCCAGCATAAAAAGACACATGAGTCGTAACTTTCATAGAATTACTATCTTGAGTACCACCAACTAAATTAATATCATCATTTATATCACGAAATACAGGATCCAATACAACCCAAATGGTATATTTCTCAATAATTTTATCTCCTGTAACAGGAACCCAACTAGAGCCACTAATTTGAAAATTATAATGACTTGTGGGTGCAAAATCTAAATTAGAAAGAATATCCCAACCATTACTTCCGTCTCTCACAGCCCTAGCTTGCTCCAAAGAAGATCTTGCATGATAAAGAGCTTCCAATTCCATTCTATTTATCGAAGTTAACCTAGAAAAACTGACAAGATAACCTACAATAGCAAGAAAAACAATAGACAAAATAGACGACACAAGAATAACCTCTACGATCCCAAAGCCTTTTTCGTTCAAATTATTCATAAATAAATTTTAATATATTTATTTAATAGTCATTACTCCACCATCATCACCTACAGTAACCTCAACTTGTGAACCAGTGTCTTCATAGACAGCAATATCATAAGTAAAAATACCATCATCAGCATATATATAAAGTTTTTCTTCTTCTGTATTTTCCCTCATAATACACAATATTGTATTACCAGATTCCTCCCAACCATGAATACTAATTTTTTGCTCGACTAAACCTACCATAGTGACTCCTTCCCAATCAAAAGAATTATCGCTACCATTAAAATAAGAAACAATAGTAATATTATTAATGGCCATTTCATTTTCAGAATCATCGACCCATCGCAAAGATAAAGTATCCGCTGTATTAATGGCCCACCCCAGCTCAAAATGGACATGGCGAGCATTTTGTATCAAAGAACTGGAGCTTGTTTGAAATAATTTTAAACTGCTTTGCCCATCAGAATTAATTAATATTTGCCTAGAATAACTCGGACTTCCTATAACCGAGATTCCGATATTTCCAAAATTTTCAGTTTCTCCAGTAAGACGCTTGAAAACAAGATCATCTCCCCCTCCAGTAAGATTAATTATATTAATTTCATTTTTTTCTGAAAAAACAAAAGCTTCATTTGTACTATCTCCTTCAATATAAACATCACCTTGAAAAATAACTATTTGATCGGAATCAAAATGAATCCCATGACTTTCGCCATTAAAAGCACTGATTGAACGAGACCTAGCCAACTTAATTTTTGAATCAATACTCATCACCGTATTTTCCAAATCAATTTTACTATTGAACCCATCTCTTCGAACAACGACAACACTAGAAATAATTAAGATAATAGCAATAACGACAAGTACTTCTATCAACGTAAAGCCTGCTTTGTAGAACATATTTTTTTTATTTAATCTCTGGGATACCTTCATAAACATATGTCAATATATAATATTAAATATTGTTCATCACTGAATACATTGGCTGAATCATGGACACCGCAAAAAATCCCACTGCTCCACCAATCATAAGCATTAAAACTGGTTCAATTATAGAAGACATATTTGCGGTAACCTGTTCTACTTCTTCTTCATAAAATTCAGCAACCTGTTCAAGAGTGCCCTGCAAAGTACCAGTTTCTTCTCCAACTTCAATCATATGCATCATTAAAGGAAGATAAAGTTTGTCATGTTTACGAATGATTTCACTCAAAGCAACTCCTTTTTGCACCTCCTCGGAGGCCTCTTTGACCGATTCTTTATAGTAAATATTGCCAAGCGTATTAGAAATAATTTCCAGAGCTTGCACAATCGAAGTCCCACTCCCAATCATTGAGCTAAGCGTTCTGGAAAATCGAGCCATATTTACTTTAGCAACTATTTTCCCAATTGTTGGCAGATGCAATAAAAAATAATCAAACGATTTTTTTCCTTTTTTTGTTTTTATAGACCGAAAAAACAATACAACAAAAATTATAAACATAACAAGCAATAATAATCCCTGATGCTGCAAAGTTTCACTAATAAATACAATTATTTGAGTAGTAAAAGGAAGTTCTGCTCCAGTTTCAGAAAAAACACTTAAAAGAGAGGGAACTACAAAAACCATCATCAAAATGCCAATAACAACCATCGCAAAAATAATAACCGCAGGATATGTCATTGCCCCTTTGACACGCGACATCAAATCATGCTCTTTTTTAAGCTGAATATAAAGCAAATCAAGAACTTCTTCAAGATTACCGCTTGTCTCTCCAACTCTAATCATATTCACAAAAAGAGTATCAAAAACCTTTGGAAATTTAGCAATACTATCAGCAAGTTGATTTCCTTTCTGCACATCTTCTTTAACAGAACACAAAACTTCTTTAAAATATGCGTTATTAGTTTGCTCAGACAAAACCGTAATTGACCTAGAGAATGGCAACCCTGCATTCAACATAACTTTCAAATGTCTTGCAAAAAGCATCTTATCTACAACACTTACTCTTTTCAAAATTTTTGAAATACTAAATTCCTTTTTCTTGCTTCCTTCTCTTATAATTTCTTCAGACACCAAAGACAACTTAATTTTTCTAAGTTTTTTGGTCAAATCATGTTTATCGTCAGCTTCAATCTTTCCATACTTCATCTCTCCATTATTAGATTTTGCTTTATATGAATATTCCATTAATTAATATTAAATATCTATTATGAGATTTTTCATTTTTATTAACCACTTTTATATTATTCTTTTGTAACCCGAACAACTTCCTCTAATGTTGTTTTTCCTTGAACAACCTTGATGATTCCATCTTCTAGCATCGTTGTCATCCCACTTTCTCTTGAAGCTTGCTCAATCTCATCAACCTGAGCAGAACCACTTATAAGCTTGCTCAATTGATCATCAATTTGCAAAACCTCAAAAATACCAAGCCTTCCTTTATATCCATTTCGACACTTATTACATCCTTTACCTTTATAAAATTTAATATCCAACCACATTTGTTTGTTATTTTTGTATTCTTTTTTAAGCACGCCACTTTTTTTGACTGCTTCCGAAATCATATCAATATCAAAATTCTTTGCCAAACTTTCAAAATCTGCTTCATTAAAACTAAATTCTTCCTTACATTCAGGACAAATCTTACGCACAAGTCTTTGCGATATAATTACATTTGCAGTTGAAGCAACTAAAAAAGATTCAATTCCCATATCCGTAAGCCGAGGCAATGTTCCCGCTGCACTGCTCGTATGAAGAGTTGAAAGAACTAAATGTCCAGTTAAAGCTGCGTGAACTGCAAGCTCCGCCGTTTCTTTATCTCTAATTTCTCCCACCATTATAATGTCTGGATCTTGACGCAAAAGAGTTCGCAGTCCTGATGCAAAAGTGAAATTAATTTTTGCATTTACTTGAGATTGATTTACTCGAGGCATTCTATATTCCACAGGATCTTCCAAAGTACTAATATTCACATCTGGAGTATTCAAAATTGCCGCGATGGTATATAAAGTTGTTGTTTTTCCACTCCCAGTTGGCCCAACAACTAATATCATTCCATTAGGTTTTTTGATTTCAATTTCCGTAACAGCCAAATCTCTTTCCCTAAAACCAATTTGTTCTAGTGTTAAGTCATTCGATGTTTCATTCAAAAGACGCATAACAATTTTTTCTCCATCAAAAACAGGAAGTATAGAAACACGAAAAGCAACTTTATTTTCTCCCGTTTCAATTTTGAATCTTCCATCCTGAGGAAGTCGATGTTCATCTATTTTCAAATTTGAAAGAATCTTGATTCTCGCAACAATTCCAAGCATAACAACTCGAGGCAATGTCATTGCATCATGTAACACTCCATCAACTCGATATCGAATAACGACATCCTTTTCTTCAGGTTCAATATGAATATCACTAGCTCCTTCTAAAATAGCATGCTTGAGTAAAGTATCTACAATTTTTATCACTGGAATGTCTTCTGCCGCTTTTTCAAGATCAACGTCTTCTTTCTCTTTTTTGTCCTTTTTTATAATCAATTTCTCGCCATCATCAAAGCTTATTGCATCAACCCCACCCACCATTTCACCAAATTCTGCCTCAAGACTCTTCTGAAAAAGCTTCAGTCCTTTTTTTATCCCCTTTTTATTAGTTATACAGGGAATAACATTAAGTCCTGTTTTTTTACTAATAAAATCTATAAACTGTAAATCGTTTGGTTCTAACATTGCAATTCTGAGCTGTGAACCTTTTTTCTCAAAAGCTATTGCTCCATATTGTTTTGAAACAGGTTCAGAAATAATATGAAGAACTTCGGGCTCAATTTCTATTTTCGTCAAATCTACAAAAGGTATCCCAAGAACATACGCTTGGAGCTTTTCCATTTCTTCAAGAGGAATAAGCTTCTTTTTAACAAGAACATCTCCAAAACTCTTTCCAGCTTTTTTGGCCTCAGAAAAAGCACTTTCTAAGTCTTTTTTCGAGACCAACCCCAAATCATTTAAAAATACTTTTAAATCTTTATCATCAACTTTCATAAAAATTATTCTATAAAATTTTTCAAACTTTTTACACTTTTATTTAACCAAGACTTCTTCCACCTTTTTTAAAACATCTGCTAGATGAAAATCAGCTTTCACAAGATAGGTTGTTGCGCCAATGTCTAGCGCTTTTTGAATGTCATCTAAATCACTCAGATTAGTCAGAATAATAACAGGAACTTCAGAATTATCTTTTTGTTTTATGTTGCGCAAAACATCAAATCCGTCCATTCCAGGCAAAATTATATCAAGCAATATTAAGTCTGGATTTTCTGATCTAGCTAAATCAAGACCTATTAAACCATCAATAGCGCTCACAACTTCATAACCCTCCTTAATTAACATATCGCTTAACGCTTTTTGTAAAGTTGCCTCATCTTCAATAATGAGAATCTTTTTTTTATTGTTATTCATAATATTTATTAAAAATTATTAATTTAAATAATTAAATTTGATTATTTAATTGCAGGCAATCGAAACCAGAAAGTACTTCCTTTCCCTTCCTCTGAATTAAATCCAATCTCTCCATCTGAACCTTCAATAGCAGCTTTGGCGATATAAAGCCCAAGTCCAGTTCCAATAGTTTGTTTTTTTGCAATTCCATCTCCCCTAAAAAATTTATCAAAAATCTTTTCTTGCTCTTCTTTTGGAATCCCCAAACCGTTATCTTTTACTAAAAAAACAACCTTATCTTTTTCATTTTTTAATGTAATATCGATTTTGCCGTTTTTTGTACCAACATATTTTATAGCATTATCAATAAAATTTTGCATCACCATTTTTATCCTGATCTCATCAGTTTTCACTTTTTTCAAATCCTGATCAATTTTCAAAAAAAGTTCAACATTATTAGCCAAGGCAAAAGAATTAAGTTCTGAAACAACTATTTTAATCAATCCAGAAAGATCGGTTTCTTGTAACTTAACCTGCATATTACCAGCTTCAATTCTAGAAACATCTAAAAGATCATTAACGAGTCTTACCATCCGCGAGGTACTATCTTGAATACCTCGAATATATCCATATTGATCCACGCTAAAAGAATCTTTGTCTGCTAATAAAATATCTGTGGACCATCTCATCCCAGAAAGAGGGGCTTTGAGTTGATGAGAGGCAATCGAAACAAATTCAGACTTCATCTGATTCATTAACACTTCTTTATAAACACTATTAATCATCAACACTCCTACGCCTAAAATCAAAATACTAACTGAAACTACGCTTACAATAACAAGTTCTGGAATATCAGAACCTTTTACCAAAAGATACATTAGAAGAATAACAACTATATTTACAATTCCCATAACAATAAATAGAAAACTGGGACATTGCCAAAGATTTATGTTATTTTTTTTACAATCACCAATACTCGGATAAGTCTGAGATCGTTTCTTCATATTTTTATTATAATACATATTAGTTTAATAAAATTATAACACATTTTTCATTTAATGGGAATAGAATATAAATACAAGACCCTTAAAGCCTTTTAAGAGGTTCTAAGGGTCGAGTGATAAACCACTCTCAAAAAGAGCGTAGAAAAAACAAAAACCCCTCGAACAAACGAGAGGTTTTGAGGACGACAATTGTGACAAATCACAGTTATAAATTTTAGATTTTTTCATCTAAATTTTATATCCACTTTTGAAAAATCTTATAGCTCCTGAACATAAACTCCCGAAACCCATCCTATTCCAATCTTTGATTTAATTTTGTACCAACCATTCTTTTTATCAAGAACTTCATAAGACTCCCCTTCGTAAACCATCCCCAATATACTGCTCTCAGTAGTATTATCTTTTCTAACTCTCAACCAATCAAAAGTAATTTTTATACTAGCAACTGTGCTAGCTGGAAGAACTGAACCACTTTCCTCTTCATAAGCATCAACTTGAGAGCTATCAACGTCTTGAATATCTTCCCATTTATATCCAGCATTGTTGAATGCTTCTGCTGATGCAATGTGTTTTCTCTTGTTATTTCGAATAATGTAAACTTTGTGACCTCCTATTGCTCTGAGAAGTGTGACTGACGAAGAAGATTCATCTTCGTATATATCTATTTGAGAGCTATCAACGTCTTGAATATCTTCCCATTTATATCCAGCATTGTTGAATGCTTCTGCTGATGTAATGTGTTTTCTCTTATTATTTTGAATAACATAGACCTTGTGATCGCCTCTTGCTCGAAGCAATGTGACTGCTGAAGTTACTTCGTCTTCATAAGCATCAATTTGAGAGCTATCAACATCTTGAATCTCAGACCATTTATATCCAGCATTATTAAATGCTTTTGCTGATGTAATGTGTTTTCTCTTATTATTATGTATAACATAAACTTTATGACCACCGATCGCTCGAAGTAATGTGACTGAACCTGCTTCTTTTTTGAGCTCAACGTCAATCACTTGGATATCTTCCCATTTATATCCTGCGGCTTCAAATTCTTCTGCTGTCTGAACCCAAACTTGATTTCCATTTCTCACAACATAAACTTTTGGCGAATCAGAATATCGCAATAAAGTTCCATCAGGTTTAGAGCTTGGAGTCGTTTCATCTGCAGTATCACCAGAATCAGTGTCCGTGACTTCAGATTGATTACTCAAAGTTATCGTGTCTGAAATAACTGAGGCAATGTTTCCAGCAGAATCTTTGAATTTCACATAAACAGTTTTTTCTCCATTACCTTCACTTAATGTAAATTCTTTTGATGTTGCATAATTTTCCCAACTTGCTCCTGCAAAATCTTCATTTTCTGAAACTGCCATTGTGCTTGCACCTATTGCTGAAAGTGTGATTGTGATAATTCTCGTTACAGTCGTTTCACCATCAGAAATTGAGATTGATGTGCTAGTTGGAGGAGTTGTATCTCCACCCACTGCTCCGCCTCCACCTACTGCATTACAACTATTTCCGCTCAAATTATATCCAGAATCACAAGTTATTGTACAATCTGTTGCCACAGTTCCATTTGAAACTGTGCTATTTGAGCACATTTGAACAGTAGTAGAAAAAGCTGATTCTATGTCATCATCATCACCTGCAGTTATTTTGTAAAAATAAGAAGTAAACGCGGCAGTAGTTGTGTCTGTATAAGTTTCAGTACCAGCTAAAACTGCCGTACTATTAACTTGAGAATATGTCGTATCATCAGTTGATCTGTAAATAGCATAACCATATAAATCAGTTATTGCAGAAGCATCTGAATTAGTGGTCACAGCATCCCATGCTATCGTATTTGAAGTTCCTGTTCCAGAACTTTGTGCAAGTCCGGCTGGAGCAGCTGGGGCCAATCCATCTGGAGAAGTTCCAAGAGCAAATACGGTAAGATGGTTTGTGGATGCAGTTGCCACTATCTTATAATCATCATAATCCGTTCCTTCAACAAAAGTTGGAGTATTTCCTAAAGCATCGTCAATAAATTCTTCAAAACCAGATTGAGTGTCAGTTCCATTATATAATGTCCAGTCAGTATCAGCAGTATCTTTATAATATGCCTTTTTAGTAGTTGGTAAATTTATCCATTCATTTAACGTATCATCCCAATAACCAATTTTTGCAGTTTTTAGTTTAGAATTGTCAGTCATATTAGCTGCAACATCTATATCAGCTTTATAGGTAACTATTTCCATATTGATATAGTTATCTAGATTTGTAATTGGCTGACCAGAATTATCAGTCGCAGTTATAGATTTTCCTGTACCGCCTATAGGTTTCATTGAACTGGTAGCTGAAACAGCAGCAGTTTCATTAGCACTCACATTACCACTTGAAGTTGAACTTCCCAAAGCATTTGGAGGAAGAGTTATCTTAACTCCGGTACCTGAAGCTTTTTTTGTAGCAATATCTTGCGCTGTATCATCAACAACTCCTCCTGAAGCTGGTGTTATTGGGGATGATTTTGTTTTATTCGCCCAATTTGCATTAACACTTAATTCAACATTTTTACTTGATACATCACTACCAGCAACTGTTATCATCGGCAATAAATCGTCTTCTGAATATTGACCTTCAGTATATCCATTAGCAGAACTATAGACTTTCCATTCACCATCTGTTACTCCTAAGGAATAATTTCCATTACCGTCAACAGAAGCGTTGACCTGAGCGCCAGTTGCTGTGTTTTCAGCACGAACCCATCCATTAACAATTTCCTCTCCAGAATCATAAGTATCATCAGTTCCACCAGAAATATCCGTAAATATCTTTCCAGAGATCGTGTTTGTTTGGGCTGTTAAAGAAAAATTAATTGTAGCATCTTCTGTTCCAGCATTTGATGTTGGCTCTCCTGAAATAAATCCTTGTTTATCAGCGCCAACCATATAACTTCCAGAAGCAAGTATTGGAACAACTAATGAATAAGCTCCAGTTGTGGCATTTGCTTGCTGCCCTGAATGAAAACCAGTCTCTGGATTACCTACCCAAACCCAAGCATCTTTCTGTCCAGCATCTGGACCGCTTACGACACCATCAATTGTGATCATGCTAGCGCCATCAAGATCGGGAAGAGCAAAAGTAATGTTATCGCTTGTTCCGTCAATTGTAACTGCTTTTTTGGTTCCGTCAAAAGCATCACTTCCGCTGTCTGGAATATAATTTCCATAACCTAGAACATCTACAAAGAAATGATAATCTCCCGCTTTCAGTTCAACTGTCGGATCTGCTCCTGATATATCGCTTACTCTAATTGATTTATGAAATCCAGTCGGAGTTGGGATCACGCCGCTATAAGTTACTCCATCAATATTAATAAACGCTTCCTTATCTAAATAATCAGCTTTATTGTCAAAACTAATTGTTACGGTTTTAAGATCTCCGCTAGTAATTAAAATGTCAACATTATCAACATTACTATTTCCAACAATGACATTCGCAGGACTATTATCAACCTTGTCATCAACTGGATATGCTTCATTAGGAGTAGCATCATTATCTAAATTATTCGCCGCAACTTCTCCAAAATCTGGAGTCCATATATCAACACGATAATATTTTGATCCGCTGGCAATTCCAGGAACTGAGATTGAATATACACCAGAAGAATCAGTCATTCCTCCGTATTCTCTTCCAAGATAATTTCCATTTATATCATAAGCAACTGCTCTAATCGGCATATAGGTTTGAGCGACATCGTTTATGGAAATTGTTCCAGAAATTGTTTTCCAAATTGTATCTGTATCAGGTTTGATATTTATGTCTGATTGAGAAGCGCCATTGATAGTAACTGCTAGATCATATTGCATCCAACCAACTCCCGGCGCGTCAGCTTCAATTGTCCATGTTCCATCATCAACATAAAGAATATAATTACCAGCAGAATCAGTCATAGTGTTTGCATGTCCCCATCCATCAGGCTGATATGCCCAAACAGGAGCATAAGCCACTGCCTGAGAGCTTGAATTTAAAACTTTTCCAGAGATTGTATAAGATGGCATCTGCAAAACTAAAGATATTCCTGTTACATTACTTTGGACATCAACTGTTTTTTCTGGACTCGAAGGAAGTCCAGGTTTCTGAGCACCAATCTTATAAGTTCCAAGAACAGGCATTTTTAATGTAAAACTTCCATCAGTGGCAGTTTTAGTAAAAGAACCTCCAAACCCGCCCATCGGTTGATAAGCATAAACTTCAACATCAGCAATCCCGTTTGTCCCATCAGTTACACTGCCAGAAACAGTCGTAGAAACTTGACTTGAAATGTCAAAACCAATAGTACCATCATTAGCTGTTCCAAAATTTTCTGTAACTGTCGGATTTTCAACTTTTACATCAATTGGCATTGGTGGCATCCAATCCGGCATTGGTGGAGGACCAGCCATTGGACCCATTGGCATTGCTGGACCAACTCCGATCATCCAATTACCATTTGGCAAATAAAGAGTTACATTAGCAGGATTATTTCCAGCACTGCTAATAGTCTTAACTCTAAACCCGCTTGGAGAGCTTGCAAAAATATCAATATCATCAGCGGTACCGCCAGTTGAAAAATCTCCAGTTAAACTAATAGTAACAGCTGTTCCAGAACCAGAATCTAACTGTGTAATAGTAAGATCTTTATCAATAACATCATTATCGGAACTATCAGAAGATGCGTCAGTTGCTTCATTAACCCAAATAGGCTCTGGCATCATATAACCATTAAAATCAGTTGCCGTAGAAGAAACATCAACTGTAATTGTCGGTTCAGTGAATAAATGATATTCTCCTTCAGGCAAACCAGTAAAAGAATAATCAGCATTATGATCTCCATCAAAAGTTACTGTTGCTTCCATCGGACCAGTCATTGGGGAACCAAGATATATAGTTGTTGTTTCAGCATTATCAATATTAACATTAGCGCTGTCAGCTCCATTTCTCATTGTAATTGTTCCAGACAAAGTATAAGTGCCGCCTTCACTTAGGAAAAATGGCATCGTAGTTATACTTTCTAGCAAAGCGCCAGTAGTAGAAAATATTTTTATATCTACCAAATATCCTTCTGTGCCAAAATCTTTTGGAATTGATGAATTAACAATTCCCTTTATATCCATATGAAGAAAATCACTGGCTTGAGTTGCCCCACCTCCGGTTGTAATTGTCACTGTTCGCGCTATTTGATTTCCAGCAACGCTAGCAATAGTTATAGTTCCTGCGTTCCATTCATTAATATCATTATTAACAGGAGAATAAGTATCCTTGGTAGCATTTGAAACATCAAATCCGCTTGGGAAAGTCATAACAATAGTTCCGCCAGAAGGAATTGATTTTGTAGTTGGAACATCTATGAAATACGACGAAGTCTGTCCTGCCATTCCATTCATTGGAAAAGCGCCTGCCATCATCATTCCCATCGAACCCATATCCATCATTGGATCATAAGTTCCAGGACCAAGTATTCCATAAGTATCTGCTGAATTTTGAATTGGTCCTTGAGTTGCATTACCACCGCTAATCGAACGACCAGCAGAATTTGCAACTTCGTTATTCGATCTATCAGTTACAAGATCAACAAAAATTTGATAATCAGCGGGATTTGGCAAAGCAACAAAAAAGTTAAACCCTTCAATTATTACCGTGTTATTCATCTCATCGTAAGTAAAACCTAACCCAGAAACTGAGCTAAGAGCAGTAACCGTGCTATAAGGAGAAGCTCCAACAGATGACGAATCAACTGTCTTTATAAAATAATTTGCAGGATTCAAAACTGAAGTTCCCCATCTACTCGTATTAGTCTGTCCAGCTGAATTCATCGGCTCTGAATAAGTAACAGCCAAAGTATAGTCATCACCATTAGCATATAATAATGTTGGCGCTACAACATCTGCCGTACCAGTTTTAAAGATTATAGTATTTGCAGAAGCAATCGCCACACCAGCTAGATCAGTAACACTTGTAGAAATAGTCAAAGTATACTGAGTGTTTGAATTTAAAGAACTACTTGGTATAAATTTTGCCGTATTTCCCATTGGGTCATATTTAACACTTCCTGTGACTGAGCTAGACCCAGATGCCAAGGTAATGTTTTGCGCGGTTATAGTAGATGAATTCATTGCCTCAGAAAATCCTATTTCAATTGAAGAAATTCCGACATCAACAGCATTAGTGCCAACAGTAATTCCATCATTATTGTTTGGATAACTAGCTACTATTGTCGGCTCGATTATATCAGTGACAGCACTCACTTGAAAACTATTTGCATAATTTGAAGCGGTAAGTAAGCAAGTGTCTGGATCTGTAACCCCACAAATAGACGGGTCACCAAACCAAATTCCAGCTGTACTCTTTGCGCTTCCCATTATTTCTAAAACATACCAACCATTATTAGATGAATTAGCGGGTAAATCTGAACTCGGATTCAAAGTAGCAACTTTTTGCGTAGTTTGATCTAAAGTAACTGTTGCCGAAACAGCGCTTCCAAGAGTCCACGTTGATTCATTTGTGACAGGATATAATTTAATTGAATTATTATTAATACTAGAAGAATCCATTGGTTCAGAAAATTCAACCATCATAGAAGAATTAGGAGAAACATTATAAGCACCAGGATTTGGAGTTGTACCAGCTACATATGGCGGCATCATCATTCCACTAGTACCATAATCGGTATAATCTCCTCCGTCCCAAAAATCAGTATTATCCCCCATTGTAACAAAACCAGAACTATATGAACCATCAGGCATATTTCCTCCAATTGGATTACCGTCTTCATCTGTTATTCCTTGAGTTACCACAATATTATAAAAAGTATTTGATTGCAAAACATCATGAGTTGAAGTGTAAAATCTCGCCTCATTCATAATAGAATCATAATAAACCTTACCGCCTACTCTGTCGTTTCCATTGCTAGTAAGATAGATATTAGATCCAGCATTAGAAGCATCTAAATCATTAATAGTATTTGCATTCATTGGTTTGCTAAAACCAATTAGAACAGGCATTTCCCCAGCAATAGTAGAATCACCACAATCACCTGTACAATAAATATCAGTCGGGGCACCCATCATTCCTGGACCAGGAGCAGTCCATGTCACAAACGGCATATCTGTTCCACTCATCATATTCATATCACCCGAATTAAGATAAAAACTAATACTTTCGTTTTTAAAAACATTTAGAAACATATCCATGTACCCATCTTCAAATGCCATTGCTCCAAATGATCCAGGATACATTGTGTTGTCAGGAATACTAAAAGCACCAGTTGCGCCAGTTGCAACATAACCAGAAGCAGCACCTTCAATGAATACTTTCGCTCCATTAATAGGGCTACCGTCTGAGGCATAAACAAATCCAGTTAAATCGGCATCGGCATCGGCATCTGTATAATCGCCATAAGCATCACCGTCAGCAGCTAGAATATCGATCATAATTGGATCAGCGATAGCAGTTGCTTCAATAATATTTTCTTCCCAAGTTCCATACACAAAATTTACATTAGGAGTTGTTGCCGCATCTTTTGCTTTCAAATAATAACCAATCACAGAATTAGCATCCCATGCGCCCCAAGGAATTGTACAACTATAAAATCCCGCCTCGATAGCTACACAATTAGTAGTTGTAGGAGTAACAGATAAATCAGGCGGTGATGCATTTGTACCAGCTTTCCAGATCACTTGAGCGCCAACTCCTGGTACAGCACCAAGTTCTCTATCGTCTTGAAATCTTGCTATCAAAACTATATCCGCCGTTGCTTTTGCTTGTCGAACTGGCATATGCATTATAAAAGGCTTTTGAGTATCATTTCCCGCATCATAAGCTTCTGCGGTTAAAGTTGCTGACGCTGAAATAGCTGTTCCAGATCTATTGCCTGCAAAATCAACAGCAATGACATATGCCTTATAATCTCCGGTAGACAAAGTTGTGTCAGTACTATCTTTAGTTAAAAATCCACCTCCAGTATAAGTGAAGGTCAATGAAGAATCTCCATTATAATATTGTCCGCCGTAAATATAGTCAATTGGAAAATGAGCATCACCATCAAAAGCGGTTACAGCTGGCAATAAATAAATTTCATATTTATCAAAAGAAGGATCAGGCGCAGTAGCTGGTGTCCACGTGACGGTCACATCATTACCATCCAAACCACTACTATCCATATTGTCACCGTCTGTTAAAGTGACACTTGCTACCGCTGTCGGCGCTGTTGAATCCCCTCCCATATTTGAAAATCCAGGACTAGTAGAAGAATAAAACTGCCAGTCACCGCTTTGGTTAAAGTCATCACCAGTTGTTGAGCGTCGTCCAATTGATTGTCCATAAAGAACATTTGGAACAAAATCTCCAGTCATCCATTCATTTGCAGTAGTGGCAGTTGATTCATTTGCAAAACCAGAACCACCATATTGAACATAATCTTTAACGGCGCTAGAACCATCTTTCAAAATTACATCTCCACCGAAAGTTGCCATATCACCATTAACAGTTGTGCCATTACTATTAGAAGTATAAAGATTTGTTACTGTATCAGTTCCAATAACATTCCAATAAACTACCGCGAATGCTCCAGTCGCGATAGAAGTACTTGCTGGAATAGTATATGTTTTTGTGTTAGAAATTATTTTCCAACCAGCTATATCTTGGCTTTCAGAATGTCTATTATAAAGTTCTATCCAGCCTGTTGCTGTATCTGTATTGTAAAAAACTTCATTAAGAATAACTGGACTTCC
>JAGLJF010000020.1 GCA_023142595.1 Minisyncoccota bacterium | reverse complement strand
ACAATAAAATCCATCGCATTATTATTTGAATCTTCTCCATTTCCTTTTGATTCATGAATTCCATCAGCCGCCATTTTAGACAATGTTGAATCTGGAAACGCTTTTCTTTCGATTGAACCATTGGCCGAAGGCGCCAATGCTGTTTGAGCTCCCTCTGCCAAAGATGCAGTAGCATTTCCATAAGCAACAAGATCAACCAAGTCTCCTCCGGGACTAAATAAACCTATAATTCCTCCTGCTTCTGGCAAATTAAATGTATTAAAGCTTATGTCCTCATCTGGCGTTCCATCATAACCAGCTCCGTTAGTACTACCAATTAAATAAAATCCATTACCAGGAACCGTTCCAGTATTCAAAACCAAAATAGTATTCCAATTTCCGATAACCGTCATATCAGTTCCTTCAGCAGTAGCTGCCACCGCATAAGCAATCGTAAAATTAACTGTAGATAAATCAACAGTCATTCCAGGATCACGATTATATAGTTCTATAAATTCATCATCACCATCAGTTCCAGAAGTTTGAATTTCAGAAATCAAAAGAGGAGAGAACATTCCTCCGCTTCCCTCAGTTCCCAAAAATACTGGAGGAAACATTGCGTTCATTCCAGAAGGCCAGTCAGCAATAACCGTGCCTGAAACTGTCACATCAATACCGCCAACTGGAATCATAGGATTAAAAGAATGCATTGGAGTTTCATCTAGATTAGCCTTCGCCTGCGCTGCTACAAACAATCTCATTTGAGAAGTTGCTGATGTAGGAATACTTAATCCTAAAGACGAAAAAGTAGCCTGCGGACATGTTCCTCCCATTGCATAAGTATCTGCTACAGTGGTATAACTTGAAACGGTAGAGAGAAGCGTATCACCACCTTCAGTAGGAGTAGAGACTCCATCGCCATCATCTTGCCACAAAGTTAAAGCAGTCAAATCCGTCGTTGGACTAAATCCATTCATCTCATCAAGACAAACACTGACAGAATTTAGTGTTCCCCCTGCTTCATCAAAAACAGTAATTTCCAAAAACGCCTTTTTTGAAACAGTATCATCTAAAAAAGTATCAGGCGTAGCGCCAGCATCATTAACATACATCACATTAATTCCACCTGCCGCCTTTGCAACTGGCACCAACGAAGTTAGAGCTGGTCCGAATGACCACATCACTGTTGTGATTAATAAAAAAGATGCAAATATTCTTTGAGCACCTTTTCTAATTTTTCTTCTTAAATTTTTCATTTTATTTTTCCTTAATTCGTATAACGCATAACGTAAACACGAAGCAAATTAAAAATCCTGCTTAATATGCAGGACTATTTTGTTGATTAAAATTATTATTAAAAGTTATTGAAAAAAGATTTATTCCCATTAAAAAAATGCGACAAAAAAAATTCGCATTGAATACATTGCCCAATTTATAACTATAAGTAAATTTATATTTTTTATCTGACCCTCCAGTCATTTATTTTTGTTTTATTTTTTAGCAAAAAACGAATACTTATAAATAAGCCTTCTTCAGCTAATTCAAAAAATTTACTCTTTTATTCTTTGACTATACCACTATTATACCATATTAATATCATTCGTCAATTTACAAGAATAGTGCACAAGTTATCCACAAAATCGAATAATAATCATTCTGGAGTAGCACACTTTAGTGTGCGATGAAGTATCGAAGAGTTTAGTTGGACTAGCATGTTTTTTGGAGTAGCACACTTTAGTGTGCGATGAAGTATCGAAAAGTTTGATTGGAGTAGCACTCTTCAGAGTGCGCGAAGTATCGGAAAGTTAAATCTTAGGTAAAGTTTATTGAAGCTTCAACAAGCGCAGGTTGAAACCTGCTAGTCCAAGATGGTTTTTTGAAGCTTTAATGTTTTTTGGAATAGCACTCTTCAGAGTGCGCGAAGTATCGGAAAGTTAAATCTTAGGTAAAGTTTATTGAAGCTTCAACAAGCGCAGGTTGAAACCTGCTAGTCCAGAATGTTTTGTGAGATTGTGACAAACGCAAAAACCAACCTGCTATTCCAAGACAGTTTATATATCCCCACTTGGCGTGAAATCAATAATCGCATATTTTTCAAAAACATCATTCACCCACTCGACACCATTCTTTTCAACCCAATCATTATATGAAGAAAATTTATATTGATTCATTAAATCTGCATGCTTATGTTTTATACAATTCTGATGTATATAATTAAATCTCATCCAAAAATCCTTTTCGTTTCGAATACAAGTGTCCCAATAATTTGACCAAATTTTTCTATCTTTCAAATTTTCAATTTTATTTAACAGAAATGAACTTTTTCCATTAATGTTTTTTATAAAAATAGGAAGATTCTTTCCATTCGGAATATAAATCAACAAATGATAGTGATTATCAAGAATTATCCATGCATAAATTTTTATTTCCAATACATCAGCAGCTTCTTTGATTATATTTTTCAAAATATATTTTTTCTCTTCACCATCAAAAAACCGAGTTTTATTTATATTTCTCGCAGTAAGAAAATATATCTTATCATCAAAATAATAATGTGACGGACGATGGATTTTATTCATTTTTTTAATTTATATATTAATTTTATTCTAACAAAGTTACAAGAATAAATAAAGATTAAAATGAAGTAGCATATTTTTTCAGAGTAGCACGCTTTCTGGAGTAGCAGACTTCAGTCTGCGCTTTGTTGGACTAGCATGTTTTTTGGAATAGCATACTTTAGTGTGCGATGAAGTATCGAAGAGTTTAGTTGGAGTAGCACTCTTCAGAGTGCGCGAAGTATCGAAGAGTTAAATCTTAGGTAAAGTTTATTGAAGCTTCAACAAGCGCAGGTTGAAACCTGCTACTCCGAAAAAACAAAAACCCCCGAATGAACGGGAGGTTTTTGGTGTGTGGCAATTATGACGAATCACAATCCCAAACCCACCATACGGCAGGCAGGCTTTTCGATTAGAAAAGCTGTAGAGAAAGCATTAACCATTACTTTATAAATCAAAAAACTTCCAAAAATTATCTCTATTAATAATTTCAACTTTTGCATCATACTTTTCAACAAAATCTTTTGGCAAACGATAAGTTTTTTTTGAATTCCATTTAAATTCATACCCAGCAATTTTACCTTCAGACTCTTCTACATAGTCAATTTCTTTTTGACTATAAGTTCGCCAAAAATATGAATTAGTTCTCAGTCCTTTTTCTTCAAGAAGCTTCTTCCGTTCTACAATACAAAAATTTTCCCACAATGCTCCAATGTCATCTCTCATTTCAAGAGGATTGTAATTTTGAATAAGACTATTTCTTATTCCTATATCATAAAAATATATTTTAACTGATTTTGAAATTTCTTTGCGTTTATTTCTCGAAAATGATCTTAATTTAAAAACGATAAAACTCTTTTCCAAAAGATCAATATACTTTTCAACAGTCAAACGATTAATCCCAAGTTGACGACCAAGTTCAATATATGAAACTTCTTGTCCAAGTTGAAGAGCTAAAAGCATTAATAATTTATTAACAACATCCGTTTTCTTAATTCCATCAAAGCGCAAAATATCTCTATAGAGATAGTTTGAAGAAATTTCGTCCAAACGGTCTTTTGCTTGCTCATCTGAAAGAGAAAAAACTTCAGGATAAAAACCAAAACGAAGTATTGATTCAATTTTTGCTTCACCATAAAAAGCATCGAACTGATTTACAACTTCACGAATAGACAAAGGATAGAGCAAATATGTAAAATTCCTGCCAGTAAAAGGTTCAGAAATTTTATCAGCTAAATCAAAACTTGAAGATCCTGTTGCAATAATTTGAATATCTGGATATGTATCAACCATGACCTTAAGAATTTTGCCAATATCTTTGATATTTTGAGCTTCATCAAAAACAACTAATTTATAATCTCCAAGAAACGACTTGATTCTTTCCGCTTCAATAACAGATAATCCTTGTTGAACAGAAGCTAATTCACAATTCAAATATTTTCCATCTTCCTTGAAATCAGCCAAAATTTTCTTTGACAGAGTAGTTTTTCCAACTTGACGAGCACCATAAATAATAACAACCTTTCCCTTAAACAGATTCTTCCTAATTTTTGGCTCAATTGAACGATTTATTGTATTCATAGTGATAATTTATCATAATTATGTTATTACAATATCAATATTATCATTAATTTTGATATTTGTCAATAGTTGGAATAAAATAATATAAAAATACTGGGGCTGTCATTGTGAGGAGGTACGACATGGCAATCCCATGAGAAATCTCACAAAATATGATTCGAAATAACAGTAGCCTATGTCATCTCGAAATGAGCGATAGCGATTGAGAGATCTGTAAACCGACAAAGTCTCACTCTTTCTGGAGTAGCATACTTTAGTGTGCGATGAAGTATCGGAAAGTTTGATTGGAGTAGCACTCTTTAGAGTGCGCGAAGTATCGAAGAGTTAAATCTTAGGTAAAGTTTTTTGAAGCTTCAACGAGCGCAGACTGAAGTCTGCTACTCCGAAAAAAACAAAAACCCCCGAATGAACGGGGTTTTTTGGTGTCTGGCAATTATGGCGAATCACAATCCCAAACTGTCGATTATTAAAGCTATAGAAAAAATGTTTATTTGTAAACATCGTGATTTCCAATTTCAATAAAGAAAACTGTTTCTTTATCTATAAATCGAAATAATATTCTATCTGAATAATTCACAGAAAATGACCAATAATTTTTCAAATTACCCTTTAATTTATGGGTTTTCAATTTTTTATCAAACGGATCTTTTTTAAAAATTAGCAATCTTTCTTTTAGCGTATTTCTTTTTTTATCAGACAACTTATTTTTATACTTTTCAAAACTTTTTTCAAAAGATGGATCAAATATAATCTTTTTAATGTGAACTTTCATAATTAAATTTTTTCAATAAATTTATCAATGCTCATTTTTTTCACTTTCTTACTTTTTAAATTTCTTTCAGCTTCCATTATTCTAAACAACAAAGCTTGCTTCGTAAATTGATTACGAAGCTCTTTTAAAAGATTATATTCTGACATAGGAATTGTTATTTCCTCTTTTTCGTTTAATATAGCCATATATCTAAATTTATTTTATCTACACTTTTATCTTATCAAAATCAAATATGAATGTCAATTTATATAAAGTGGTTTTTGAAGAATGAAACTGTTTTGCATTTTAGTTCCACAGTCTTTCAGGACTATGGAACCATCGGGATTGTTGAAGTTTTATTGGTTGTTGGAATGGCACTCTTTAGAGTGCGCGAAGTATCGGAAAGTTTGACTGGAGTAGCATACTTTAGTGTGCGATGAAGTATCGGAAAGTTAAATCTTAGGGAGAGTTTTTTGAAGCTTCAACAAGCGCAGGTTGAAACCTGCTAGTCCAGGATGGTTTTTTGAAGCTTCAACGAGCGCAGACTGAAATCTGCTACTCCGAAAAAAAGAAAAACCCCCGAATGAACGGAGGTTTTTGGT
>JAGLJF010000002.1 GCA_023142595.1 Minisyncoccota bacterium | reverse complement strand
AAAAGAAGCAAAAATTATTCTTATGGCCCATCTTGGTAGACCAGATGGAAAAGTGGTTGAGAAAATGAAACTTGGTCCAGTTCAAGATAGATTGTCTGATCTTTTGGATTTATCAATTACAAGAACTCCTGATTGTGTTGGAGATATAGTGAGCGAAGTTGTGAATGAAATGCAAGCTGGCGAAATTGTTCTTTTGGAAAATTTGAGATTTCATCAAGGAGAGAAAAGGAATGATGAAGAATTTGCAGCAAAACTTGCAAGTATAGCAGATATTTATGTTAATGATGCTTTTTCAGTTTCACATCGTGCTCATGCATCTGTTTCGGCAATTACAAAGTTTTTACCGTCATATGCAGGATTGCTTCTTGAGAAGGAAGTTGAAATCCTTTCAGATGCTGTTAGTAATCCAAAAAGTCCAGCGACAATTATTATGGGTGGAGCAAAGGCTAAAACGAAGCTTCCTGTAATAAAATTTTTGATGAATAAGTTTGATCATATTCTTGTAGGAGGAGTCGTGGCAAACGTTATTCTGAAGGCAAAAGGAGTTGACGTTGGAGAGTCAATGATTGGAGATATAGATCTAGAAGATGTGAAAAAAATAGACTTAGATGATAAAAAGTTGCATATTCCGTTTGATGCGATAGTTTGCAATTCAAAAATAAAAAAAATTGAACTTACTCCTGTTGGTAAAATAGGTGATGAGAAAATTCTAGACATCGGTCCTGATACAGAAGAGATATATTCGAAAATAATCTCAGATTCAAAAATGATTATTTGGAATGGTCCGATGGGAAAGTTTGAAAATGAAAAATTTGCATCTGGTACTCGAAAGGTGGCTGAAGCAGTTGTGAAATCAAAAGGATATAGTATTATTGGAGGAGGGGATATAATCACAGCTCTCGATCAGTTCGGATATTTAGATAGGGTCGATTATGTTTGTACTGGGGGCGGAGCTATGCTTGAATTTTTAGCTGGGGGGAAAATGCCTGGAATTGAAGCTTTAAAATAATTATATAAATTTATTTTTAGTTTTTAATAAAAGCAATATGAAACAAAAACCAATCAAAAAACCAAATAAAAAGAAAGTGGTCAGAAATAATTTTGTAGAATTGATTTTATTAGTAATTATTATTCTATCCTTATTTTCTATTTTAATGCCATTGTTATTTTTAAATAATAATAATACTTCACAAAATGTTGAACTAAAAACTCAAAATATTTTAGTGACAACTGAAAAGAATTTTTATAACAGTGGAGAAGATGTTGTTTTGTTTATAGAAAATAATTTTAATAAGTCAATCTATCTCAAGCCTTGTGAGTCTCAAAATAGATTTGAAAGAAAAATTAATAATATATGGTATGAAATATCTAGCACTGACAAAGAGATTGATTATGATAAGTCTGGATTTAATAAGGAGGAAAAAATTGTGAATTGTAGAGTTAAATTGTTATCAAATGAAAAAGGGGTATATAGAAGTGTGGTTCAGGCGTTCTATGATTGCAAGAAGCCAGGAGAAGAAGAGTGTAGACAATCTGAAATATTTTATTCAAACGAGTTTCGTGTTTTATAATCATTATAACTTAAAGGACGCTCTGATAAATTAATAAATTTTTATTTTAGAATTTATTTTTTGAATTAAATCCTAGATTCCCGCCTTCGCGAGAATGACAAAAATTTTGTTTTTCAGAGTGTCCTTAATGAGTTAATTTTAAAAATTTATAATAAATATTTATGACAAACCGAATTAAAAAAATTGTTGCCAGAGAAATCCTTGATTCTCGTGGAAATCCTACCGTTGAAGTTGAGGTTATTTTAGAAAATAAAATTAGAGCAATTGCTTCGGTTCCTTCGGGAGCTTCAACTGGTGAGTTTGAGGCATTGGAATTACGAGATGGAGATAAGTCAAAATATAATGGAAAAGGCGTTTTAGATGCTTGTGATAATGTTAATATTAAAATAAACAAAGCCTTAAAAGGTGAGGTTGTAACAAATCAGAAGAAAATTGATAAGATAATGCTTGAACTTGATGGAACTGAGAATAAGTCAAATCTTGGCGCGAATGCAATTCTTGGAGTATCACTTGCTTGTGCGAGGGCTGGAGCTATTGCGACTAATAAACCTCTTTATAAATATCTTGCGAAAATATTTGGATTTAAAACATCTGAATTTAAAATCCCAGTGCCGATGTTTAATATTGTAAATGGTGGCAAACACGCGGACAGTGGACTTTCAATTCAAGAGTTTATGATTGTGCCTAATGGAATAAAATCTGCCAAGGAAAGAGTTAGAGCATGTAGTGAAATATTTCATAATCTAAAAACTATTCTTTCTGGTTTAGGTTTTTCTACGGGAGTTGGAGATGAAGGAGGGTTTGCTCCGAAACTTGATTCCCATGCGCAGACATTCGAGTTGATTACAGAAGCTGTTGAAAAGTCTGGTTATGCGGTTGGAAAAGATATTGTGTTTGCCATTGATTCTGCTGCAAATTCATTTTGCGATTCTGATAGTGGTGATTATGTTTTAAAACCAGAGAATATTTCTTTGGATTATAGTAGATTAATTGCTTTATATATGGAGTGGCTTGAAAAATATCCTTTGATTTCGATTGAAGATGGTTTGAACGAAGAAGAATGGGAACAATGGGGTCAGCTGAAACAGAATATTATTAAAGTAAATAAAAAAATTATGATTGTTGCAGATGATCTTACTGTCACAAATATTAAAAGATTAAAAAAAGCGATTGAAAACAAATGTGCTAATGCAATTATTATTAAATTTAATCAAATTGGATCTTTATCTGAAACAGTTGAAACAGTAAAAATGGCGCAAAAAGCAGGATGGAAAATCATTGTGTCACACAGAAGTGGTGAAACTTGTGATGATTTCATCGCAGATCTTGCAGTTGCCTCGGGAGCAGATTTCCTCAAAGCTGGTTCACTTTCCAGAGGTGAAAGACTCACGAAATATAATCGGTTAATGAAGATTGAAGGGGAGTTAGAATAAGTGATTGTCATGTGTCACTGTCATTCCTGCGAAGGCAGGAATCCAGATGAAATATCTTCAGACATTATCTCAAAATAAGAATTTTTAAAACGCAAAAACTTTTTTATAAAAATGAAAGCACAAAAAACATACTATGTTTATATCACAGTAAGCAAAAGAAATGGCACTTTATATATAGGCGTAACATCCAATCTTAAGAAAAGAATTTATGAGCACAAGGAAAGTTTAATAGACGGGTTTACAAAAAAATATAATGTTGATAAACTTGTATATTTTGAAACAACTAATGATGTTAATTCCGCTATTCAAAGAGAGAAACAGACAAAAAAATGGAAAAGAGAATGGAAAATAAAATTAATTGAAAAAGAAAATCCTTGCTGGATAGATTTATATTATAATTTGGAACAATGATTTTTGATATTGTTAACAGTTATTAATAATTTAAAACTATACGATTTTATATCTGGGTTCCTGCCTTCGCAGGAATGACATTTAAATTGATAGAATTCCCCGATGCTTGCATTGGTTGGAGTTGTCAAAAGGGATTTCTTCCTCTTGATACCTCGGCAGCTTGCTGCGAGGTTCTTCATTTATAAAAATTTTTATTTATGTATAAAAAACCAACAAACATTTTAATAATTCTAGATGGATGGGGGGTTGCTCCGAAGAATAAGGGCAATGCTATTGAACTTGCTAAAAAACCTTTTTTTGATAATTTGATAAAAAAATATCCGAATACACTTTTGAATGCTACTGGACTTGCGGTGGGACTATCTGAAAATGAAAGAAGCGGGAGCGAGTCTGGACATATAAATATTGGCGCAGGAAGAATCGTCAAACAAGATTCTCAAATTGTTAGAGAGGATATTGAATCTGGAAAGTTTTTCAAAAATTCAGAACTTTTGAAAACAATTAATCATGCTTTGAGAAAAAAATCTAATTTACATTTTGTGGGATTATTATCCGAGCTTGATAGTCCTCATAGTGATCCCGAGCATCTTTATGCTCTTTTAAATCTTGCCAAAACAAAAAAAATAAAACAGGTTTACTTGCATCTTTTTACGGATGGTAGAGATACATATAAAAAAAGGGCCCTTGTTTTTTTGAAAGATTTGAATAAAAAAATGGCAGAGATTGGAATTGGAAAAATTGCTACCATCGGAGGGAGATATTATGGAATGGACAGAGTGAAGCATTGGGATAGGCTTCAAAGAGCATATGATGCGATGGTTCTAGGAGAAGGCGCAAAAAGTAAGTCTGCTGAAGAGGTGATTGAGAATTCATATAAACAGGGATTATCGGATGAATTTGTTGTTCCAACAGTCATAATTGATAAAAACAACAAGCCTATTGCAAAAATAAAAGATAATGATGCGATTATACATTTTAATATAAGGGGTGACAGGGCAAGGCAGTTTATGAAGTTGTTTGTTCTTGATAATGTGCTTGGATATGAAAATAAACCTCATAGTCTCAAAAATATTTTTGCTTGCGCGCTGGTTGACCTTGGTCCTGATTTGCCGATTAAGGTGGCATATTCTTCTCAAGCTATTTCAAATACACTCCCTTTTGTTTTGAAAAATTTGAAACAACTTTATATTGCTGAAGATGAAAAATATCCGCATATAACTTATTTTTTGAATGGTGGATATAAAGATCCAATTAGAGGAGAAAATAGAGAGCAAATTGCTTCTCAGAATGTTTTTTCTTATGATCAAAAACCTGAAATGTCATCTGAAGATATTACGAATGTAATTATTTCAAACATAGAATATAGTGTTTATGATTTTATCGCAGTGAATTACGCGAACGCTGATATGGTTGGGCATACTGGAAATCTCAAGGCTACAATTACTGCGGTTGAATTTCTTGATAAATGCTTGAAGCGTGTGATTGAAAAGGTTGTTGAAAGCGGAGGAACAGCGGTTGTGACAGCAGATCATGGAAACGCTGATGAAATGATTAATTTGAAAACTGGAGAAATAATGACTATGCACAGCAAGAATCCAGTACCGTTTATTGTTGCTAGAGAAAAATGTAAAAAAGGTATATGCAAATTAAGAAGCAATGGAGTTCTTGGAAATGTATCCCCAACTTTGCTTGAAATTTTGGACATAGAGAAACCGAAAGATATGGTTTTGGGGAGTTTGTTGGAGAAATAAGGTTTGTATTACTTTTGCTTCTGAGAAGTGGGTGAAGTAGCAAAAATTAAGTTTCTGAAAATAAATTAAAAATTAAAGAAATATTATGACAAAAAAATTTAAACCACATAAATTACCATTAGAAAATTTAGATTGGCTTTATTTTTTAGAAAATATTGGTTCAGCAAATAGGGCTTTGGCAAAATTTGACGGAATTTTAAAAAGCATACCTAATGCAAGAGTTTTACTTTCACCTCTTTCTACGAATGAAGCAGTGTTATCATCTAAAATCGAGGGAACGCAAGCAACACTTGAAGAAGTTTTGGAATTTGAAGCAAATCCAAAAAAAATAACTGAAAAATATGAAGATATTCAAGAAATTATTAATTACAGAAAAGCAATGGATATGGCAGTTGATAAATTAAACGAGCGATCACTAACTGGAGGTTTAATTAAAGAAATTCATAAAATATTACTTACGGGAGTAAGGGGAAATGGAAATGATCCTGGAAATTTTCGCACAGGCGAAGTTTTTATCGGGAAAAAGGGATTAGGAATTGAAGGTGCGAGTTATATTCCACCAAAACCACAAGAAATAGAAAATTATTTTTCTGATTTTGAAAAATATATTCATTATAGCGAAAAAGATATTTTGGTACAACTTGCTATTGTTCATGCTCAATTTGAAATTATCCATCCTTTTTGGGATGGAAATGGGAGAACAGGTAGAATTTTGATGCCACTTTTTTTGTATTATAAAAAAGTTTTAAACACCCCGATGTTTTATTTGAGTGAATATTTTGAAAAAAATAGAGAAGAATATTATGAAAATTTGCAAGGTATTTCAAATAATAACGATTGGGAGAGTTGGATAAAATTTTTTCTTGTGGCCGTAGAAAAACAATCAGAAATAAATGCTCAAAAAGTCGAACTTATTTTAAATCTTTATAATAAAACAAAGAAAAGAGTTATTAATATTCCAACACCAAAAAATTCTATTGAAGTTTTAGATTTTATTTTTTCTATGCCGATTTTTGATTCTGGCGATTTTAGAAAACATACAAAAATAAAAGAAAATGCTTCTTTTAGAATTTTAAAGTTTTTATTAGACGAAGAAATTATTTTTGACAATAAAAAATCTCAGAATAAAACTTATTTTTTTAACAATCTAATCAAAATTGTTATGTAATTACAAAATTATCCCACACTTGCAAATTTGCAGGTGTATTATCCCACACTTGCAAATACTTCGTTTTTTGCAATTGTAGGATATAGTGGTCGCAAGCTTGCAATTAAGAAAATTGTTAATCGCAAAAATGGTGTTTTTTGCGATTATAAACGATAATAATCGCAAATCAGACATCATCTCATTGTTTTTGAGAAGCGGGTGAAAGAGCATGGGGAGATGAGTTTTCGGAAATAAATTTTTAATTCTTAAGATATGGATTATATGAGGATTATTGCAATTACATTAAGAAATTATAAATGCTATTAGGGTACGCAACTAATAAAATTTTTCTCTAATGATGAAAAATTTATTGGATTTATAGGTGAAAGCGGAATTCTTGGAAATGTAGCTCCAACTTTGCTTGAAATTTTGGAAATAGAGAAACCAAAAGATATGGTTTTGGGTAGTTTGATTGAGAGGTAGAATTTGAAAACTGATTTTAATAATCGAAATTATAATTTTTATTTAAAATATTATGAAAATAGAAGAAAATAAAATTATTCTAAAAGGAACAGCAGCGAGTGCTGGGGAAGTTGAAGGTATTGTGAGGATTGTAAAAGATTCTACTTCTTCTACTACAGATTTTAAACAAGGTAATATTTTAGTAACTAAAATTACAAATCCTTCAATGATAATGATTATGACAAAAGCATCTGCAATTGTAACTGATATAGGGGGGTTAACTTCGCATCCCGCCATTGTTTCTCGTGAACTTGGAATTCCTTGCGTAGTTGGTACAGAAAATGCTACAAAAGTTCTTAAAAATGGGATGAAAATTAAAGTTGATGGTAAAAGGGGTATTATTTATAAAGTTTAGAAATATGGCTAAAAATCAATTCTATAAAATAACCCAGAAGCAAAATAAAAATATTGATAAATTTGTTTTAGCTGTCAGAAAGGCTTTTTCAACAATGGATAATAGGACAATTTGGCCAGCTAATGGACCACAATTAGAGTCATATTTTGCTGATATCATTGCTATGGATATATTTGAAAAATTTAAAAAGAATCCAAATAAGCTTCGTAAGTCATTAAATAGAATTAATATTTTTACTCTTTATAGTTCCTTATGTAATGCGGAAATTTCGGGGTTAAAAGTTGAAAAAGAATTTGATAATTTTTTGACTACTCAAGATATAATAGATTTCTATCTTTTTTTATTTGATGGTTTAAATAAAAGGACCGGAGAAGATATTTATTGTCTTAATGATAGGCATAGAATATTATCTAAAAGACAAATAGAAAAAATTAAAATAGATTTATTACAAATAGATTATGATAATTTAGAAATCAAAAAAGAAATTGCTAAACTAATTCTTACGGTTGAAAGTTTAGTTTGGACTTTATATTATGATCTTTTTCCATGCGCTGGAAGTGAAAGACATGGTCCTTATTCTGTTGAAAAAGGAAATGTTATTTTGATTAGAGATTATTTTAATTTAAATCCTAACGAGATTTGGACCATTAAAAATAAATATTCATCAGTAAGAATAGTTCTCAAGTATCCTAATAATGCTAACATTAAAATAAATTTTAATAATCAAATTAAATCATCTAAACCTCTTAAAGAAGAGTTGATTTCATTTTCAATTTATGTTGATGAAAAAAAGATTACGTCTTTGTCTGAAATTCGTTCATTATTTCAATATTTTTCCAACTTAGTAGAAAAACAGGCGAAAGTTGTAAATACATTGCCTCCATTGGAAATTATAAAAAAAGGAGCAGAAATTTACTATTATCGTTATAAAAATTTATATAAAGACTACAAAGAAGATTGGCATCCACCTAAACAAGTTTATAATAGAATAGATGGTTTTAGATTAAGATTTTGGAATTATTATAAGGATGATAAAAATAAAAAAAGACCAGCAAGTTATTATGCAAAAATTCTTGATCCGAGAAATGATTTTATCGAATAAAAGAAAATTAATAAACTAAATTAAAAAATATGAATGAAAAAATAGGATCTGAAATTATAGCAGAATCTCAAATTGAACAAAAAGAGGAAGTTGAAAAGGGAGAAACAAAAATTATTTTTCAACGACATAGTGAATATAAAAAAGATCCCAAAGAGGAAGTTTATTGGAGGCTTGGAATTTCAGGTAAGAAAAAAGAAGCTTTGGTAAATTTTCTTGTAGAAAAAAATATTATTGAGGAGACAGAACAAGAGAAAATTAAAAATTCAAAATTTGTTGAAGATGATTTAATTAGAATTATAGATAACGGAAAGTTATTAGACTCTTCAGAAGAAAAAGAATTTTTAGATTTTATTATGGAAATTGAAATTTTTAAAAATAAAGATGGAAAAGTTATTAAGGATTTGAGAGAAGCAAAGGAAGTATTTAGGGCTTATATAGATAATAATAGAAATTTCAATGAAGTAAAAAATAATACTAATTCTGGCAATCTTACTGAAAATGGTAGGGAATTAACCAGAAAAGAAACAATTGAAAGATTAGAAGAAATTACAAAAGAAGATAGACCAACTGACATCGTTTTCCTTTATAGCCCTACTGAATGGATGGATTGGCGAGATGAGCAAGGGTTTGCAAAAGGATTTGGAAGTCGTGGCAAGGAGACAGCGAAGGAAATTTTGAATACTATTTCTTCTGAAATAAAGAATGATACAGAATTAGGAGAAAAAATCAAAGAAAATATTCGTATTACAGGAATTGGACCAAACGAAAAATTGAGAGAATTAGATATTTTTTATATTTTTGATGCTCCAGACCCAGGTGCATACATTAAAGCATTAAAAGAAAAATATGGTCGAGAAGAATGGTGGGAAGAATATTATAATATAGCCGAAGATCTTGAAGGCTTGAGAAAAACTACAAAAGCCGAAGGTCCAAAAGATCTTGCGAAGAGATTTGAGTTGATAATAAAAATGACCAAATTATATAATGATAAAATAAAAAAAGAAGATTCAGAAAGAGAGTTAGTTATTTGGATGGTTAGTCATATGGAATTAATTCGTTCTTTTGTTCAGTATAAACTAGAAGCTAAGGAAGATGCAATCGATTATCATCCTGATTTTAATGAAAGTCTTGATATCTCTATCAGTTCAGAAGGAAAAATAACAACCAGATTTAAGGGTAAAGAGTATGAAATTGATTTAGATGAAATAAAATAATAATAAGTTTATTATTCATAAAAAAAACGGAACTTTTGTATTGTTCCGCACATAGAAGATTAAAACTCCCATGATTTTAAGATTTGAGTATCCCTTCGGAGTTGTCTATAATAGGTTTAGACCCAGCATGGTTTTTTACATATAAGATACCATTCTTCATAAATAGTGGATAGGAAGTTTTGGCAACTAGATTTCCATGTTTATCAATTATCCGCTGGTTATATGTATCTGGATTTTCCAGTCCGCAACCCCATTTATAAAGACAGTCTGATATGGCAAGTTTCTTTTGTGGAACAGATAATTCCTCAAAGTCTATCTCACATTTTGTCTTACTGATTCCCTTGGAGTCCATTACGACATCAATTTTATTAGCCTTTTGACCATACAATAATCCATCTTTGACGAATAAATTATGGTAATTATTACTAATTTGTCTCCCATCGCTAATGACATATTTTGTTGCACCACAATTTTCTAAGTTGAAACCTTTGTCTTTTAGATAAATCCTGGCAGCATAATCTTCCATTTTTTCTTTTCTGTTTAATTTATCTACATAATCATGATAGCTTTGTCTATTGTAATTATCATCATTAGGTAGTGCTTCGGTATTACTATCCAATTTTCCATAAATTATTCCTTCTTCAATATAAAATTTATCATATCCGTCAGAAATGCGTTTTCCATTTTTATCAAGAAGATAGCTTTTTCCAGAGAAAAAACTAATTCTGCAACCGATTTCCTCATCATACCAAATCTTATTATTACGGTTCTTATAATAAATAGACAAGATAATCACTACAATGGTAATTACAATTGATATTATTCCAATATGATTGATCATCATTAACTCCTCCTAAATTTTTAAGGTTCATTTAACTTATTAGTTTTAAGCCAACACTACATTTTAACATATAAAACATATTTTGTCAATACCTCGCACCTACATTCTGCTCCCAAGTGCAATTTAATCAAAAGACCTTTTATAATGAGAGTGAGTTAGCGCAGAGATATAAATTATAACAAGAATATAATCATGAATATTTTACCTTTTCAACAAATTTCAAAAAAAGATGTTCATCTTGTCGGTGGTAAGGGGGCAAATTTAGGTGAAATGACAAGCGCTGGAGTTCAAGTTCCAGATGGCTTTGTGGTTTCGTCTGTGGTTTTTGAAAATTTTTTGGAAAATACTGGAATTGAAAATAAAATTAATGAGATAATTGGAAAAATTGATTTGAAAAATTCAGAGTCAATAAAAATTTCTTCTGATGAAATCAAAAAATTAATTCAAGAGTCAGAAACAACAAAGGAAGTAGAGAAAAATATTTTTGATTCTTTTGAAAAGTTGGATTGTGAATATGTGGCGGTGAGAAGTAGCGCGACGGTAGAAGATTCAGCTACCGATTCTTGGGCTGGACAATTGGATACTTTTTCGGATGTTACAAAAGAAGATTTAATCAAGAATATCAAAAATTGCTGGGCATCTCTTTTTTCCGAAAGAGCACTATTTTATCGCATTGAGAAAAAAATGACTGAGCAAAAAATTTCAGTGGCAGTTGTTGTGCAAAAAATGGTTGAGTCTCAAGTTTCTGGTGTTTGCTTTACTGTTCATCCAGTTTCAAAAGATGAAAATCAATTGATAATTGAAGCTGGTTTTGGGCTTGGAGAAGCGATTGTTTCGGGATTAATCACGCCAGATAGCTATATAGTTAATAAAAAAGACTTAAAGATTCTAGATAAAAATATTTCTAATCAAGATGAAATGATTGTTCGCTCAAAAAACGGAAAAGGGACTGATATAATTTCAGTTAAAAGTACTTCTTCTCAAAAACTATCAGATGATGATATAATAAAACTATCAGAATTATGTATTAAAATTGAAAAACATTATAAATCACCTCAAGATATTGAATGGGCGTTTAAAGATAGTGAATTTTATATCTTGCAATCAAGACCGATAACTACTTTGTGATTAAAATAACAATTAAATAAAAATTATGTTTGACATTATAACAATTGGAGGGGCAACTCGTGATATAACTTTTTTGACTGACAAAGGGAAAGTTATTGAGACTCCAGAAAATTTAACCGAGCAAGCACTTCTTGGATTTGAATATGGAGCAAAAATCAAGAGCGAGGAGGTATACTTTAATTTCGGCGGAGGAGCTTGTAATTCAGCAGCTACATTTGCAAAACTTGGGCTTAAGGTTGCTGTAAGTTGTCGAGTCGGAAAAGATGATGATGGTGAATCAATGAAAAAGAATTTAAAAGAATTGGGAATTAATACGGACTTAATTCAAGTTGATCAAAAAAGGAAAACGGGTTCATCTCTTGTGGTTGTTGATAAAATAGGTGGCGACAGGGTGATTTTTGTTTATAAGGGAGCGAGTGATTTTCTTGAGGTTCAAGAAGAAGAGATTAGTAAAACAAAATGGATATATCTTACTTCAATGGCTGGAAATTGGCAGGAAGGTTTGGAAGAAATTAATAATGCAGTTGAGAACAATGGAATTAAGTTAGCCTGGAATCCAGGGGCAACACAGATTAGTGCTGGAAAAAAAGAATTAGAAAATACTTTGAAAAATACAGAAATTTTGATTATTAATAAGGATGAGGCAATTGAACTTGTTCAGAGTGATGAAAAAATTAAACTTGATTTCAATGAAATAACTGATTCGAAGGTTCTTCTAAATATAATTAAAAGTTGGGGTCCTAAGAATGTTGTCATAACAGATGGTCCAGAAGGTGCTTATGCTTTTGGTGGAGAAAAAATATCATATGTTCCAGCTACATCAAGAAGTAAAATAGATTCAACTGGCGCAGGTGATTCATTCGGAAGTGCGTTAGTCGCTGGATATATGCAAGATGAAAACATGGAAACAGCTTTGAAATATGGAGTTATAAACAGCGGTAGTGTTGTCAGTGAATTCGGAGCACAGAATGGAATTTTGAGTAAAGATGAGATTGAGAAAAAATTAGAAGAGGTGAAGGTTAGTTATTTGTAAAAGATATTCCCCCTGATAAGGGGGATTAAGGGGGTTTGAAGTCTCATATAGTATAAAAATATGGCTTATAGAATTAAAAACAAAAAATTTATTCCATACAATAGAAACCTCACTAAAAAAGCTCGTGAAAACAGAAAAAATCCCACAAAGGCAGAAAAGAAGATTTGGTATGAAGTTTTGAAAAATAAAGAATTTAATAGTTATAAATTTATTCGTCAAAAACCGCTAGATAATTTTATTGTTGATTTTTATTGCTCAGAGCTTTTGTTTGCTATTGAGATAGATGGAGATTCTCATTTAGAACAAATTGATTATGATAAATCAAGAACTAAAAAGTTGAATCAATTTGGAATTAAGATTGTTCGTTATACAAATTTTGAAATTTTAGATAATATTGAAGGAGTCTATGATGATTTGAAAAAGAGAGTTGAGAAAAGAAGTGTGAAATTGAATTTAATATGATTTGAAAAATGGTAATGTGAAACTGCAAACCCACCCCAACCCTCCCTTATCAGGGAGGGAGCTATAAAATAAAGCTTCTACTAACAGGAGCAGAATTTAAGTAAAATTGCATGGTAGTCTGGAAAAACTTACCCAAAACATTCCCCCGATAAGTGGGGTTAGGGGGTTTGAAGGATCTTTTAATAATAAAAGCTATTAAAATATAAATTTATGGACTATAAAGAACAATTAAATAATTTTTTAAAAGAAGGAGAAGACTGGTTTAAAAAACATCATTTTCCTCAACATTTCCCAGTTTTTATTGCTCAAATACCAGAGGCAATTAATAAATTTAGTGAAAGTGTGGATAGGCAATCAGAAAGTAATAAAAAGTTATCACAATCAATTAATTATGCCACTTGGGTTGTTGCAATCATTGCTTTATTAGCTTTAGTTTGGGATGTTGTTAAAACTTTTTGCGTAAAATAATCAATTGAAATAACTATAACATGAAAAAACTTAAAATTGCGTTTTATTCTACTAATGAATTTTCTTGTCCTCTTCCAAAAGAGATTATTTATGCTCCGATGGATTTGGCGGAGCTTGTGGTCAAAGAACTTGATAGGAGGGGGCACGATGTGACACTTTATACTTCAGAAGATTCAAAGATTGAAATGAAAAAAGTGACAGCTGGGATGATTTCGTATTATAAATTGAAAAATAAAGCGATGAGCGGTGGATTTCATGACCAATTACAGATGACACTTTATGAACAACTTCTTGCTTCAAAAATGTATGAAGATTCGCAAAAAGGAAAATTTGATATTATTCATGCATATCATCTTGTGCCGAAAATTTTGCCATTTGTAAATCTCACCAAAACTCCAACAGTTTTCACTCTGCACGATCCAATGAATGCTAGTTGGAACAAGATGATCAATTTTTGTCAATGGAAAAACAAAGCAAATTATATTTCTATCAGTGATAACCAAAGAAAGGGAATGCCAAAATTAAATTATGTAAAAACAGTTTATAATGGACTTGATTTATCAAATTTCAAATTTCAAAAAGAGCCTCAAGGCTATCTTGCTTTTCTTGGAAGATATTCGAAGGAAAAGGGGATTGATACGGCAGTTCAAGTTGCCATAAAATCAAAAGAGAAATTGAAAATGGCAGGGAATATTTGGGGTGGAGGATTCTATGATGAAAAGGTTAAGCCATTTTTGAAAAAGGATGAGGTTGAAGATATCGGATTTTTAAGTAGAAAAAAACTTTCTTCATTTCTCGGTGGAGCAAAAGCATTACTTTTTCCAATCAACTGGGAAGAGCCTTTTGGTTTGGTAATGATTGAAGCAATGGCCTCTGGAACACCAGTTATCGCTTTTAACCGAGGTTCGGTCTCCGAAGTTGTTAAGCATGGAAAAACTGGTTTTGTGGTTGAAAATGAAAAAGAAATGATAGAAGCAATAAAAAAAATAGATCAAATCAAAAGAGAAGATTGTAGAGCTCATGTTGAAGAAAATTTCACAATCAAAACCATGGTTGATGGATATGAGGAGGCTTATCAACGAGTTTTAAAGAAAAAATAAATTGTACTAATATTTCCCCCTAATAAGGGGGATTAAGGGGGTTTGAATTATTGTAAGTTGGAAAGATTCTGAAAATTATATTTAAGTTGAAGTTTTATAAAACTTCAAACCCATCCTAGCCCTCCCTTGTCAGGGAGGGAATCAGTATAATGAGATTTTTCCTCAGTTGATGAATTTAGAGGTAGATATGTTTTAAATTCTAGAAAAACAAAATATTATGTTATAATGGAAGTATAAAGTTGAATTTATAAAAAATAATTTTTATTTATGTTAGATAATTTTTTTAATCCAAAATCAATCGCTGTAATTGGCGCATCTTCAAATAAGAAAAAGTTAGGCTATGGGATGTTGAGAAATATTCTTGATCATGGTTATCGTGGGAAAGTTTATGCTGTAAATTTGAAATATAAAAAAGTCCAAGGGATGAAGGCTTATTCAAGTGTTTTGGATATAAAGCAAAAAATTGATTTGGCTGTTATTGTTATACCTGCTAAGGCAGTTAATCTTGTTTTAGCTGAATGTGGAAAAGCGGGAATTAAAAATATTATTATTATAAGTGCAGGCTTTAAGGAAACTGGAAAAGAGGGAGATGCTCTTGAAAATAAGATGAAGGAGATTGCCAAAAAATATGACATGAATATTCTTGGTCCAAATTGTTTGGGGATTTTAGACTCTACTAGTAATTTGAATGCTTCATTTGCAGAGGGTATGGTTCAAAAAGGATCAATTGGATTTATATCTCAGTCTGGGGCAATCTGTACTGGAATGCTTGATTGGGCAAATTTGAATAATGTGGGATTCTCAAGATTTGTGAGTATGGGAAACAAGGCGATGATTAGTGAAATTGAAATGTTGGAATTCTTCAAGACCGACCAGAAAACGAAAGTAGTTTTGGCATATTTAGAAAGCATTAATCAAGGGAAAGAATTTATGAAAGTGGCAGCTGAACTTGCAAAGATTAAACCTCTTTATATTATTAAGCCAGGAACAAGCAAAGCGTCTTGCGAGGCAATGAAATCTCACACAGGGGCACTTGCCAACAAAGAAGAAGCAATTAAGGTTGCTTTTTCTCAAGCTGGTATTGTTCGTTTGAATAATCTTGAAGAACTTTTTAATATTGCAAAATTATTTTCTCGTTATGATGGATTAGATAGTGATAAAATTGCTGTTGTCACGAATGCTGGTGGTCCTGGTGTGATCTCTACTGATGAAGTGGAAAAAAATGGTTTGAAAATGGCATCTTTCCAAAAAGAGACAATAAATATTTTGAAAAATGATTTGCCAGCGACGGCCAATGTTCATAATCCCGTTGATGTGATTGGTGATGCAAAGGCTGATCGATATGAAATCGCAATTGAATCATTGTTGGCTGATAAAAATGTTGGCGGGATAATTTCAATATTAACTCCGCAAAAAACTACCGAGATCAAAAAGACGGCGAATGCTCTTATAAAATTTTCGAAAAAAAGTTCAAAGCCGATTTTAGCAAGTTTTGTTGGAGGTGTTTCAATTGAAGACGAAGTTAAGATTTTGAACAAAAGCTCTTTGGCTTTCTATGACTATCCATCACAAGCGGCATTCTCATTAGGAAAGCTTTGGCAGAACAAAAAAGCAAAAGCTAATGCAATAAATTATTTGAAAATGTTGAATAGTAATGAAAATAATTTAGTTGATAAATTGGATAAAAATTTAGATTTTATACAGTCATTAAGTGTTCTAGAGTCATATAAAATTCCAATAGTAAGGTCGTTTTTAGCAAAAAACTCTTTTGAGGCAATTGAACTTGCCAAAGAAGTTGGGTATCCTGTTGTTTTGAAAATCGCTTCTAGCGAAATTTCTCATAAGACTGAGGTTGGTGGAGTGAAAGTTAATGTAAAAAATGGTCTAGAAGTGAAAGAATATTTTGAGCAAGCTAATGAAAATCTCGGAGACAAATTAGACGGAATAATTATTCAACCAATGATAAAAGGTTCTGAAATCATTTTGGGGGTGAAAAAGGATGAAAATTTTGGACATTTGATTATGTTTGGTTTTGGTGGAATTTTTACAGAAATTACAAAAGATGTTTCATTTCGATTTTCTCCAATCGACAAAAAAGAAGCGATGAAAATGATTAAGGAGATTAAATTATTTCCAGCTTTAAATGGATATAGAAATTTGCCAAAAATGAATGTAGATTCAATCGCCGAAGCTTTGGTTGGTTTATCTAATTTAGTTTCAGAGCATGAAGAAATTAAAGAACTGGATATTAATCCTTTAATTGTGACAGAAAAAGAGTGTTTTGCAGTTGATGTTCGAATTGAAATATAATTATAAATATTTAGATATTAACTAAAAACTATGGAAATTCCGAAAGAGAAAATTGAACAAAAAAATATTGTGTCAAAAAAGCATAAATTGATAAAATATAAAATTTTATTATTACTAATTACTTTTTTTGTAATTGGAATTCTAGTTAGTATAATTATCGAAGATTATCAGCGGAGACAAGAAATAAAAAATAATTCATTGCAGGATAGTATTGTGAATGAAGTTCCATTATCAGAATATGATCATGATGAATTCCATGGGTGGGGTAAGCCAGTTATTTATCTCTATCCACAAGAAAAACGAGAAATATATGTAAAACTTGATTTTAATGGAGAATTTATAGCTACCTATCCAGATTATGATTACATAATTAATGGTTGGGAAGTGACAGCCTATCCAGATGGAAAAATTATAAATCATGCTGATAATAAAGAATATAGTTATCTTTTTTGGGAAGGAAAAAATTATAACAAGATGGATTATGATTTTTCAAAAGGTTTTGTTATAGAAGGAAAAAATACAGTTGAATTTTTGCAAGAAAAATTAGAGAAACTTGGACTAACTCCCAAGGAATATAATGAGTTTATTGTGTATTGGTATCCAAAAATGAAAGACAATAAATATAATTATGTATATTTTGCGGGAAGAGAATATGCTGATACTGCAGTTTTAAATATCAATCCTGAACCTGATTCTATACTTCGAGTTTTTATGGTTTTTAAATCACTTGAAGAAAAGATCAAAGTTGAACCTCAGGAATTAAAATCATTCGAGCGAAAGGGATTCGCAGTTGTAGAGTGGGGCGGAACTGAAATTAAATGAAATTATCAATAACAAAATAAAACTATGGAAATATCAAAAGAAAAGATAAAGGATATTGAAAAATATACAGGTCATTTTCATATTGATGTGAAAAGACAGGAGAAGGTCTATGATGAGATTAGGGAGAATGCGAAGGGGGATTTCGATTTTTTTATTTTGACGATATTTGCTGGAATAATAATTACCTTAGGACTTGTAGTTAATTCTTCAGCAGTAGTCATTGGAGGAATGCTTTTAGCGCCGCTTGTTTGGCCAATTCTTTCTTTGTCGATGGCAATTATCAAAGGCAGGTCAAGACTTATTCAAGGTTCAATTTCTACACTTTTGAAAAGTGCTGCGGTTATTTTTGTAATTGCTCTTTTTTTAGGATTTATATCTCCAGATTATGCTTTGCAAGGAAGTGAATTTTTATCTAGAACATCACCTACTATTTTTGAGTTACTTATTGCTCTTGCAGCTGGATTTGTTGGAGCTTTTGTTATTGTCTATCCTAAAATAGGTGCTGCAATTGCAGGTGTTGTTATTGCAGCGGCAATCGTGCCACCAATTGCCGTTATGGGAATATCGATTGCTCATGGTAATCTTGGTATGGCAGGCGGGGCTTTTATTCTTTTTATGTCTAATTTGATTGCAGTTACTTTTTCTTCTTCTATTTTATTTCTGGTTGCAAGATTTAAGGGTCCTGCTTCTGAAAAAGGTCAGGAAAAAAGAAAAAGTAATATTCGCTGGGCGATAGTTTTGTTATTTGTAATGACATTGCCATTATTATTAATTACAAGTAAAGCTGTTAAAGAAAGTAATAGACAAAATATGGTTAGGGAAACTATAGTGGCAATAATACCTAATTCTACAATAACAAGTGTTGAAATTAATGAAGAGAGTGAAATATCTACTGTTGAAATAACCTTACAACATTCTGGAAATTTAACAGAAAAACAGATTAATGAATTAAGGGATATTTTATCTATAAAAATGAAAACGGTCGTTATTCCTCGAATAACTGTTGTTCCAATAATCAAAATTTGGGAAAGAGAAGTTGAGAATAAATAATTGTGAGAGTTAATTAAATTTGTTATACTTATTGAGTGTTATTAATTTTAAAATATTATGGAAAATATTTATCAAGTTAGAATTCATTCTCGTGGTGGTCAAGGAGCAAAAACAGCAGCACAAATTATCGCCGAAGCTTCGATTGAAGAGGGTTGTTTTGCGCAAGCTTTTTCAGAATATGGTCCTGAAAGATCTGGAGCTCCTATGAAAACATTTTTACGGCTTAGCAAAAAACCGATTCGGCTTTATTCTGATGTGCAATCTCCTGATATGGTCGTGGTTCTTGATCCGTCCTTGCTTGAAAATATTGATGTTGCCGATGGTCTTTCTGACGGTGGAATTGTTCTTGTAAATACATGCGAAAAAATCGAAAGTCTGAAAAAAAAGTTGAGCAAAAAAAAATGTAAGATTTATACAATAGATGCCAAAGGAATTGCTATGAGGATTATTGGCAGAGATTTACCGAATACAGCGATTATGGGTGCAATTATTAAACTTATTCCTCTGATTCCATATGAACATGCGATTGAAGAAACCGAAGAGATGTTTGAACATAAAAAACTTTCGAAAGCAATGATTAAAAATAATATTGAGGCATTGGAAGAGGGATATAAAAGTGTGGAAATATGATTTTTATAAATGTTAAACTAACCTTATTATGAAATTAAAAACTGCAAAACAAATTCCAATCGGGGGGAAAATAATTGAAGCTGGGAATTCAAAAGAATTTAAGACGGGGAGTTGGAAAGCAAAGCAGCCTGTTCGAGATAAAGCAAAATGTATTGATTGTATGCGTTGCGCTGTATTTTGTCCTGATATGGCAATCAAAGCAGAGAAAGTCAATGTTAATGGAAAAGAAAAATTGAAAGTGACAGATGCAGATATGGCTTTTTGTAAAGGTTGTGGAATTTGTGAAACAGAATGTCCTGTCAAAGCAATTAAAATGAATGATGTGGGTTGTGAATTATAGATTTTTTCTTATTATTTCCGGATTTATGTAGAGACGCGATTCATCGCGTTTTTATTGAATTTAAGTTTTTTGAATCTCAAAGGATAAAGAAAACTATAATTGGTTGCAATTGAGGCTGTAATGCGTTATTATTAGTGCATAATCGTTTATGTGAATATATGACTTTGAGAACTTATATCTTAGGTATGATAGGTAATACTATTTTATGTTTTGTTTTTTTAATTTACATAGTTAATAGTTTTAGCCCTGAATCAGCAGGATTTATGGGAATATTTTTATTTTTTCTAATTTTATTCTTTTTTCTAGTAAGTTTTTTTACAATTTGTAGTTTCTATTTAAGAAGAAAAAAATCAAATAATAAGGTTGAATTTCAACAAATCAGTATTTCTTTTCGGCAAGCTGTGTTTTTTGCTTTCATCTTTTCTGGAATATTATTTTTACAAAGCGTGCAATTGCTTTTCTGGTGGAGTGCGATTTTGTTTATTACCGGAATGGTTTTACTTGAATTTTATTTTATAAAAAAAGATTAGTGAAAATAGAAATTAACTTATATAAATTGATAACATGTCAGTAAAAAGAGATGAAATAATTGAATATTTGAATAATTATCTCAAAGTGGGTGACTTTGAAGACGGTTGTGTAAATGGACTTCAGATTGAGGGAAAAGAAAATATTTCAAAAATCGTGACTGGCGTGAGTTTGAGTGAACGGCTTATAAACGAGGCTTTGAGTAAAAAAGCTGATATGATGATTGTGCATCATGGTTTTTTTGCAGATTCTGTTTTTTCTCCTCTGCAATTAAAGGGTATAATGAAAAAAAGAATAAAAATGATTCTTGAAAATGATATTAATCTAGCTGGTTATCATATTCCACTTGATGTTCATCCTCTGATTGGAAATAATATAAGTTTGGTAAAATTATTCGGAGCGAAAAAGTGCAAACCATTTGATATTGGTTTTGTTGGACAGTTGGACAAAGAGATGGATTTTGACAAGTTTGTTTCTTTGGTTGATAAAAAATTAAATGTGAAAAGTTTTGCTTTATCATATGGAAAAAATATGATTAAAAAAGTAGCAGTAATTTCAGGAGGTGCATCGCCATATTATAATAAAGCAATGAAAATAGGAGCAGACGTTCTTGTGACAGGAGATATGAGAGAAAATATTGTTAGAGAGGCAGAAGAGATTGGAATTAATATAATTAATGCTGGACATTATAATACCGAAAAACTAGGCATTCAAAATCTTGGAAAGTTGGTTGAAAAGAAGTTTGAAATTGAAGTTGAATTTGTTGATGTGCCAAACAAGGTTTAGTATTCCAGAATGACAATTATATTTTATAACTTAAAATAATTTAAATAAAATGAAAAATCAAATTAACGACATTAAAAATAGGGCTCTGGGAGAAATTGGTAAAGTAAAGACTTTTGAAGAAGTTGAAGTTTTGCGTGTGAAATATTCTGGCAGAAAAAGTGAATTGACTAATCTTTTGCGTGGACTGAAAGATTTGTCTCCGAAGGAAAGAAAAAAAATGGGGGAGTTGAGCAATCAGACAAAACGAGTTATTGAAAATGAATTAGAAAAAAAAGAACTGGAAATCAAAAATGAAGAATTGAGTTATATTGATGAAAAAGAAAAAATTGATGTGACTTGTCCTGGAGAAAAACTTGAAAAAGGTCACCTTCATCCTTTGACTCAAATTCGTTATGATATTGAAGAAATATTTAAATCAATGGGATTTTTGGTTGTAGATGATCGAGAAGTGGAAGATGAATTTCATAATTTTGATGCTTTGAATATTCCCAAAAATCATCCTGCTCGAGACATGCAAGATACTTTTTGGTTGAAAAACGGTTCTGTTCCTCGTACACACACATCTTCCGTTCAGGTCAGATTTATGGAAAATAATAAGCCACCATTTAGAATTATTGTTCCAGGTAGAGTTTATCGTAATGAAAATTCTGATGCCACGCATGATTATAATTTTCATCAAGTTGAGGGTTTAATGGTCGCTAAAAGCGGAGAGATAACAGTGGCAAATTCAAAATCAATTATATCTGAATTTATGAAAGGTCTATTTGGAGAAGGAACAAAAGTTCGTCTTAGACCGAGTTATTTTCCTTTTGTGGAGCCTGGATTTGAATTTGATGCAAGTTGTCCATATTGCAAGGGAGAAGGATGTCGAATTTGCAAAGGATGCGGTTGGATTGAACTTGGTGGTGCAGGAATGGTGAATCAAAATGTTTTCACATCTGTTGGACTTACTGAAGATGAGTTTGAAGGTTTTGCTTTTGGTTTTGGAATTGAAAGATTGGCGATGATTAAATATGGCATTGATGACATTCGATTATTTCACGCTGGTGATTTGCGATTTTTAGAGCAGTTTTAGAAAATAATAAATAAAAATGAAAATATCATATAAATGGCTCAAGGAATATGTTGACATTAATGTGACTCCAGAGAAATTGGCGGAACTTTTGACAATGCATTCTTTTGAGATAGAGGAAATAATTTATCAAGGGAAAGGACTTGAAAATGTTGTAGTGGGGGAAGTTTTGGAAAAAGAAAAACATCCCGATGCAGACAAGCTAAGCGTGGTGAAAGTGAAAATTAATAGCAAAGAAATTTCAGAGATTGTTTGTGGTGCACCAAATATTGATGTCGGTCAAAAGGTTTTGGTTGCAAAATTGGGAGCTGAAATTCCATGTGGACTGAAAATTGAAAAAAGAAAAGTAAGAGGGGTTGAATCTTCTGGAATGGTTTGCGCAGAAGATGAGCTTGGTTTGGGAGAAAATCACGAAGGGATAATGGTTTTGGATGAAAAATCAAAAATTGGAACACTCGCTCAAGATATTCTCGGACTTGATGATGTAATTTTTGAAATTGATATTTTGCCCAATAGAGCTCATGATTGTTTGAGTCATTTAGGCGTAGCAAGAGAAGTAGCGGTTTTATTAGAATCAAAAATCAAAAATCAAAAATCAAATATGGATTTAAGGATTTCAAATTCTAGTAAAGAACTGGAAGTAAAAATTAAGAACGAAGAATTATGTCGAAGATATTCAGCTGTAATTATAAATAGTGTTAAAATCAAAGAATCTCCAAGTTGGCTCAAAAACAGATTGGAAAGTTGCGATATAAGATCAATTAATAATATTGTTGATATTACAAACTTTGTAATGCTTTCAATCGGTCAGCCGATACATGCTTTCGATGCAGATAAATTAAATGGAAAAATTATTGTGAGAAATGCAAAAAAAGGTGAGAAGATTGTGTCTCTTGATGAAAATAAATATGAACTGACGGAAAATGATTTGGTGATTGCAGACGAAAAAAATCCAATTGCAATTGCGGGCGTGATGGGTGGACTTGAAACTGCGGTAGACGAAAATACAAAAAACATTATTTTTGAAGCGGCTAATTTTCAAGGAACAAATATTCGAAAAACTTCTTCAAGATTGAAACTGTCTTCGGAGTCTTCATATCGTTTTGAAAGAGAAATTGATCCAGAAATAATAACTAGTGCAATTGAAATGGCAGTAAACTTAACAAAAGAGTTGTCTAGCGGAGACATCAAAGATGGTGTGATTGATATTTATCCTAGTCCAGAGAAAAGAAGAAATATTAAATTTAATTTTTCTAGGATTGAAAATTTGTTAGGTATTGAAATTGAAAAAGAAAAAGTTTTTAGCATTTTGACTTCGCTTGGTTTTGAAGTTTCGCAAAATGATGATGAAATTGAAGTTTTGATCCCGACATTCAGAAGGGATGTTGAAAAGGCAAATGACATAATTGAAGAGATTGGGAGAATCAATGGATATGAAATGATCGAGGAGGTTTTTGCAAATGTGCCGATGAAATCTGTAATTCAAGATAAAACCTTGTTAATGGAAAAAGACATCAGAAAAACATTAGAAGGCCTTGGATTTTTTGAAGTTTATAATTATTCATTTTTGGGCGAAAAAGAAATTAGTGGAGTTCAGTTGAAAATCGAAGATCATCTTGAGCTTCAGAATCCTTTGAGCGAAGAATTTATGTTCATGAGAACAAGTTTACTTCCTGATCTTTTGAATAATACAAGGGATAATCTCAAACATCGAGATAGTTTTAAATTGTTTGAATTAGGAAGGATATATCTTAAGGATAGCAAAGATAATGTTGATGAAAGAAAAATTCTTTCTGGCATAATGGTGAATAAGAATCAAAAAGAAACATTGTTTTATAATACAAAAGAACAACTCAAATTGATTTTAGAAAAAATTGGAATTAACAGGTTGTCATATGGAAAAATTGAAAATTCAGAAAGTTTTTGGCATAAAGGAAGATCAGCGAAAATTTTGAGCAAGAAAAAAGTTATCGGCAAAATTGGTGAAATTCATCCAATCGTTTTGAATAATTTTGACTTGAGTTCGAGAGTTGTTTATTTTGAGATCTATATTGAGGAACTGGTTAATTTTTATGGTGAAATAAAAAAATACCAAAAAATAAATAAATTTCCTGAAGTTGAACTTGATCTTTCAGTTGTTTTTGATGAGAGTGTTCAATGGGGTGAAATAAAAAAAGCAATTAATAGCGCTAGTAATAATTTAATTCAGGGAGTTGAGCCATTTGACATTTATCGTGGAGAAAATTTAGGCGAAAACAAAAAAAGTATCGCCTTTAGAATTTCTTATCAAGCGGAAGACAGAACATTGACGGACGAGGAAGTGAAAGTTGTTCAAGATAAGATTATTGACAAACTTGAGAAATTAGGTGGAGAAGTGAGGAAATAGAAATTAATAAGTAACTAATATATAATTATGATTGAAAAAAAAGAATACATTTGTCCTAATTGCAAACAATTATATTCTTTAGAAGAGTTCGAAGTTTGCAATAATAAAGATTTAAAACCTGAAGCAAAAGGCTATTCTCTATGTAAAGAAAGAAAATATGAGTATTGGGAAAGGTATCCGTATGGCGAAACTTGGGATATGATTCTGAGACCAGATATATTTTTAATACTGCTTGGGTTTGTAATTGCGGGAATTCTTGGTTGGTGGTGATTATTTATCTTTCATTTTTTTATAAATTGTATTTTTCGCTGGAATGAATTTGTAGCCCGTTTCATAATGTTTTGGAAACAAATAAAATAATAAACATGGACTATTTAAATTGGGTTTTGGAGAATGAGAACATTGTTTTTAACATGATTACTATGTTCTTAATTATTGTTGGATGGTTTGCGATTTTTTTTCTCGGATTAAGGCAAAACAAGAAGTTAATGAAAAACAAGGCACAAATGAAGATTTACGAAGAGTTGTGTGAACTTAGAAAAATTGTTGATGAAAGGAATATAGATTTAGGTGTGTTGCTTAGTCCAATTAGTTTGCCTTTCGTAAAAATGAAAAATATTAAATATTATCCCGATTTCAATTCTCCTTACGAAGTTTGGAATGATTATCTACGAAATTTAGCAAAAGAAGTAAGTCTTTTTATAAATGCTTATCGTAAATTATGGATTCATGTCGAGATGTGGGTTGGTATTATGCAAGAATTAGAGGAAATGAAAAAAATATATTTTGAAGAATTCTTAGGGAATTTAACTGATGAATTATATAAACATCACGATTATTTAAGTAATTTATCAATTAAGGAATATAATTGGGAGGAGTGGAATTGGCAAGACATAAAAAAGAATTCAAAAGAAGTTGAGGAAAAATTTAACCTAATATCCCACGCTTATTTAGATGATTTTATGGTAGAAGTTCATAACTGTTTAGTTTATCCTATCCTGGAATACAAGAAGGAGCCACGGAAGAATTTTAATAAAACAATGGATAAATATAAAATTTTAACAAGGAAGGGAATTAAAGAGATAAACAAAGAATAGTTTTTTTTAAATTATCACTAGTGCTTACTGTTTATCGTATATAATTCTATGAAATAGATTGCAGACGAAACCTATGGCATAAAAGATTCTGGAACAAGTTTAGAATAACAAGCAAAAAAACAGATATTTACTTGAAATATCTGTTTTTTTAGTGTATACTAAATAAATAATAATAAATGATAAATATATAACTTTATGGCAAAGGAAAACGGTAATAATAAGAATAAAAATGCTGAATATGGTGCTGGTCAGATTCAGGTTTTGGAGGGGTTAGCGCCTGTTCGAAAGAGACCAGGAATGTATATTGGAGGAACAGGGCTTGAAGGACTTCATCATTTGATTTGGGAAATTGTTGATAATTCAATTGATGAAGCAATGGCAGGATATTGTGATAATATTGAAATTGAATTTATGCCAGATGATATGGTTCAAGTTTCAGATAATGGTCGTGGGATTCCTGTTGAAAAGCATAAGCAGACAAAAAAATCGACACTTGAAACAGTTTTGACTGTGCTTCATGCTGGGGGAAAATTTGAAGGCGAGGGTTATAAAGTATCTGGTGGACTTCACGGAGTTGGTGTGAGTGTTGTTAACGCACTTTCAAGTTATCTTCGAGCAGAAGTTAAGAGAAATGGAAAGCTTTGGGCTCAAGAATATAAACAGGGGAATGCAAAATCAAACATTAAAGCTATTGGAACTTCAAAAGAAACTGGAACAAAAATCATCTTTCAGCCAGACAGTGAAATTTTCCCTGAAATTAAATTTGATTGGAACAAGGTTATTTCTCGAATGAGACAACAAGCATATCTGACAAAGGGAGTAAAAATAAAAATTACAGATTCGAGGGATAGTGAGAAGAAAAGGTCATATGCATTCTTTTTTGACGGAGGAGTGGTTTCGTATGTAAAGCATCTTAACGCTGGCAAGGAAATAAAAAACATCATTCCTTTTTATGTAGATAAAGAAAAAGATGAAGTTTCAGTTGAAATTGCTTTACAATATAACGATAGTTACAAAGAACATATTTTTGCTTTTGCAAATAATATTCATACTGTAGATGGTGGAACTCATATTGTTGGATTTAAATCAGCAATTACGAGGACTTTTAATTCTTTTGCTAGAAAAAAAGGTTATTTGAAGGAGAAGGATGATAATCTTACTGGGGATGATATGATGGAAGGATTAACTGCAGTAATTAATATAAAACTTAGAGAACCTCAGTTTGAAGGTCAAACAAAAACAAAGCTTGGAAATGCGAATATTAAATCAATTGTAGCGAGCGTAACGGCCTCTGCTTTGGATGAATATCTTGAGGAGAATCCAAATGATGCCAAGGCAATTTTGGGAAAATGTATTTTGTCTGCTAAAGCAAGATTGGCTGCTCGTGCTGCTCGTGATACGATTATTCGAAAAGGAGCTCTTGAAGGGATGACTCTTCCTGGAAAATTGGCAGATTGTTCCGAACGAAAAGCAGAAAATTGTGAAATTTATATTGTTGAGGGAGACAGTGCTGGAGGAAGCGCAAAGCAAGGTCGTGACAGATCTTTCCAGGCAATTTTACCGCTTCGAGGAAAGATTTTGAATGTCGAAAGAGCAAGGCTGGACAGAATGCTTGGTAATAATGAAATCAAAAATTTGGTTATTGCAATGGGTACAAGCGTGGGAGAACAGTTCGATATTTCAAAATTAAGATATAATCGAATTATAATTATGACAGATGCTGATGTTGATGGAGCGCATATTCGAACTCTTCTTCTGACTTTATTTTATCGATATTTTGAAGAACTCATTACGGGAGGTCACATTTATATTGCTCAACCACCACTTTTTCGAATTCAGGCAGGTAAAGAATTTAAATATGTTTTTTCTGAAGAGGAAAAAGATGAAGCGGTGCAAGAATTCAGATTAAAGTTGGATCAGAGAAGGGAGAACAACAAGGCCAAAAAGAATAAAAACAAAACAGGAGAAGAGGCTGAAGAAATTGAAGTTGTGGCAGATGGAGCGGCGACAGAAGGGGCAATGAAAGGAATAAATATTCAAAGATATAAAGGTCTTGGAGAAATGAATCCAGCTCAACTTTGGGAAACAACTATGGATCCTAAAACAAGAACAATGAAAAAAGTGACAATTGAAGATGGAGAGGAAGCAGATAAAGTGTTTGATACTTTAATGGGTAGCGAGGTTGAGCCAAGAAAAAGATTTATTCAAACTCATGCTAGAAATGTGAGAAATTTAGATGTGTAGAAATTTATAATTTATTTAAGATGGTAGGATATAAGAATATTATATATAATTTTTATAAGTAATTGTGTAAATATTAATATTTTTGTTCTTCAGAGGTTTCTGTGAGAATATTCTCAAATTTAAGCAAAAAAAATAAATCAATAGGTTTGATTTATTTTTTTATAATATCTTTAAATATGTTATACTAATAAAATAAAGTTAAATGAAAAGTGGTAAGATTAGAGCGAGCACCATACTAACAAGTATCATACTGACAGCGATGAATTTTATTGTATTTTTTACTTTTTTGATTTTCATAGGTGATTTTTGAATTATAAATTAAAAAATTTCTCTAATTTTATTTTTAAAAAGAGTTTATTCTTAATCTAACTATATCATTGATTTTGTATATAGTCTATATTATTATTTTAGTTGATTAAGGAGTTAATTTGAATTTTATGGTTATTAGAAAAAGAAAAAAAAGTTTTATGAAGAAAGTTTTTTCTTTTAAACTATTTGTTGCGATAAGCGTTTTTGTCATAATTTTTTTAGGCATAAAATTAGGTGGTATTTATTATATTGAATATCAAATTCAAAAAGAAATTAATTCTTTGCAAAACGATATAGATTCTGTAAAGAAAAATAATTATAAACTTTCTCAATTGATTGAATATAGCAGGACTGATGAATTCAAGGAGGTCGAGGCGAGAAAAAGGTTGAACTTGCAAGGCGAAGGAGAGAAGATGGTAATTATCAAACCGAGTCTTGATAGTATGGAAAATCTTGAATTGCAAGAGAAGTCAGATAAAAATGAAAATTTACCGAACTATTTGAAGTGGTGGAATTATTTTTTTGTGAATAGGAAATAAATTTTTAGATTATCTAATTTTTCTTGCGGGTATTGTATATCGGTATTATGTGACCTTCCCAAGGTTAAGAGACGGGTTCGACTCCCGTTACCCGCTCACATAAGATTTTGAATAGAAGAATATTTAATTTACTTGATATTAAACTATATTTTGTCACTAAAATATAAAGTTGACCTGTTAGTAAGTAATATTGTATTATGAATATGCAAGGAAAATTCCTAGCATATTTTATTTTGCCATCTTAGCTCAGCTGGTAGAGCAACGCACTCGTAGCGCGTAGGTCGTCGGTTCGACTCCGACAGATGGCTCAGAAAAGTTAGTTTCTTTATATTTTTATTTGTCATTCTGAGAGAAACGAAGAATCCCGTAACTATGCACATAGTGTGAAAAATTACACAATGCGATTTTTTTTCACGAGATCCTTCACTTCTCTATCGCTACATTTAGGATGACACTCACGACAAGCTCACAATGGCAAATATATTTCCCAGAAATAAAAAAATCTGTTATAATAATTCTATGAAAGAGACAGTTGAAAAAATTCAAGATTTGAAAAAGAGGGCCCTTCTTGTGAGGGACTGTCTTTGATTTGAATCGGAAGAAGGCGGAGATTGTTGGGTTGGAAGCACAAGTCAACGAGAGTGGATTCTGGAATGACACGAGAAAAGCCAAGCAAGTTATGCAGAAATTAGATGGTTATCGAGAAGTGGTTAATTTCTGGGACGATATTGAAAAACGAATCATTGATCTTGAGGAAATAGTTGAGATAATTGATGAAAAAAAGGACAAAGAAGTTCTTTTGGATGCAAAAAAAAGACTGAAAATTCTTGAGAAAACATTTATCGAGCATGAATTTGAAGCTCTGATGAATGGAAAATATGATAGTGCGAGTGCAATTATGGCAATTCATAGTGGAGCTGGAGGAGTTGATGCTCAGGATTGGTCGGAAATGGTTTTTCGAATGTACTTGCGATATGCTGAAAAGCATAAGTATAAAACTGAAATTGTAAATATATCAAAAGGGGAAGAAGCGGGGATTAAAAGTGTGACGTTTGTGATGACTGGAGCGTTCGCTTATGGACATTTGAAAAATGAGGCTGGAGTTCACAGACTCGTCAGACTCTCACCGTTTAATTCTGATAATCTTCGTCAGACATCATTTGCTCTTGTGGAAGTATTGCCAGAAATTGAATCAGATGATGAAGTGAAAATCAATGATGATGATTTGAAAATTGATACATTTCGGGCAAGTGGTGCAGGAGGTCAGCATGTCAACAAAACTGATTCGGCAGTGCGCATAACTCATATTCCAACAAAAACAGTGGCTGAGTGTCAGAATGAAAGAAGTCAGTCACAGAACAAGGAGAGTGCTATGAAAGTTTTGAGGGCGAAATTATATAAATTACAGCAAGAAAAAGAAGACGAGGAAAAGAAGGAACTTCGTGGAGAATATACATCAGCAGAGTGGGGAAATCAAATTAGATCCTATGTCCTTCATCCATACAAGCTTGTCAAAGATCACAGAACAGGAGTTGAGACAGTTAATACAGAAAAAGTTCTTGATGGGGATATTGATAGATTTATTGAAGCGAGGTTAAAAGGAGTTGTGAATAGGGAGGATAGGAAATAAAATTGTCACTTTGAATTCATTTCAGAATTTGTCTTAATTACGAATAAATATTAGTTTGTAAAAAATAATAAAATTAATTAAAAACTAACTTTAAATATATGACAAAGAAAACAATCAAAAAGGTGGCAAAGATGGAAATCAAAAAAGATATTCCACAAGATCCATATTATACAAATTCAACTCAATTACCAGTTGGCCATACTGACGATTTATTTGAAGCTGTTGATTTGCAAAATCCTTTACAGACAAAATATACAGGTGGAACGGTAATGCATGCTTTTTTGGGCGAGAGATTGCCAAGCGGAAAAGAGGCAAAAACATTAGTAAAAAAGATATTTGAGAAATCTGAAATGCCATATTTGTCGCTTACGCCAACATTCAGTGTTTGTCCGAATCATGGTTATCTTTCTGGTGAACATTTTACTTGTCCAAAATGTCTAAT
>JAGLJF010000019.1 GCA_023142595.1 Minisyncoccota bacterium | reverse complement strand
AAGTGACATTATACCTGTAAATGCAATCACAGTTGTGAGCATTGTGAAAGAAGCAACGAGCTTCTTCAGGCTTTTTTTCTTTAATAAACTCATATATTATTTATCCTTATAGTCGGAATGGATATTGTTTTGATTTGAAGTTATGATTTTGACTGCCATTTGTCATCCTGAATTTAGTTCAGGATCTTTCGCTTGTAACCACCAAACTTTTCTATTTTAGATATAGATAGTTTTGTGAATTTCAAACCCCCTTAGTCCCCCTTATCAGGGGGAAATTTTCAGGAGATTCTGAAACAAGTTCAGAATGACAAAAAGAGTGTAATCGCAACTGTTTTGAAAACAACCCTATTTCCAACTAGATATTTTTAATTAAAAAAATAATAGAAATCAGAATCACATTATTTTGGAAACAAGTCTGGTATGGAATGAACCAATCGACCCACCTGACTTTTTTCACTTTGTTTAGCTGTGAATGTAAGTGCTTTAAACTACACTTACGACACAGACAGACAAAGTTCAGTTTGCAATATAATATAATCCCATCAATAAGTAGTATTAAGTAGCTAGTAGTAAGTATTAAGCTACATATAACATGCGAGGTATAGCATATAACAAGTTGTTATGTGCTATATTTGACACGGTATTTTTGATGTTAAATTGTCAAATTGTCATCCTGAATTTAGTTCAGGATCTTTTGTTTGTGACCCGTTGGCTCCATTGTGGCGGTAGCCCTGTGGAGCTTGTTTGCATTCGGGCTCCACAGCCTTTCGGGACAATTGAGCCAACGGGGTTTTTGTGGATTTCAAACCCCCTTAGTCCCCCTTATCAGGGGGAAATTTTCAGGAGATTCTGAAACAAGTTCAGAATGACAAGTGTTTTGTGAGGCTTCTTGCGAGATCCTTCGATAAGCTCAGAACTACCGCTTTTGGACTAGCAGGTTTCAACCTGCGCTTGTTGAAGCTTCATCAGTCTTTCCTTAAAGGTTTTGTTTATCGATACTTCATCGCACACTAAAGTGTGCTATTCCAGAAAGTGTGTTATTCCAATCAATCCTGGACTAGCAGGTTTTAACCTGCGCTTGTTGAAGTTTTATCAGTCTTTCCTCAAAGGTTTTGTTTATCGATACTTCATCGCACACTAAAGTGTGCTATTCCAATCATATGGGAAACATTATGAACCGGGTTGCAAACCCGCTCCCGCGATTACCGGAATTTATTACTGAACCAAGTTCAGCACAGGCTCTTTAGGATTTCATTGCGTATTTACAACGATTTGAAACCCTGAAGGGTGAATTCCATAATTAATGACAGTTTATTCAACTGGTACTGGCATTATCTTTTCCTCAACCTCAATTTGAACAACATCTTCAGTTTCATCTGAATCAACTTTTTCATCAGTTTCACCTTTTACTTCACCACTATCAATATTATTTAAATCATCTAAAATACTTAATAATTCTTCTTTTTCTTGGTCAATAGTTATTAATTCCTGATCTTCCTCAATAACTTCAAGAGTTTCTAATTCCTGCTCTGTTTCGACAACCTCTGGAATAATTTCTTCGTCAACAACAACATCCTCAATTATCTCGACTTCTTCTGTTGAGCTTGGTTCAGTCTCTGATTCAGTTGCTTCTTCTGAACTTTCTTCTTCGCTTGTCACTGCCTTTTCTTCCGCTTTTTCTTTGACAATCGCCGTGATTTCTTCTTTATCATCATCAGTCATCACTTCAACTCGAACTGCCAAAGAATCAAGATTTACTTTCTTGCTTGAATCAATTGCGCTATCAAATTCATCAGAAACATCATTTTTAACAATCTCTGGCAAATTTTCATTAGCATCAACCCAAACTTCTGTATATTTTTCTGTTTGAACATTAATTACCTTGGCAACTTGAGACTTTTTCTCACTATTTTCAATCTTTGTCAGACCATCTTGAGCATTATTAACCTTTTCTTCAAAGTTTACTGCTAATTGCTTCAATTTCTCACTTTGCTTGACATCAGATGTTTTTTTGCTTATTTCAACCCATTCTTCAAGTCTTTTACCGGCTTGCTGAATCTCAATTTCAGCCTTATTTTCAGGTGAAGCAACTGCTAAAGTTGCATTTTCACTAGCAATCTTTACTGAATAAAGAGTATCTCCTGGCAAGCTTGATTGAGAAGCTGAAAGCGTAAAAGACCCGCTGAATAAAACAAAAACAAGCGAGGCAACTGGCACCATAAGCTTGTTTAGATGTAAAAAACCGAAGCCAAAACTTGACTTTTCAGTTGTTGTATTGTATAAGTCGGAAGTAAATTGATCAAAAACAGGAGCTTCTGCCATAACAGCTTTTTTTGCCTCAGAAACAAAGCCCTCAGATGGCTCTATTTCCTTTAACATACCCAGTTTTTTGATTATATTATTCTCTTCCATATTTTTTGTTGTATATAAAGTTTTATATTAGATTGTCATATGGGAATTTATTACTGAATCAAGTTCAGCACAGGCTCTTTAGGATTTCATTTTTTGTTTTTGCAACGATTTGAAACCCTGAAGGGTTAATTCCGAATTTATGACAAGATTTTTGTGGAGTACAAGATGGATTCTTCTACTCCGTTTCACTTCGGTCGGAATAACAAATAGTTTAAGTGAGACTTAACCAGTTCTTTACACACCCCAACTGCTCCGCAGATTTACCCCTCTCAAGAGGGGAATTTTTATTTGTCATACTAGACTCGTTTCAGTATCTGCTGAATTCACTGTATAAGTGAATTTATTATTACATTTTGAGAGTACAATTCATTTTTTATATAAGTTTGGATGATTTATAGTTTCTTTTTGTGTAATATACGGTAGATTCTGAAACAAGTTCAGAATGACAATTATTTTACTCGTCCTTCGACAGGCTCAGGATGACAAGTGGTTTTGTGAGGCTTAACCAGTTTTTCAAACCCCCTAACCCCCTTATCAGGGGGAACGAGTAGTTACTTGTTTCTCTCATTTTCTCTCATTTCAACCACTTTTTCCAAGGCTTTGATTGCTCTGTGAATTTGAACTCGAAGAGCACCTTCTTTTTTTCCTGTAATTTCAGCTATTTCTGACATTAAAAGATCTTCAACATATCGAAATATCAAAATTTCCTGATAATCATCTTTGAGATAACTGAGCGATTCTTTCAAGTCTTCAATCTCTTCTTTTTTGGTTATATCAGCTAAAATGTCTTGATTTTGATCAACTATAGTATTTTCCACTTCTTCATCAATATCGACTAAATAGTCTTTTTTCTTGCGATAATGATCAATTATCAAGTTTCTTGCTATTTTATATATAAATGAGCTAAAACTGTTATTCAGTACAAATTTTCCATTTCCAACCTCGTTCTTAAGTTCAATATATTTCCAAAATTTGAAGAAAACTTCTGAGGTCAAATCTTCGGCTGTTTCTTTTGAACCTGTCTTGAGATATACAAAACGAAAAATCCTAACAGAATATGCATCATAAACTTCTGCGAATGCTTCCTTCTCTCCTTTTTGCAATCTTTTCAAAATTGATTTTTCCTCTTTGTGTTTCATACCTTCAATATTTGATAACGAATGAATTAAAAATTTGTTACACTTGTTATATCGGATAGCCGATATTGGCGTATAACGCGTAATATATAACCTGTCATGTTTTACATTATACTTTTGTGCTACAGGTTATAAACGGCTAAATTGTCATCCTGAATTTAGTTCAGGATTTTTTTTGCTATCACCTAGTTTTTTGTTTTGAGAAATATGGTAATTATCAGAAGTAAAGCCACGACAGATTCTGAAACAAGTTCAGAATGACAAAAAAGTTTTGTGAGATTTCTCACGGGATTCTTCGCTCCACTCAGAATGACAGGATATTTTGCATTTCAGTTCCACAGCCTTTCAGGACTATGGAACCATCGGGTTCCTCCACTTCGTTTCACTTCAGTCGAAATGACACTTGTTTTATGTTTTGTCTTATAATTATACACAAAAAACCATACAACAAAAAACTTGCTGACAACGGTATTTGCAACAAGCTGATTATATCACACTTTATAATTATTGAAAAATTAAAATTAACAATATTTCCTGTCATCCTGAATTTATTTCAGGATCTTTTATTTGCTATCACCTAGTTTTTTGTTT
>JAGLJF010000018.1 GCA_023142595.1 Minisyncoccota bacterium | reverse complement strand
TGACAAAGAAGTTTTGTGAGATTTCAAACCCCCTTAGTCCCCCTTATCAGGGGGAAATTTTCAGGAGATTCTGAAACAAGTTCAGAATGACAAAAAAGTTTTGTGAGATTTCTCACGGGATTCTTCGCTCCACTCAGAATGACAGGATATTTTTAATACTAGTTTATTTTGCATTTCAGTTCCACAGCCTTTCAGGACTATGGAACCATCGGGATTTGTTTCTCTCAGAATGACAGCTTATTCAAAACTATGGCTTGCAATCATAATAACTGTTTTATCTTTCAAAAACTTTCAAAGTCTGCTCGGCGGCTTTTTCCCAATTAAAACTTTTCGCTCTTTCCGCACCTTTTCTGGCAAATTCTTTTCGCAAATTTTCATTTTTGTACAGTAATTCAATTTTTTCAGCAATATCAGATGAATTATAGGCATCAATCAATAAAGCGCTATCTCTAGAAACTTCGGCGAGAGAAGAATTGTCACTGACAATACACGGAATTCCATAATTCATTGCTTCTAGAACCGGCATTCCAAATCCTTCATATAAGGAAGGTAGAATAAATGCCAACGCATTTCGATATAAATCGTCAAGATGATCATTGCTAACACCACCCAAAAATATAATATCTTTGGCAAAACGACTTTCTTCTGCTCTTTTGTATATCGCATCGGACTGCCAACCCTTTTTACCGACTATAATTAATTTCAACTCTTGATTATTAGCTTTAACCATTTCAAATGCTTCAATTAGCCTGATGATATTTTTTCTGGGCTGAATAACGCCAACAAAAAGAATATAAGGGCTGTTGATTTTCGCAATAGTCTGAGAAGAAAAATTGTTTTTGATATTTACTGATTCAGAATTTTGTGTAAAATGGTCACGGGATTCTTCGTCGTCCCTCCTCAGAATGACATTTTTCAAGCTAGATTCTGGATTCCCGCCTCCGCGAGAATGACAAGGGATATTCTTATCATAAAAAGTAATGCCGTGATAGACAACTGTTATTTTGCTTTCATCTATCTTATAAAATTTAATTATATCTTTTTTTGTCGCCTCTGAGGGAACAATAATTTCATCTGCCATTTTTACCGCTCTTTTTGTATGTAATTTGAGAAAGAACTTATCTTTGACAATGAAATATTCTGGGAAAAGTAGAAATGCCAAATCATGAACCGTCACCACAATTTTGATATTTCTTGGTTTTTTGAAAAATGGAACTGACTGAATCGACATAAAAAGAACATCTGGCTGATCTTTTTTGAGCTGATTTGGAAATTTTGAATAAGTCCAAAAAGGAAATCTTGATTTTATTGCCTCAAGCTTGAAATTTTTACTATCAAGTCCGAAAAGACGCAGCAGTGCTGCGTCTCTACAGTTTGCATATAAAGTATATTCGTTCTTGGCATCAATCTTGCCTAAAGCATTTACAATTTCCTGAGTATAAACCTTCACACCATTGGTGCCTGTGAAAGTTAGTTCATTAATATCAATGGCAATTTTCATATTTTATTAGTACCAAATAATTAACAATTAAAAATCAAACTGTCATCTCGAACAACAAAAAAGGTCGGGGGATTCCTCTTTGTTTCACTTAATTTTATCAATCGTTTATTTTTAATCAAGAGCAATTCCTCCACTCCGGTCAGAATGACAAGGATGTTCTGTGAGACTTCTTACGAAATTCTTCGATAAGCTCAGGACTACTGCTTTTGTAATAGCAAGTTGGTTCTTGCGCTTGTTAAAATTTCAATAAAACTTTATCAATAAGTTAACTTTCTGATACTTCATCGCACTCTAAAGAGTGCTATTCCAGAAAGTGTGCTATTCCAACCAATCGCACAAAATAATCTTGGACTAGCAGGTTTCAACCTGCGCTTGTTGAAGCTTCAATAAAATTTTATCAGTCATCTGTTTCTGACCAAGAGCGATTCCTCCACTTCGTTTCACTTCGGTCGGAATGATAAATTATTATTTAGCAATTTCATTAAAATATTTCACTAATTCACCGTTTATATCTTCTCTGTCGATTGCATATTCTAGAATCGATTTGAGATAGTTTAGAGGGTCTCCAGTTGTAAGCCATTTTCCATTTTCAATTTCTTTGGCAAAAAATTTTCCACCATTTTGAACATAAGTACGAATAGCATCCACTATCCACAATTCATTTCCTTTGCCTAAAGATGTTTCTTTCAAAACATCAACAATTTCCTGATTCAAAATCATTCTACCAAAATCTGCGAGACGCGAAGGAGCTTCTTCAACACTTGGCTTTTCCACAATATCTTCTATTTGCATTGTATCTGACTTCAGTTTCACAATCCCATAACGATCAACTTGATCCTTGGGAACTTCCTGAACGCCAATCATCAAGTTGCCAGTTTTATTATAATCATCAACCATTTGTTTTGTGAATGATACTTTTGATTTCACAAGATCGTCTCCCCAAACATAAACAAACGGCTCGTCCTCAACTATACTAGAAGCAGATAAAACGGGAGTACCGTTGCCATAAGGTCCTTTTTGTCTGACATAAATGAAATTTGCCATTTCTGATAATCTGACTATTTCTTTTAGTCTTTTGTCTTTCCCAGATTTTCTCAAACTACACTCCAATTCAAAATTACGATCAAAATGATCTTCTAACGGTTTTTTGTCCCACTTTGTAACCAAAATTATGTCTTCAATTCCAGCTTCAACTAATTCTTCCACAACAAGTTGAATAATTGGCTTATCAATTATCGGAAGCATTTCTTTCGGCATCGCCTTTGTGGCTGGTAAAAGCCTTGTCCCAGAACCAGCTACGGCTATAACCGCTTTTTTAATTTTCATAAAATAGTATTAAGTATTAAGTATTAAGTATTAAGTATTAAGTAAAATGAGTACTTAATACTTAATATAAACCACTTAATTTTTTGTTTTTAAACTTCGAATTAGTCCATTGATTAATTTACTAACTTCAACAGTTTGCTTGGCTAGTTCTGAGAATTTTTCTTCTTGCAAATATCCAATATCCCTTGCAACGAGAAGTTGATTCTGTAACTCAGTTAATGATCCAAGAGACATGTGGTAAAACTGTATTTTTTCTTTCGTTCCTTTTCTAGAAAATCCTTCAGCAATATTACTCGTAATAGAAACAACACAACGACACATCTGATTTGTGAGAGCAAACACTTCTTTTTGAGGAAAATCATTCGTAATTTTATAAACCATTATTACCAAACTATGCCCCTTTTTCCAAGCAATCAAATCAGTGAAACTTTTTATTTTATCCATACCTTTTGCTTAATACTTAACACTAGCTACTTAATACTAACTAGAATCCGTATTTCACTTTTTTAAATTTGTATTTTATAAAATATTTCAAAGCGCTTTTGATATGAATTCTTGCATATTTTGACAGAAGTGAATCAAATAAAGATTTTTTCTTACTCGATTGAAAGTGATAATGATACATAATTGATTCTGGAAAATATATCACTTTGAGATTATTTTCCCAAAATCTTCTTGCCCAATCGACATCTTCAAAATACATAAAAAAATTCTCATCAAAGACTCCGACTTTTTCCAAGTCAGACTTTCTGACCATCATAGCACTTCCCATCAACCAATCAACTGGAATTGGTTCGCTCACCTCTCCTCTCTCAAAAATATCCTTCATCAAAAAACTATCGACAATTTTTCGTCCAAGAGATGTTCGTCCAAGAGATGTTCGTCTGCAAACAACAGTTAATGGCGTATAGAATCTGAAACATGACTGCTGAATTGTATTATTGACATTCAAAAGTTTTGGACCAACCATTCCAATATCCTTATTCTTTTCAATATATTTGAGCATTTTTTCAATTGCCTTTTCTTGTTCAATCAAAATGTCAGCATTAACTATAAAAAAATATTCACCTTGAGCTTTTTTAATGGCGATATTTATTGATTTTCCAAAACCAATATTTTCTTTCGATGTGATAAAAGTTACTTCTGAAAAATTTTCATCTATCATTTCTTCTGTTTTTTCAATCGTTGCACTATCTGTCACAATTATTTCCCAATCAAAACCAGCATCAAAGAGATTTTCCTTAATGCTTTTAAGGCACATTTTCAAAACTTCTGGTGTCCGGTAATGATTTACTATAACTGAAAGTTTTATCATTTTAACATTTTAACATTTTAACATTCTAACATCCGCTGGCTCTACAGCCTTACAGGACTATGGAGCCAGCGAGTATAGTTTCAGACTAAAAAAACCACTTCTCCATCTCCTTCGTACTGACTCTTTTTTTCGCCATCACCATTTTTCTCTTTTTCACAAATAACGGTATATCTTTATATAAATCTTTCAAGATACCAAAAGTAAACCGCTCAAAAACCGCCATATAGACCCAGGCGCCAACTTCTTTTACTATAAACCTTGGAAAATGCTTTGTAAAGAGCAGAGACGGGAAATCGTCTTTAACTTGCATCAATCTTTGATGTTTGAATGACAAATATTTTGCTCGTTTATTTATTTTTAACCTCTCTTTGATTATTCCTATATAATTTTTTGCGGTGCTATCTCCAGAACCTCTGCCATGATATGCAACAGCGCTCGGAGTATAAATTGTTTGCCAGCCATAAAGCCGTAATCTCCAAGCCAAATCAACATCCTCTTTATATAAAAAGAAATTTTCATCGAAATATTCAAAATCATACCCCTTGCCCCTCTCGGAGTTTCCATCAATTATAGGCAACTTCACATCTTCAAGCGCTGATTTTCTATAAACTGGAACAGCTCCATCTGCTCCAAAAACCTCGTTTTCTTTTTCATATTGACCTTCATCTGCATCTCCCTGTCCGATGCAAACAATCCTTCGATTTTTGAGTATCATTAAGCCAACAGTATCAATCACATTCAAATCGGGATTTTCTTTGCTTTTATTTAATTCATTTTTATCGAAATCATAACGCAAAAGTTTTCCTTGTACCGCCCCGACTTTGGGATTATTAAATAATTTTATTGCATTTTCAACATAATCTGATTTCAACAAGGCGTCAGAGTTTAGTAACAATACAAATTCCCCATTTGATTTTCTAATTGCTTGGTTATGAGGTTTTCCAAATCCATCATTATTCTCATTTTTGATGTAAATAACTTGTGGCTTTATTGTTTGAAATTTCGCTTTTTCGGAAATTATTTCCCTTTCTTGATTCCATTTTTCCACCTTGCTTCCAATCTCTTCTCTCGTCCCATCTGTAGAAAGATTATCCGTGATAATAATTTCTAAATTAGAATAGCTTTGTTTAATTGCAGATTCAATCGCTTGAAAAATAAATTTTCTATCATTATAATTTATCAAGCTAATTGTGACTATCGGATACTTTTGCATATGGATTTTATATTATTGATTTTTATATTCTCTGTATTATAATAGTATATAAATAGTCATATATCAAGTGGATATATTTGATTATATAATTTGTTATGTTTAATAAATGAAAAAATATACAATTTACATATCACTAGTTTGGTTTGTTTTATGCTTGATTACAATTTTAGTCTTTTATAAAGACTTGGATTATCTGAGATGGATTGATATCCCAACTCATTTTGTAGCAGGAATAATGCTTGGTGCTATTTCATTTATCATCAGCAGAAAAAATATTAAAAAAACTATCATTCTTTCGTTTTTCATTTTTATAGCTTGGGAATTTTTTGAAATTGCAGCCGCAGCGACCTCAGAAAAAGAATTTTTTATAAATATTTTCAGCGAACCGAAATCAAATCGAATTCAAGATGTTTTTGTAGATACTTTAGGGCTTTGTTCTTTCTTTTTAATTTATAGAAAATATCAAGATAAACGCAAGGCCAAATATTTTTTAAATGATGTTATTCCCAAATGAGGCAAAATTGAACTTACTGCGGGAGCGGGTTTGTAACCCGTTCCTTTTGTTTTTATAATTCATTATGTTTTGTGGTATGCTTGTCATCCTGAGCGAGGTACGAGTGAAGAATCCAGAGTTTATGCACGCTGAATTGTTAATTAACACAACATGAATCTTCTCACGGGATTCTTCACTGCGCTGTCGCTCCATTCAGAATGACGAAGTTTTTTATTGACAAAAACATAACTATCAAATACCATACACCTATCGAATCTTTAAAAGGAGGAATTCTTTGACAGTAGGACTAATAATATACAGTTTTATCGTTTTTGTTATTTTATCTTTGACAACATTAAAGATAAAGCCAGCGTGGCTAGACAATGATACTACAGGAAAATTTATTGTATTTGCTATAATAGCGACAGTTTCGTTTTTTATAGCTGTAGCATTGATGAACGCGCAGGAATTAGCAATATTAATCATGACATCAGCCGTGACAATATTGAGTAATCAAGGCATTCAAACAATGATCATATTATTGCTATTTGCAGCCCTAGCAACAGCCATATCAAATAATATAAAAAAAGAAAGTTAATTATCTTTTTTTATGAATCCCCGCTCAAGAGCCTTGAGCGGATTTTATTATTATAACAATAAATATCCTTTATAAAAAAACGGATTAAGAAATCCGTTTTTTTTATTTAATCATTTTTTCTGCAACTTCTCTACCACCCCACAACTGAATTTTCTCCAATGATAACTTTTTTACCTCTTGGTAGATTATCCTCTCCTGAAACAATAGAAGCATTTCTGCCAATAACACTATTTACAATTTTTTCCTTTGTATAAATGTTTACATTATCCATTACCAACGAATGTTCAATTTCTGTACCATTAAGTTCAGACACATTTCCGATTGATGTATATGGACCAACATATGAATCTTTGATTAAACAACCTTCACCAATTGAAACTGGACCACGAATCAAAGTTTTTCCAATAATCCTTGTACCTTTGCCAATTTTGACATTACCTTCAACTTTTGCATTACCAACAATTTCTCCTTCCATAAATTCTTGCCTTTTCTTAAAAACACAATTCTGCAAAACAAATTTATTTCCCTCCAACAAATCCTCTGGCTTACCTCTGTCTTTCCACCATTTATCAATCTCTTGATAATCCAACTTCAAATTACTATTGATATAATAATTATGAATATCGGAAATTTCATATTGTCCCCTGTCGGAAATTTCAATCGAATCCATCGCTTTGAAAGCATTTTCGTCATAAATATAAACTCCCGTAACAGCAAATTCACTTTTTGGATGCATTGGTCTTTCTTCCACACTAACGATTTTTCCATCTCTGATTTCTGGAACTCCAAATCTTTGAGGACAATCAACTTTTGCAAGCAAGAGAAGCGCATTTAATTTTTCTTCAAAATATCGATTAACGAGATCTGCAATATTATAATTGATAATATTATCTCCAAGATACAAAATGAAAGGTTCATTGTTAATATAATCACGAGCCGTCATAATAGCGCTTCCAAGTCCTGTCATTTCCTTTTGAACAATATATTCAATTTCAATTCCCCATCGCGAGCCATCTCCAACAACTTGTTTTAAAAGTGAATCCTTTTCGCTTATAATTATACCAATCTGATCAATTCCAGAATTCACGAGATTTTCAATTGAATAAAAAATCATAGGTCTTCCGCCCAAAGGAATCAAGTGTTTGTTAATTGTATGTGAAAATGGTCTTTGTTGATTGTTTTTTGCAGCTGGGATGATTGCCTTGATTTTCTTTACAAGCTTAGATTCCGTTTGAACTAGCTTATTTTCATCTTGAGTGATAACCACATTTAATTTTTCTTCATTCTCTATTATTTTGCTTTTTACCTCTTCAAATGCTTCAATCGCACCCGGGACATCTTCAACTTTTGTTCTGTCATAATCTTCTACTTCAAAATCATGAGAGCCTGTCCCTGCCACAACTGTCTCTGCATCGGTCAACGGCCAAAAAACATGATAGATACCTGGAGAAATTGAAACCTGAGCTGCAAAATTTTTATATATTGCACATTCTGGAACTCCCACGTCAATACCAAGTTTGTCGTGTCCAAGAATTATAGCAAATCCCTGACCAAAAGTTGGTGAATCTTTATTAAAATCATAAAAATACCATAAAGCCGTTCCACTCAAAGTAAAAAAATTCTCCTTTAATTTAAAATGATAGTGACCTCCTCTGGGAACAAACTTCTTTGTGGCGATTGAAGCGTGAATATGTTTTATTCCGTCAGCATAAAGTTCATTGTCCGTTCCACCTGGTGCCATATCACAATAACTTCCTCTTTCATCAGAGACAACTTTGTTGAGATATAAATTCAAACCTGCTATCGGAGTTTTAATATGTTTTATTTCCATATGGTTGTGTTGTTATATTATTGAACTGTCATGGTGAATTTAATTCAGAACCGACGACGGTTCCATAGTCCCGTTAGGGCTGTGGATCCGCATTTGCATCGTTCTGCACCATAGGTTCCACAGCCCTAACGGGACTATGGAACTTTCAGATTTATATATAATTTGTAAAATCTTGGTCTTTGTCTTTGATTTTTTCAACCCAATCAATATTATGTTGATACCACTGAATTGTTTTTGGCATTGCGTCTTCAAATGTATGAAGTGGCTTCCATCCAAGTTCTCGGTCAGCTTTACTTGCGCTTATCGAATATCGACGGTCATTCCCAGGACGATCTGGAACATTATTGATCAGAGAGTGAGGCTTTCCGACCAAATCCAAAATGATTCTTGCAATATCAATCGTTGGTCTTTCGTTGTCAGAACCAATGTTATAAACCTCTCCATCAACTCCTTTGTGTAAAATTAAATCAATTGCCTCGCAATGATCACGAACATAAATCCAATCTCTAACATGCAATCCAT
>JAGLJF010000017.1 GCA_023142595.1 Minisyncoccota bacterium | reverse complement strand
TAAATATGGTATTTTTGGAAGATTATAATATGGAGATGGCCAAAAAGTTAGTTGCTGGGGTTGATATATGGCTAAATACTCCTTTGCAAAAATATGAAGCATCTGGCACAAGCGGAATGAAAGCAGCATTTAATGGAGTTCCTCATTTGAGCGTGCTTGATGGTTGGTGGCCAGAAGGATGGGTTGAAGGGGTGACAGGATGGTCAATTGGCACAAATTCAACAAAAGCTAGAATTGATAATCCAGATAGTTGGAATTTAGAAGTTAATGATTTATACAAAAAATTGGCTACAGAAATTTTGCCATTATATTATAAAGACAGACCAGAATTTGTGAAAATTATGAAACATGCAATTTCGATAAACGGATCATATTTTAATACTTTCAGAATGATGAATGAATATGTAGCAAAAGTTTATTTCCCACTGAAAAATGGATTAGATAAGAAATTTTAAATGAAAAATTTTCTAAATTATTGGACAAGTTCACTTATATATTGGAATTAAAATAAGTACATTATTTGTGTATGTAGAGTCTCGTTGTTTGTAAAGTAATTTATCGATACTATATTTAATTAAATAAATTATAACTATGAAAAAAATATTACTAATTATAGTTGTTGTCGTAGTTATTTTTGGTTCTAGTATTTTATGGTTAGATTTTACTTCTGACAGTGATAAGGATGAGGATTTGGTAAAAATAACTAATTTTCAAGAGTGTATTGATGCTGGAAATCCAGCGATGGAAAGTTATCCTCGTCAATGTCGAGTAGGTGAGCAGACTTTTGTAGAGTATATTGGCAATGAAAACGAAAAAGTAGATTTGATTTTTCTTGATTCGCCTCGTCCAAATCAAACAATTAAAAGCCCTTTGATAGTCAAAGGACAGGCGAGAGGATTTTGGTTTTTTGAGGGAGATTTTCCTGTGGTCCTGACTAATTGGGATGGATTGATAATTGGGCAAGGGATTGCGGTGGCGCAAGGTGAATGGATGACAGAAAAATTTGTGCCTTTTCAGGCAGAGATTAAATTTGAAACGCCAGAATATAAAAACAATGGAACGCTAATTTTACAAAAAGATAATCCTTCAGATTTGCCAGAGCATGATGATGCTTTGGAAATTCCTGTTTTCTTTACAAAAGCGGAAGCTATTTTGCCTTTGAGTTCTGACGAGGCTTTGGCGATTGCTCGAGAAAGCAAAGAATGTTCGATGGCGGGAATATTGACGGATGAATATTTTTATAATGAAAATTCGAGGACTTGGTGGATTGATTTGGAGAGAATGCCAGAGCTTGAAAAAGATGGATGTGACCCAGCTTGTGTGGTGAGTGAGAAAACAAGAGAGGCAGAAGTGAATTGGAGATGCACCAGCGCAGTGCCAGATGTTAATTAAGCGTAGAACATAGTCAAACAAATCCAAAACAGACAAATAATTTTTGTTGATGGAGATTTAGGTCGGAATGGGTATAAAGGTAGTTAAATTACGGGATTCTACCGCTATCGCTCCAGAATGACATTTTGTAATTTAAGAATTTGCTTTTTAGGTTCTTGCCATCGATATTGACAATTTACTAGAAGCATGATAGGCTTTCATATAAATCAAAAAAATCTTAAAGATAACAACTTGGAGGGATAAATATAGGAGAAGAAAATTTTGAATTCGGGAAAAAATATCCTGTAGCAAAAAGAATTGGATTCGCTTTAGATGGACTAAAATATTTGATCCAAAAAGATCGTAGTTTTCAAATCCATTTTTTGATTGCAATCTTTGTGATATTCATTTCAGGGTTTTTAAACTTGAATTGGGATGAATGGGATAGAATATTATCATCAATATTGTTGGTATTGTCATTTGAAGCGGTGAATTCTGGATTTGAAATAGATGTTGACAGAACAGTAAAAGTGTTTAATTCTGAAGTCAAAATCTCAAAAAATGTATTTGCTTCTGGCGTTTTTCTTGTGTCAGTTAAAGCAGCTATAACTGGAATAATAATTCTAGGCCCAAAAATTCTTCTTCTTATATAGAAGAATATAGTTTAAAATGACCATTATGGTCTTTTTTTATTATTTTTGTGTAATGTTTTAAAATTTTTATTACAAAAAACTAAGCTTATTATTTATATCTGCTAGATTTACATGAGAAGATGAAATTTGTTTTACTATTGACGAAAATCAAAAAATAGGTTATCGTAGGTTGTGTCGAGCTTATATAAAGCATTTCTCGATATTTTAAGCAGTAGGTGATAGACACCTGGATAAGGTGTTTTTTATTATCAACTTTATAATATATAATTTAAGTTAAAAAAATAACTATGGAAATAAGAAATATTGCGATTATCGCGCATGTTGATCACGGCAAAACTACGATAACTGACGCGCTAATGAGACAGACTGGAATGGTGACTGACGATTCTGCAAGTATGGATAGTAATGCTCTTGAACAAGAAAGAGGAATTACAATCTATTCAAAAAATACTTCAATTTTTTACAAGGACACAAAGATAAACATTGTGGACACTCCTGGTCATGCTGATTTTGGGTCTGAAGTTGAACGAGTTCTCAGATCAATTGATAGTGTGATTCTGGTTGTTGATGCGCAAGAAGGACCAATGCCTCAAACAAAATTTGTTTTGAAAAAATCTTTGGAATTGGGAATTAAGCCGATTGTTGTCTTGAATAAAATTGACAAACCAGCTGCAAATGTTGAAAAAGCTCATGATCAAGTTTTGGAGCTTTTTATGGATCTTGGAGCCAGTGAAGATCAACTTGAATTTGAAGTTGTCTATGCAATTGGTCGAGATGGAACTGCAAAAAGAGAAATGAAAGATGACTCACAAAATTTGAATCCTCTTTTGGATGTCATCTTGGAAAAAGTTCAGCCAGCAGTTTCTGATGTTTCGCTTCCACTTCGAATGCAAGCTTTCAACCTTGGATATGATGATTTTTTGGGTAGGCTTGCCATTGCTAGAATTTACGAAGGAACAGTTCGATCTGGAGAAAAGATACTTGTTAAAAAGCCGAATGGAGACACAAGACCGGCAACAATTACAAAAATCAGTACTTTTCATGGAATCGAAAAAAAGGAAGTGAAAGAAGCAATTGCTGGAGATATTGTTATGATTTCTGGTATTGCTGATATTTATATTGGTGAGACGATTTGCGCAAAGACAGACCAAGAACCACTAACTGCAATTACTGTTGATGAGCCAACTATTTCTATGAACTTTTTGGTGAACAATTCACCTTTTGCAGGAAGAGAGGGAAAGTTTGTGACGGTTCGTCAAATTAGAGATAGACTAGAGAGAGAGTTGGAAATTAATGTGGGATTGAAGGTTGATTTTTCCGCTAATGATACTTTTCAAGTTTTTGGAAGAGGGGAAATGCATTTGGCAATTCTTTTGGAAAATATGCGTCGAGAAGGTTATGAGCTTCAAGTTTCTCAACCGCAAGTTATTATTAAAGAAGAGGATGGCGTTAAATTGGAACCTTTTGAAGAAGTGACAGTTGATGTCCCTGATGAATTTTCTGGTGCGGTGATTGAGAAATTATCAAAGAGAAAAGGGAACATGATTAATATGAGTTCGGAAAATAATAATACAAGAATAATTTTTGAAATTCCGACTCGTGGAATTCTTGGTTATAAAAATGAATTTGTGATTGATACAAAAGGAGAGGGAATTCTTTGTACTCGAGTGATTGGGTTTAAGCCTCATGTTGGAAATATTGAGAAAAGACATGTGGGTTCAATGATTTCTATGATGACTGGAAAAACTCTTGCTTTTTCTCTTTATAACTTGCAAGATCGTGGAACATTATATATCGGACCGACGATTGATGTTTATGAAGGTATGGTAATCGGAAATACGGCGAAAGGAAATGATTTGGCAGTGAATCCAATCAAGGGAAAACATCTGACAAATATGAGATCTTCAGGAGCAGATGAAGCCTTGAGATTGACACCTCCTCTTGAAGTGAGTTTGGAACGAGGAATGGAAATTATGTCAGAAGATGAATATCTAGAAATTACACCACAGAACATTCGTCTTCGAAAACAGCTTTTAACAGACAATGAAAGAGTGAGAGTAAAAAGAAAATAAGTTGTAGATATATGTAAAAACAGTTTCTTGAAATAGAAACTGTTTTTCTATTCTTGACTTAAGATAACAGGAAACTAAAATGTGAATAGAGTTATAAATTTTAGAATTAGACATGAATAATAAAAAAGTAAAACAGAATAAATACATTCAAACCGTGCAAGATGAAATAGATCTTCACGGATTGACAAAGGACGAGGCCAGAGAAGAGGTTCTTTCTTTTGTTGATGAGGCACGAATGAAAAATTATAATAGAATAAGAATTATAACAGGTAAAGGATTACATTCGGAAAATGGTCGAGGAGTTTTGAGAGGCTTTGTGCAATCTCTTCTTGAAAAACAAAATTTGAAATATTCTGATGCCAAAATTGATGAAGGAGGGAGCGGTGCAATTGAAATTGATTTGTAAGTAAAGTTTTGTCACCCTTTCTGCTCGCCTCTTGCCAAAAAAAATATTTATATTAAAATATAAACATGAGTAAAAAATAGATTATTAGTATTAGATTTTAATGTTTGTAAAAATCAGATAAACAAATAATTAAGAAAAAATGATTACAGTTGAAAATTTAACAAAAAAATATAGTGATTTTGTCGCCTTGAGCAATGTTTCCTTTCAATTAGAAGAGGGTGAAATTGTTGGAATTCTTGGTCCAAACGGCGCAGGAAAAACAACTTTACTTCGAATCTTGGTTGCTTTTTTTGAGTTTGATTCTGGTGAAGTGACAATTGATGGACTTGATATCAGTAATCCTCTTATGCAACAAAAAATCAAGAGCAAAATTGGATATCTTCCAGAACATGCTCCCTTATATGATGATATGACAGTTTTGGAATATCTTCAATTTGTGGGCAAGATGCAAGGAATCGACACGGAGTTAGACGAAAAGGTTTTTTCTGTAATTGCCAAATGTGGTTTGAAAGAAAAAAAGAATGCTGAAATTTCAACACTTTCCAAGGGATATCGTCAAAGAGTTGGGATTGCCCAAGCTTTGATTCATGATCCAAAAATTGTGATTCTTGATGAACCAACAACAGGACTTGATCCAAAGCAGAGGATTGAAATTCGAGATTTGATTAAAGAGATTGGAAAAACAAAAACCGTTATTCTATCAAGCCACATTCTTCCCGAGGTTCATTCGACTTGTTCACGCGTTTTAATTTTAAATAATGGAAAAATTAAAGCTGACGACACACCCGAAGGATTGGAAAACATGGGTCAAGCTGATTCACGAATTCATATTGAGCTTGATCGAGTACCAGAGAACTTTGTTTCCAAACTTAATTCCCACGAAATGATTAAGGGAGTTGAAGTTTCTGGAAACAATATAGTCGTTATCACAGAAAATAAAGTTGATCTTCGTCAGGAGGTTGCAAAAATGATTATTGAAAATGAAATTGGACTTTTGGAACTCATCAGAAAACAAGCTGATCTTGAAGATATATTTATAAGTTTAACAAAAAACGATGAATAAAATTTTAATTCTAGTTAAAAAAGAACTAAACTCATATTTCAATTCACCTCTTGGATATATTGTGGTTTCGATTTTTTTACTCATTACAGGATGGCTTTTCATTCAAGGATTTTTTGTTAGCGCTCAAGCTTCAATGAGATCATTTTTTGGTTTGATTCCATTTATTTTGATGTTCATTTTGCCAGCTGTGACGATGTCTTCTTGGTCTGAGGAAAAAAGAAGCGGAACAGTGGAAGTTTTAATGAGTTTTCCAATTTCTAATTTTCAGGTAGTTTTGGCAAAGTTTCTTTCCAATTTTATTTTTTTAGGAATTATGCTCGCTTTAACCTTGGCAATTCCTTCAATGATTTCAAATCTTGGTGCTCCTGATAAAGGTATTATTATGGCTGGATATTTGGGAACTTTACTTTTGGGAGCAAGCTATATCGCTGTTGGGCTTTGGGTTTCTTCGGTTACGAAAAATCAAATTGTCTCATTTATTACCACAGTGGCAATTGTTTTTGCATTTTATATAATCGGAAACTCATTTATTCTTGATGCGCTTCCTGCTTTTATTGGCGAGATTGGAAAATTCCTGAGTTTCTCAACACATTTCAATTCAATTCTTAGAGGAGTTATTTCTTTGAGTGACATTGTATATTATATCTCAATCGTTTTGTTTTTTATGTTTTTAAATACGAATGTAGTCAGTTCGAGAAAGTGGAAATAAACAATAATTAATAAATAAAAAAATGTCTATAAATAAAAAAATATTTAATTCAAAAAACAGTTCTGTTTTAATTGTGTTAGCTTTTTTAATTGTCCTGAATATCCTAATTTCTCAAAAACCGTTTTATATCGATTTGACGGAGGAGAAAATTTATACAATTTCAAATGCCAGTAAAGATATTTTAAGAGGATTGGAAAATGATGTTAATGTGAATTTTTATATTTCAGATGACTTACCAGTTGATTTAATTGGCACTAAAACTCAGCTTGAGGACTTGATGAATCAATACAAAGATATTTCAGGAAAAATTAAGGTTTCATATAATATGCCAGACAATAGCCAAGAAAAAGTGGCGGAATTAGGACAAAAGGGAATTCCACAAATTCAATTTAATGTAATCGAAAAAGATAAATATGAAGTTAAGCAAGGTTTTTTTGCGGTTGAAATCACATCTGATTTTGAAGGCGAAACAAAAAGAGAAGTGATGCCAATCATTCAGTCAATCGACACTTGGGAATACGATTTCGTTTCGGCTGTCTATTCAGTTTCAAGAGACAAAAAAGAAACTGTCGCTTTTTTAGCAGGACATGGAGAAGGTGAGATTCAAATTCCAGATCTTCTGAAATCCTATGAACTTCAATCTGTTCAAATTCAAAGCGAGGGAGATCAGAAAGGTTTCTATTTTGAAAAAGAGAAGAAACAACCATCTACAGAAAATGAAATGGAAGTTGAACAAGAGGCGGAGAAAATTTTTATTAATCCAATTACTTTGATTATTTCTGGTCCAAAAGTCAAATTGACAGAAGGAGAAATTTCGATTGTTGATGAATACTTAAATGGTGGCGGAAATGTTATTGCTCTTTCAGAAGCAATTGCTCCTGATATGCAAAAAAATCTTGAACCTGTCGTTGTTGAAAATGGATTGAACGATTTGATAAAAAAGAGGGGAATTGAAATTAACTCAAATTTAGTCTATGACAAATCAAATTCAAATATAACCTATCAACAAGGATTTTTCTCTGTCAGCAAGGCATATCCGTTTTGGGTTAAAATTGTGAAAGAAAATTTCGGTTCGCATCCATCTTTGTCAGCGGTTCAGTCGATTATGTTGCCTTGGACTTCTACTCTTTCAACAGATGATAATAATTATGAAATAGTTCCACTTTTGAAAACTACAAATTATGCTCAGACTATGTCTGAAAACTATAATTTATTGCCAGATGTTAATTTATATTTTTCTGCTGGATCTCAAAAAACAGTTGCAGCGATTTCAAAATCAAAAGATGAGAATTCTAGTGAAGGAAGTTTGGTTGTTATCGGAGATTCAGATTTTATTTCTCCAAACTTTTCTAGACAAGTTCCAGACAATACTTCTTTCTTTTTAAACCTAGTCGATTCAGTTTCAAATTCTGCTAATCTATCCTCAATCAGATCAAAGAATATTGTTGATCGTCCTTTGAAAGAACTTGATGAATCAGAAAAGAATTATTGGAAATTTATTGCCATTTTTGGTGGAGCAATTTTGATTAATATCTATGGAGTATTTCGAATTACAAGGAGAAAAAATAAAAATAGATAGTTTTAGTATTGTTGTATTAATGCACTTAGATTTGCAACTATAAGAAGAAAGTTGGTGTGATGGACTTGGTGCAGGTACTTGTTTAATGTCGATAAATATGCTATACTTTAGACAGGGTGATTAATATCGCTCTGTTTTTTTATTATAATTTAATGGAAATTAAAAATATCAAAAAAATATTTCACATCATTTTAATCTCATTAGCTTTTTTCGTGTTAGGCTTTTCTATTTTTTTTGGCGCAAAAGAATATTCGAATGTGTATCGTGTTAGCGCAAAAACAATAAGTGAAAAAGAAATCAATATTGACTCTGAAATAGAGATCATTTTTAATCAGAGAATCGTTTTTTTATCTAAAGATAATGTAGAAATAATTCCAGCTACGAATATCAATTTTCAATCATCCGAAGATGGAAAAAGGATAATTTTAAGATCAGAAAGAGGATTTTCTCCTGAAACAAAATATGAAATAAAGTTAAAAGACATAAGAGGAGTAAGCGGTTTATTGTTAGAAGGCGTATCTTTTATTTTTTATACTTTAGAAGATAAGGATGGTAAAATATTAAAAATTGACGGTAATGATGAAAAATATTATTCTGATCTAGAATTATCAAAAGAAAGATTTATTGTTCCAGAAACTTCAAGACCTGAGAAAGAGATAGAAATCATTCCGAAGCTTACTGAAGGAAAATATATTGATGTTAGTATTGAAAATCAAGCGATGACTTTATTTGAAAATGGGATGAAGGTTAATCAATTTTTAATATCAAGTGGGAAATATGGAATGTCGACTCCACTTGGAATTTTTTCTGTAAAAAGAAAAGAAATAAACCATTGGTCGACTTCGTATGGTCTTTGGATGCCATATAGTATGCAATTTTTTGGTCCTTATTATATTCATGAGCTTCCATATTGGCCAAGTGGTCATCGAGAAGGGGAGGATCATTTGGGAATTCGTGTTTCGCATGGGTGCATTCGATTAGGTGTTGGATCTGCAAAATATGTTTTTGACTGGTCAGAAGTTGGAACAGTGCTATATATTCATTAATGATACAATTTAAAGGCTGTTCTTTTGCTTTTGAATTTTATGTGATTTAGAGTTTAGGTTTCAACCTGTAAATTCGTGTCAATCGCGACCAACTTATACTCTAAAGAGTGAGCTCCGAAAAAATAGTTTATTATTCTTATTTCTCAGCTTCATCAATTAAGCCTTTCACGTAGAAATCATTTTCATTCTTGTCGTCATATTTTCCATCCGAAATTTCACCAAGGCCTTTAAATAGAGTTTCGTAATTCAAAGTAATTAAGTTTGAAAAATAAAAAAACAATTAGACTATTTGCCTAATTGTTTTTTATGGATATATTAAGAGAATTTTTATCTTTTATCTTTAATTCTATTTAACAATTTCTGAACTTTACCCAAACTTTCTTCATCGTAAATTGAGACAGGAATAACATTGGGACTTATTTTCTTTAACTCTTTCATTTTTTTGGCAATTTCTTTTTCATCTATTAAATCAATTTTTGTCAAAAAAATATATTCTTTTTTTTGTGAGACAGCTTTTTCATATTCTTGTAATTCATTTTTGATGATTCTGTAATCTTTTTTCAAATTATCAGATTCGGCTGAGATGCAATGAATCAAAATTCTTGTTCTTTTTATGTGACGAAGAAATTTAATTCCTAGGCCTTTGCCTTGGGAGGCTCCTTCAATCAGCCCTGGAATATCAGCTAAAATCATTCCATAATAATCTCCAAGATTTGGTTCGAGAGTTGTGAAGTGATAGGCGGCAGTTTTGGCATTGGCTTTTGTGAGAGCATTAAGCAAGCTTGATTTTCCAGCGCTTGGAAGTCCGATAAATCCAATATCTGCAATCATTCGAAGTTCCAAGATAAAATTAAAAAATTGTCCTTCTCTCCCTTCTTCACATTCTCGTGGAGTTGTATTTGTGCTTGATCTGAAGTGCCAGTTCCCTTTTCCTCTCTTCCCTCCTCTGGCTAATAATATTTTTTCTCCAACTTCCATAATTTCAAAATCTCTTCCATTATCGAGATTATGAGCCACTGTTCCTACTGGAACTTTGAGAATCAAGTTTTCTCCTCTTGCTCCTTCAAGCAGTTTTGTTTTTCCATCTACTCCATCTCCTGCAAAGAATTCTTTTTTAAATCGGAATTTATTTAGCGCGGATAAATTGGAAATTCCTTCGATATAAACATTTCCACCGTGACCACCATCTCCGCCAGTTGGTCCTTTCTCGTTTTTGATTTTACTAAAAGCCACATGACCATCTCCACCTTTTCCACCTTTGATTTGAATTTTGATTTCATCTACTATCATATTGTATTTATATTAAAACTATCTTTTTTATTAAATCATTTTTTCTAGGGTACAGTATAGTATTAAATTTTTATGCAGTTTTGTCAATACTTAGTGGGTTTTATTTCTGACAATTTTCGCAATATCTCGTTGCTCTTCCAGCAACTTTGATTTTTTTGATTTCTTTTTTGTGACAATTTTCACAAACTTCTTTTTCTTTTTGATATACTTTGAGAAATTTTGAAAAATTTCCTTTTTTGCCACTTGAATCAAGATAGTCGTTGAAAGTTGTTCCTCGGTTTTTGAGAGCGAGATTTATAATTTTGATGATTGAATTATATAATTTTTTGATCTCTTTATCGTTTAATTTTCCAGTTATTCTGTTCGGTTGCAATCTAGCATCAAAACAAATTTCATCGGCATAGATATTTCCAATTCCGGCAATTATTTTTTGATCAAGAAGTACAGACTTTAAGCTTTTTCTTTTATGCTTTAATAATTCTTTAAATCTTTCGGGAGTAAAATTTTTATCTAGGATGTCTATTCCCATTTTTTTCAATGCTATATCTTTTTCTTTTTCGCTTACAATTCGTAAATATCCAAAACGACGAGTATCGTTGAAAAATAATTGCGAGTTATCAAAAATGAAAATTACCCTTGTATTTTTTGCAATTTTTTTATCAGTGTCACAACATAAAATTTGCCCAGTCATTCGCAAATGAATGAGTAGATATTTTTCATTTTCTTTGATTTTTAAAATAAGAAGCTTTCCTTTTCTGTCTGCGCTTTCAATAGAATTATTTTTTAGAGTCTTTGTAAAATAGGTAGGACTATTTTTGATGGAGTTTTTTTGGATAACTCTAATGTCAATTATTTTTTTGCCAATAATTTTTTTCTCAAGATCTCTTCTAATTGTCTCAACTTCTGGAAGTTCAGGCATAGTTTTTGATATAGAAATTTAAGACTTAAAATTAAATCCCTCCTCTTTTAAAACCTTCTTTTTCTCCTTTGCTCCTCTATTATATCCTCCAATTTTTCCATTTTCGCAAATAACTCTGTGGCAAGGTATTTTGGGATTATAATTTTTACCAAGAATATTACCTACAGCTCTATAGGCTTTTGGACTTCCTGCCAGCCTGGCAACTTCTTTATAACTTAAAACAGATCCTTTTGGAATATTTGTAGTTATCTCAAGGACTTTATTTTGAAAGCTTTTCATTCTATTATGTCGTCTATACTAACATCTAAGGCTTCAGCTAGTGTTTCAATGTCTTGAATTGAAACTTCTTCAAGTTCCCCAGTTTCAGTTTGTACAATTGTATCATAATCAATCCCTGTTAACGCCTCAAGTTCTTCGTGAGAGATTCCTTTGATATTGCGATATTTTCTTACATTCTCAGCAATTATGAGATTTAAATCTTTATTTTTTGTCATATATTTAAGGTTAGTCTAATTACTCTGTATAGATATGCTAACATAAATTTATTCTTCTCACAATGAATTTTTTGCGGTGAAAAGTGGATATTTATTTGGATTTATTTTTGTATAATTATTTAAATATTGGTATAATAATTATAATATTAATAATTCGTATAAGAAAATTTTTATGAATAACGATGAAATTACATGTCAAACAGATTCTAATAAAAACATCATAGACAGAGAAGTCTATGAAAAAGAACTTTCGATGTGCAAAAAGCTTTCGCAAGAAAATGGTGGAAAGTGCGCTTGGGGAGTTTGCCAAGATTGTGGAGTGATTCCACTTCTTCACAAACTTTATAGAGGAGAATTGCTGGAAGATTCAGAAGAAATTAAGGAGGCGAAAAGTGGGGTTGTGGAATAGAGTTTTTTATAACTTTTTAATTTATATGAAAATTGTAAATAGAAAAAACATTAAACCAATTGAAGATGCCTGTGGTAAATTGCAGGAGTTGTATAATTCTGATAATTTAAGCTTGTCATATTCTGTAATTACGGATAACTCAACACCTCACAAGCATAAAAAGATGGAAGAGATTTATTTTATTATAAAAGGAAAAGCCATTTTAAAAATAGGAAAAGAAATTTTTACAATTGAGAAAGGAGATGTATTTTCAATACCAAAAAATGAATATCATAACATTCAAGATGTTGAGGAAGTAATAGAATTATTGGTTGTTACTAATCCGAAATTTGATTTAAGTGATTTAATAGAATAAATTCCTCGTC
>JAGLJF010000016.1 GCA_023142595.1 Minisyncoccota bacterium | reverse complement strand
AAAGTGGTGGTGTTATTATTTATCCGACTGACACGATTTATGGAATTGGTGGGAATGCTTTCAATGAAGATGCGATTGAAAAAGTGATGAAAATCAAAGAGCGTGACAGAGAAAAGCCTCTACTTGTTTTTGTAAAAGATATAAAATCGGCAAGGAGAATTGCTTGTATTGATTCGAAAGTGGAAAAAATATTAGAAAACATTTGGCCAGGACCTGTTACGGTTGTTTTGAGAAAAAAAGATATTGTGCCATGTTATCTAACTGGAAACAGGGAAACTATTGCAGTGCGGATTCCAAAAAATAAATTTATTTTGAAATTATTAGAAAAAGTTGATTTTCCAATTATTGCAACAAGCGCAAATATTTCTGGTGAAAAAAATTTATTTAATTCAGACGAGATAATCAAAAAATTTTCTAAAATGAAAATAAATCCAGATTTATTTATAAATTCAGGGAATATTCAAAATACTCTAGCTTCCACAATTATTGATCTAACATCAAACATTCCAAAAATTATCAGAATGGGCATTGTAGGAAAAGAAAATATGAAAGATTTTTTTAGTAAATTTAATATAAACTAATTTATGTCTAATTTTTTTCTTAATCATTACTTGAAACATACTTTAAGGCATGAAATTACAGAATTATATGCTTCTGTTGCAATTAAAAATTTTGCATTCTCAATGATTGTAATTTTTGAGCCAATATATCTTTATATTCTATATGGTTCGTTGTCGGTTGTATTCGTATATCATGCAGTTGCTTACACTCTTTATTTTTTTACAGCTTCTCTCGGAGCAAAAGCGGCTGCAAAATATGGATTTGAACATTGTATATTTTATAGTATTCCTTTTGGAATTTTTTATTTTTTAACTCTTTCACAATTACCAAATTATCCTTGGTTAGTGGTCGTTGCTATTCTTTCTATGGTTACATATAAATCATTATTTTGGCCTTCTTATCATACAGATTTTGCACATTATGGAGTTTCTGGATATAAAGGAAGAGAGCTTAGCGTTTTGACTTTTATACTTACAATAGCAACAATTTTAGGTCCAATTATCGGGGGAATAATTTTGGTTAATTTTGGATTTCAAGTTTTGTTTGTCGTTGTCTCTATTGTTAGTCTAATATCAGTTATACCTTTGTTTGCAACTCGTGAGCAATTTGAGCCTCATAATTTTTCCTATAAAGATTCCTTTAAAAGACTTCTGAAGCCCTATGGACATTATAAGAGAAAAGATTCAATCGCTTATTTCGGTTTTGGTGAAGAAATAGTCGCTGCGATTGGATGGCCGATTTTTATTTTTCTTATCATTGAAAGATTTGATTTAATGGGAGTTTTGATTGGTGCAATTGCAATTATAATTGCAATTGTGTCTTTATACGTAGGCAAGCTATCTGATGTTTTGCAAAAAAAAGATAAAAAGAAATTGGTTACTTATGGAACGATTGTGTACATTATAGCTTGGATATTAAGACCATTTTCGGCAAATTGGCTTGGAGTTCTCTTGGTTGATATTATGTCAAAAGGTTCAAAAACGACTATTAACTATCCATTATACACTTTTATATACAGTGCAGGAAAAAATCATAAAGGATTTTTGAAATATAATATGTTTTATGAAATGTCTTTGTCGGCCGGTAAGGCATTGGTAGCTTGGAGCGTGGCTTTGATTGCAATTCTTTGGAACTATTATGGAGGTTTTGATTTTTGGATAGTTATTTTTTCTTTCGCTGGAGTTTGGTCATTATTTTATCTTTTTAAATTTTATAAATCTTAATGGAAATAATTTAACAAATTTAAACTAATTTATGTCTAACTTTTTTCTTAATCGCTATCTAGAACATAGTTTGAAATGCGAGATAACTGAGTTATATACATCAGTTGCAATTAGAAATTTTGCGTTTTCAATGATAGCAATTTTTGAACCTGTCTATCTCTATAAGTTGTATGGATCAATTTCAATAGTTTTGCTTTATTATGCGGTTGCTTATACTATTTATCTTTTTGCTGTTTCGTTTGGAGCAAAGGCGGCGGCAAAATATGGATTTGAACATTGCATTTTCTATAGCGTTCCATTTGCAATTCTATACTTTTTATCTCTCTCTCAAATCCCAACTTACGGATGGATGATCTTTTTTGCAATACTGTTTTTTACTGGATATAAAATTTTATTTTGGCCTTCCTATCATACTGATTTTGCGCATTACAGCAAGTCAGGATATAAAGGAAGAGAGTTGAGTATTCTGTCTCTGACTTCAACCATAGCTATGATAGCTGGACCTGTAGTTGGTGGATTAATTCTAACAAAATTTGGATTTGAAGTTCTTTTTGTGATTGTTTCTATTATAAGCTTGATTTCTGCTATTCCTCTTTTTGCCACTAGGGAAAAATTTGAACCTCATAAATTTTCTTATAAAAAATCATGGAGGAGGTTTTTGAAGCCTTATAATCATTATAAAAGAGAGGATTCAATTTCTTATTTTGGTTATGGAGAAGAATTTGTTGCTATGGTAGTTTGGTCAATTTTCATTTTTTTGATAATCAAAGAATTTTATTTAATGGGAATAATTATGAGTGTTGTGATTATATCAATTGCCATATCTTCTCTTTATATTGGAAAATTATCAGACATATTAAGTAGGAAAGATAAAAGAAAATTATTAAAGTATAGTACTTTTTTGCTTGCAATTTCATGGTTTTTAAGACCTTTTGCTTTGAATTGGCTTAGTATTTTATTAGTAGATATTTTCTCAAAAGGATCAAAAAATGGAATAATATATCCACTTCGTACATTCGTATATAGTGGAGGAGAAAATCACAAAGGATTTTTAAAATATATAATATTTTACGAAATGTCTTTAACAGCTGGAAAAATGTTTATCGCCTGGATTATATTTTTCATTTCGTTATATGTTACTGGACCTGATTTTTGGTTTATTACTTTTTCTTTAGCTGGTTTATGGTCACTTTTATATTTATCCAGATTATTTTATAAAAAATCTTAATGGAAATTATTCAATCAATTATTTTAGGAATTGTTCAAGGACTTGCGGAATTTTTGCCGATTTCAAGTTCTGGTCATTTGGTTTTGATTTCAAAATTCTTTAATTGGCAGGATCAAGGGCTGGCTTTTGATGTGGCTTTGCATCTTGGAACTTTAATTGCAGTTTTGATATATTTCAGAAAAGATTGGAGGGATATAATATTTAATTCATATTTATTTCGATGGTTTCATAGTCCTGATAAAGCCGTGGAATCTCTTGTGCAAAACGCTATAACGGTCAAATTATCACAAAAAAAAAGACGCATAAATATTCAAGAGTTGAAATCAGATATGCTTTTTATAATTATTATTGCCACAATTCCTGGCGTTTTTATTGGCTTGATTTTGAATAATTATGCAGCAACTATTTTTCGTAACCCGCTATTAATTGCCACAACCTTATCTATCGGAGCATTATTTCTTTTTTATGCTGATCGAATTGGTTTAAAGAAAAAAAATATACCAGAATTAACTTTGAAGATGGGAATTATAATTGGACTTTTTCAAGCACTTGCAATCATACCAGGAGTTTCTCGCAGTGGAATCACAATAACCGTAGCTCTTTTGCTTGGACTTTCAAGAACATCTTCGGCAAGATTTTCATTCTTGCTTTCCACCCCAATTATTCTGGGAGCAGGGATTATGGAATTCCCAAATTTGATTGCAAGTGGCTTGGATATAAATATTTTAACAGGAATTCTAACCGCTACAATAAGTGGATATTTAGCCATTAAATATATGTTAAAATATTTAGAAAACAAAAGTTATAATATTTTTGTGGGATATAGAATAGTGTTAGCGATTTTAATTTTGTCTATATTATTATAAATTACGATTGACAAAACATAGATTAATGATAAATTATTTATATAGGAGGATGATGTTTGTGATAGATTTTGAAAAGAAAGAGAGGCACGAGATTTTTTTAAAAGATGCTTCTGAATTAATAAAATCGGTAAAAAAAGTTGGTTATAGTAGACCGAAAGAAGAAGCTATATTAGCTCCATTACAATCAATGAAAAGACAAGCAGAAAAAGATGAAAGTGTTTATGAAAAAGGAATCAAGACAAAAAATAGGGTAAATCTAGCTTTGGCAATAATAATGATTAGTGTTATAACTCTAACTATAGTTGATATATTATTCCAAATACTTCCTGTATGGATAGCAGAGCATTATGGACCTATATTTATAGCTATTGTTTTACTCATATGGCTTGCAAATCCAGATAAGGAGTTCAAATGAACTCCTGTTTTTTATACAATAATACAGAATGATAACTAAAAAAAGATTTAAGTTAAAAACTTAAATCTTTTTGAATGCTCTAGTATATTCTGGACTTCAAAGTGATTTACAAATTCTCCCAAACCGATGATTCAACATTCACATCAATATTGGCACGATTATCCTTGATGATTCTTCGCACTTTTCCATCAAACACAAATCCATCGGAGAGTTCAGCGCTTTCAATAAATGCGCCATAGAATTTGAAATTTGCGACTTCTTGACTCCCAAGAATTGCAACGGGGTCAAATTTCTTTTTCAATTCCATTTTTTCGGCATACTTTTCATATAATTCCCACATCAAATTTTCCAGATTTTGTTCCGGTTCAATCATTTTTAACCCAAGAGAAGCAGCTTCGTCTCTGGTAATTGGATAGCCATGAATACAGATGTCACCTGTGATTTCATTGGTAATATTTTCAATTATTTGCTTGTCGCGATCTTTATCAAAATGCATCAACAAGAGTTTTCCAACGATTTGTTTTGCCATTCTAGTAGCGCGATATGCGTTGCCGAGCGAAAGGGGGTGAATCTTTGCAGTTAGGTCTTCGAAAATGTTCACCATTTGATCATCTTTAACTCCTGCTTTTTCTTTAGCAAGAAGAAAATATGAATTCAAATCCTCAACACTAATTTCCATTTTTTGACTTTTATTCAATGGATTTTCAGGATTAAATGGATGTCCCGTGGAAGGATCAACTGGAGAGAGCTCCCCAAGTCTTCCCATAACGATTTTGTCAGCTCCGATTGAAATCAATGTCCCAGCACTATGAGCGCGATAAGGAATGAGCATTTCAACTTCATCGGCATAACTCCTGATCAGTTTAATAAGTCTGATTGGAGTAATCATGTCTCCACCACGAGTGTATAAAAACAAACTTATTTTGTTTTGTTTGCCAATTTTGTCCAAGTGTTTAGCAAAAATCGGAATGATATCATCTGCAACTTTCGTCACAAACGGTTGCCGATCGCCAGTTACATAAGTAATAACTTTCGAGTTTCGTTCTTTTTCAATTTTTTCGATTAGATTTTGAGTCATAGCTTTTAGTTATTATTTTTATTAAAATTTATTTTTCCACTTTTAGTATTTACAGTTTCTATTTTTATCGGAAGATCAGAATCTATATTATAATTCACAGTATCTGTTCTTATATTTATAGATTGTAATTTTGTTTCTTGTTTATTATTTTGTTCAGATGACAATTTATTATTCAATTTAATATTTATAATTTTTTCAATATTTTTATTAATCTCCTTATTGCTCTCTGCGATTTCTATAAGTCCCGGTATTTTGATATTAAAATTATCAAGTTTAAATTTATTAAAAACAGTTATGACTATTAATATAGCTAACCCTAAATGATATGCATTAAATATATTCTTATTAAAAGAGATATCCCATATTATAATAGCTAGTAATATTATTATAATTGCTTGTTGAATAATATTATATTTTTCATTATTTGGCATAAATTTACATTACAACTATTAACCTCCTATTAATAACAACTTAACATTTTTATACATAAATTGCAATGATCTGAAATGACAAAATTTTCGATAATAAAAAACAGCCCTTGGGACAGTTATGATTTTTAGGTTTGAATTAAGAAAGAGAGCGAGTGGCAATGCATAATTCATTGTGAATTAATGTTCTGGCATTGTCCAATACTCGCCCTTGTTCGTTAGATTCTCATTTTTTACCTCCTTGTTTTTATTTTGCAGTTTTGTGCGCATCCTCTTTGGTTTGCGCACTACAGCAGGATCCCGGGTATTCAGCAATCAACATTTATTTTTGCATCTCTTGAAAAAAATTGACATTCTTTCACATGTCTTCCCTCCCTTTATTTTTTATAAGCATTGATTAGCAAACTTGCCTTTGAGTTTTTTATCCAGTTTGACTTTCCTAGATTTCAAACCACAACAAGAGCACTAACCTGATTGTGAAGCAATAATTCCCTAGCCTTTCTTGAAGACAAGAAATCAACTTCACAAATCAATATATCATACTATAGCAATCTTGTCAACCCTCTTTCTGAAAAACTTATACACATCCAAGTCTTTACATAATGCGTAAAAGTACTAGAATAAAGAGTGTAGTTATAAGTTAGAAAATATATGATTGAAATTGAGACAATATTTGAAATGTTTGGTGGTTTGGCAATTTTGCTGTACGGAATTCATCTTTCTGGTGTTAGTTTGCAGAAAATTATGGGATTTCGATTGGAGAAAGTGCTTACGAAAATAAACAACAATCCAGTAAAAGGCTTGACAATTGGTACGGGAATTACGGCTGTAATTCAAAGTAGTGGTACGACTATCACAATGCTAGTTGGATTTATTAGCGCTGGTCTTTTGACTTTTGGTTCTGCTATACCTGTGATGCTCGGAGCGAATATTGGAAGTACTGTCACAACTCAGTTAGCATCTTTGAATATTGGTGTGTATGCTTTACCATTT
>JAGLJF010000015.1 GCA_023142595.1 Minisyncoccota bacterium | reverse complement strand
GAAGCTCTTGTGGGCTTTAGTTTTTTGTTTCTCGGTATGAATTATATTTTTTCCAGCGCTCATTCTTTGTCTCACGATGATTTGGCTGTGAATTTGATAAATTCGTTTTCTTCATCTACATTTGTTTATATAATTATTTTAGCAATTTTGACATTATTACTTCAAAGCAGTAGCGCTACTTCTGTAATTGTAGTTGCTCTGGGAGCGACGCAAATCATAGACCTCCAAACTGCGTTATATATGATTCTGGGAGTTAATTTTGGTTCTAGTTTGAAAGTGATTTATATAGGTGCAAAAAGAAGGGGATTTTTAAGTGATCTTGCTATAACTCACATATTGCTTAATTTGGCAGGGGTACTTATTTTTATCTCATTCTTTGAACATTTTGAGTATATATCGAGCATTACTTCATCTGACGCAGGAAGACAAATTGCAAATGCGCATACATTGTATAATATTATTACAGCATTAATTGTCATTCCTTTCATCCCTCTTGTTGTAAAATTTGTTAATAAATATGCCCCAAAAAGTGAAGTGGAGGAATCCAAATTTTCTTATCTAAGCAGAAAGCTTCTTTATACTCCATCAGTTGCCTTGAGACAAGCTAATCGTGGTGTTGTTGAAATGGCAAAGGAAGTGGCTGAAATGCTTGAGGTTTCGAGAACGATATTTTTTGATAATAAAATAGAACTTTTAGAAGAAATTGAAAGATATGAAAATGATATGGACGAGATGACCGGAAAAATTTCAGAATATATGTCTCAAATCTCACAGCAAAATTTAAGTAAAAAAGATTTAATGAAACTTTATAGTATGATGCATTCTGTGACTGATCTTGAGCATTTGTCTGACCATATTTTGACAGTTTCTGAATTGTTCGTGGAATTAAAAGAGGAAAATATTGAATTTTCAGAAAAAGCGAATCGAGAATTAACTGCCATATTTGGTAAGTTGAAAATTATGCAGAATTTAGTGATCAAGGCGTTAGCAGAGGATAATTTACATCTTGCTCATGAGATTATCAAGCATGAAAATAAGGTAGATGAAATAGTAAAAAAAGCTCAGGACAACCATTTAGAAAGAATGAACAAAGGGGTGTGTTCTTTGGAAAAAGGAAAATATTTTTCAGAAATTTTGATGAATCTTGAAAGAATTGGAGATCATTCCGATAACATTGCCTACGCAGTCGTTGATAGATTCCGATATAAATAGACAATCTGTGCATTGACATTTATTAAATTTTATTATAGTCTATTTTCAGATATATATCATTTTGATTGGAGGCAATATTACATGTATAAAGAGATAAAAATATTTTTGTTATTGATAATGTTAATATCTGTGACATTATCGGCTGGTTGTGTGACTTATAAATATTCTCAAAGTGAGGATAAAGAAACTAGATATATTAAATTTAATGAATTTGGAGCAGAAGATTATCGAATGAGTTATGTTTCAAAAGAAAACAGCATGATCAAAGTTAAAATGGATCACTGGAAGGCTTTTGAATGGAAATCTCAACTTAAAAATGAAGTAGAGATGAATCCAGGAAATGTTCTAGTTTTTGATAATTTGGACAATGATGAAGAAGTAATTATTGTTTATCTGGCATTATATCCAGATGGACAAGCTTTAATGGAAAAGGTTGAGAACATCGATGAAGCAAAAACAACAGTCGAAGAGAAGCTGAGTATAGAAAAAGATAAAATCAAAGTAATAAATAGAAAAACGGGAGATTGATAACAAACGTAGATTGATACTCTGGGAGCAAAAGTTCCTAGAGTAATTTTTTTATCATAAATTAAGCCTCAAATAAACCTTGGGCTTTTTGTTTTTTTGTGATAAAATAGAGATATAATAATTTATTTTAAATATGATTGGAAATTGGATTGATTTGATAATAATTTTTTATCTCTTAACGCATTTTGCGGACGGAGCGAAAAGAGGACTTTATTCTATTATTGTAAATATGGTCAGTTTTGTTGTTGCGTTAATAATTTCATATTTTACATATTCATACACAGCTCATATATTTATCTCGCTTTTTGGTCTTGAAAACGTTTATGCAAACATAATTGGATTTTTCTTGAATATGTTTGTAATAAAATTTATTATATTGGTAATGTCTCGAAGAAAACTTCCAGATTCTCTTTTCGTATTTAATAAATGTTTTAAGAGAAGAGTCACTTGTGGATTTACTTCCTTATTATATAGTTCTATAGTTGTTTTTTTGTTATTATCGATAACTCTTTCTTTTTCTTTGCCGTTTATCTTTCGAAATCAGGTAGCCTCGTCGTCGTTTGGAAAAGTTGTTGTTGTTGATCCTGTGAGGATTAACAAAGGTCTTGAAAATATTTTTGGAGATGTGCTGAGTACTACGATGAGCAAATTTGATTTTATGACTGTAGGAGACGGCAAGTCTGAAACGATTTATTTGGGCTATACGACATCGGATGTGAAGGTTGATGAAAAAGATGAGGCAGATATGTTGAAGCTTATAAATCAAGAGAGAGAATCTAGAAATTTATTGCCACTAATTGAAGACGAACAAGCAAAACAAACTGCAAGAAAACACGGAATTGATATGTTTCAAAAGGGATATTTCTCTCATGTTAATCTTGAAAATCAAATTCCTTCTTATCGTATGAAACAGGGAGGAGTAGAGTTTAATTTTTCAGGTGAAAATCTTGCGCTTTCAAAAGACTTGCCATCGGCTCATAACGGTTTGATGAACAGTACGGGTCATCGAAAAAATATTCTTCAGCCACTTTATCATAGAGTGGGTATTGGTGTTATCGACGGAGGAGAATATGGAAAAATATTTGTGCAAAATTTTGCGGATTGATAATAAAATTATGAAAAAACATTCGTCAAAAAAACGTATGAAAAGTAAAACGGGATTTAGAACGTCGAGTGTTTTTATAGTCACTAAGGATAAAGAGAATAAGTTTAGTAAAACAAAAACAAGAAATAAAAAACAATGAATTGAAAATTATGTAATTATATATTTTTATGGTATAATATAAATAAGGATAATGATTCGTTTTTAATTATTAATTTAAAAAAATATGAAAATGCGAAGTGTTGGAGTTATTAGCGTTTCTTTGCTAATATTTACAGTCTTTTCTTTCTCATGTATTGCTGTGCAAAACAATTCTGAAGGAAAAAATATGGGAACGACAGAAGTACAAAATATAGAAGCGGTACAGCAACAAAATCAAGCAGAAGAAAAGGAGATTCAAAATCAAACAACGGAGCAAGTTGGAGAGAATAAGAATCTTGATACTGGCAACAATGAAGATAAAGGAAAAACTGAAGCTGGCGCAGAACAGACCATAGGAGAGGGTAATGAAAATGGCTCAGAAAATGGACAGAAAGTTCAAAACCAAATAAATCAAAACCAGAGTAATCAAGGAGAGCAAACACAAAATCGCGTATCCAATGCAGTTCAGACAATGTTAGCAGTTGCAGACAGAAGCGGAGAGGTTGGACAGAAAATTAGAATTGTTGCTCAAAGCCAAAATCAAAATCAAGAGGAACTAGAGACAGAGCTTAACAAAGCAAAGAGCAGAAGCGGTATAGTCAAAATGATTATAGGTCCAAATTACAAGGAGTTAAAAAAAGTTGAAAATCGTTTAGAAAATCATAATAAAAATTTAGAAGAGCTTAAGGAGTTGCGTGATCAAATTACAGATAGTGATGACAAAAATATTATGGAGCAACAAATTCAAGTCATGGAACAAGTTCAGGCGGAGTTAGAGAATGAAGTTAATAATGAGAAAAAAGGCGTTAGTTTATTTGGTTGGCTGTTTAGGTGGTTTGCAAAATAGTAATTGAAGTTTGAAGATATAACCGAACTGTCACATTAATTTGTGACAGTTTTTGAATTGTCATTTAGACAAATTTAGTATAAGATAAAGACATAATATGCTTTAGATATTTGATTTGAACTAGATAATTTAATTTTAATAAAACTATAAATGTCAGAAGAAAATAAAATAAAAGTAATTTTGCGAAGAATTTTGATTTTGAAAAAGCTTTTATTAAGCGGAGTAAAATTATTATTTTCCAAATCTTATTGGAAAGATAAATTAATTGTGAATTTGACAGTTTCGAGTTTGTTTGTAAATTTTTTGTTACTGACATATCTTTTGTATAATAAAAAAGAAGGAGGATATCCGATTATATTACATTATAATTTTATTTTTGGTGATGACTATCGAGGAGATTATGAACAGATTTATTTGATTGTTTTGATAGGCTTGATTATTCTCATCATAAATTCTGCTTTGGGTTATTTTTTGTATCTGAGAGAAAAATTAGCCTCGTATATACTTGTCTTTAGCGCTTTATTGGTTCAAGTTTTTTTATTTGTCGCAGGGTATTTGATTGTAGCTATTAATTCGTAAATAAGCTTGGCATTAAAAAAATAAGTGACTATGTCACTTTTTTCTTTTGTTTAAATCGTAAAAATACAAAAAATTATTCCTTAGTAGTTTTTAGACAAAAAAACAAAAGTAGATTAGAATTAAAAAACAGTATATATTAATTGATTTATGAATAAAATAACTATCAAAGGTGCTCGGGAACATAATCTGAAAAATATTGATTTGGAGTTGCCGAGGGACAAATTTATTGTTTTTACGGGTATATCGGGATCGGGAAAATCCACGCTGGCTTTTGATACAATTTTTGCCGAAGGACAAAGAAGATATCTGGAAAGTCTTTCAAGCTATGCTCGTCAATTTTTGGGACAAATGGAGAAACCTAATGTAGATCACATTGAAGGACTTTCTCCAACAATTTCGATTTCTCAAAAAGCAGCCTCGCATAATCCTCGTTCAACGGTTGGGACAATCACGGAAATTTATGATTACATGCGTTTATTTTTTGCGAAGATTGGAGTTCCTTATTGTGTAAAATGTAACAAGCCTATTTCGGCGATGACCATAGAGCAAATGGTTGATAATATTTTAGATAAATTTGAAGGGAAAAAAATAAAAATATTTTCTCCAATGATTCGCGGAAAGAAAGGGGAATATCTTCAACTCTTAAATGACATATATAAAAAAGGATACCATAAAGCAAAAATTGATGGAAAGATAATTAATCTCGATGAAAAAATTGATTTGGCGCGATATAAGATACATAATATTGATATTTTCATTGATGAAATTGAAGTTAATGAAAATAATTTGAGTCGAATTTTTGAAGATGTTGAGCAGGCAGTGAATTTGTCTGATGGTTTGATTTCAATTATTTTCAGAAAAGAAGAATTGATAATGAATAAAAATCTTTCTTGTTTTGATTGTGGTCTTGCTTTTGTTGATATCGAGCCTCGTCTGTTTTCGTTTAATAGTCCATATGGTGCGTGTCCTAATTGCAATGGACTCGGCAACAAGATGGAAATCGATGCAAAACTTGTTATTCCAGATTTCAATAAAACAATCAGTGAAGGGGGTGTTTTGCCTTGGAGTTATAAGCCAAATAATTATTATGGTTCGCTTTTGGATTCTGTTGCGCAACAATTCCGTATTCCTTTAAATGTCAGGCTGAAAGATATTTCAAAAGAAAAGCTGGATATAATTTTGTATGGCGGAAAAGAAGAGGAGCAATTGGAAGTTCGTTATTATACAAAAAAAGGAAGTAACGTTTTTCATTTGAAATTTAATGGTCTTGTAAATGATTTGGAAAGAAGATATTTTAAAACCGATTCTTCTTCTGTTCGAAAGGAAATAGAAAAGTATATGAGCGTTAGTTCTTGCAAAACTTGTTTTGGTTCAAGGCTAAAAAAGGAGGCTTTGTCGGTCAAAGTTCATGGAAAAAATATTGGTGAAATATCTGCTATGTCAATTAATCAATCCTATGAATATTTTCATAATTTGAAACTTTCAAGAAGAGAAGAATTGACCGTGGGAAAAATTGTTATTGAAATCAAAAATCGTCTGGGTTTTTTGGTGGATGTTGGGTTGAATTACCTAACGCTTGATCGAACAGGAATGACGCTTGCAGGAGGGGAAGCTCAAAGAATTCGTTTGGCATCTCAAATTGGTAGCGCTCTTGTTGGGGTTCTTTATGTTCTTGACGAACCTTCAATTGGTCTTCACGCAAGGGATAATAGAAAGCTTCTGGATACATTGAAGCATTTGAGAAAAATTGGAAACACTTTGATTGTCATTGAGCACGATGAAGAAACAATGAGAGAGGCAGATTATTTGGTTGATATTGGACCAGGAGCTGGGGCTCATGGTGGTAAAATTGTTTTCGCAGGAAGTTATAGCGGAATTATGAAATGTAAAGATTCAATTACGGGTCAATATCTTTCTGGTAAAAAGAAAATTGAAGTTCCAAAAAACAAAAGAAAAATTGGCAAGAATTTTTTGACAGTTTATAAAGCGACGGAAAATAATTTGAAAAATGTTGATGTAAGTTTTCCGCTTCGATCTTTTGTTTGCGTGACAGGAGTTTCTGGAAGCGGAAAGTCAAGCTTGGTAAATGAAATACTTTATAAATCGTTGGCGAGAAAACTTCATCACTCAATGCAAAAACCAGGAGCGCATCAGAAAATTGATGGAATCGAAAATATTGATAAGATAATTCAAATTGATCAATCTCCAATTGGCAGAACTCCGCGAAGCAATCCAGCAACCTATACAGGTCTTTTTACGCCAATTCGAGAAATTTTCACTTTGACAAAGGAGGCAAAAGCGCGAGGATATCAGCTTGGCAGGTTTAGTTTTAATGTTGCAGGTGGAAGATGCGAAGTTTGTAAAGGTGAGGGCTTTATCAAAGTTGAAATGCAGTTTCTTCCAGATGTATATCTTCCTTGTGAAGTTTGTAAGGGAAAAAGATATAATCAAGAAAGTTTGAAAATAAAATATAAAGGAAAAAATATTGCACAAGTTTTGGATATGACAGTGGACGAAGCGGAAGATTTTTGGAAAGATATTCCTCAGGTTTATGATGTTTTGAAAATTTTGAAAGAAGTGGGTTTGGGTTATATCCATCTTGGACAAGCTGCCACAACACTTTCGGGAGGGGAGGCACAGAGAATTAAGTTGGCATCAGAACTTTCCAGAAAAGCAACTGGCAGGACTTTATATCTTCTCGATGAACCGACAACAGGGTTGCATTTTGATGATGTAAAAAAATTATTAGACATATTGAATCGTCTTGTTGATTCTGGAAATACAGTGATAATAATTGAACATAATCTCGATGTTATTAAATCTGCTGATTATATTATTGACCTTGGTCCTGAAGGAGGGGAAGACGGCGGAAGAGTTGTTGTCACGGGAACTCCAGAAGAAGTGGCAAAACACAAAAAGTCATTTACGGGAATTGCTTTGAAAGAGTTGTTTGGGAAATAGGCTTTGGATTTAAGGATTGGTAAATAATTAATATTAAAAACACACCCCTGCCCCTCTCAAGAGGGGAATTTTTTAAGTAAGCGACATTTATTTTTAGTTCCCCCTGACAAGGGGGTTAGGGGGTTTGAATACGGGAAAAATAGCTAAGAAAAGTTAGATTATTTTCTTAAGACCTTAAAACTTTATTTATTTTTCTAATAAATAGATAAAAATCAGTAGCCCTTGTATATAATATTACTTGTTTTAAAAATAAAAAAACAGGCTTTCGCCTTATCTTGATTGTATTTAAAAATGGGTTTTTAAGAGGAAAGAAGAGAGAAGGGTTGGTGGTGACGGGATTTATTTTGTGACATTTATAATGTCACATCCTTCTCTTCTTCTTCTGACCTGAGTTTTTTTATTGTAATGATTTTTCCTATCCGTTCTTTTTTCTTTCGCAACGGATTAGTCTCAGGCCAACATGACAATCTATCATACTTTTAAAATTCTGTCAATAGCTGAAAATAGCTTGAAAATAGCTAAAATATGTGGTTATTTAGCTGAAAATATGTTAATAGATGTTGAAAAATAATTAGTCATAAAAAAAGAATAGTAGTTTGTTCATGCAAACTTTCTATTCTCTGTTAGGATGGCGTTATTGTTTTGATAAGACTGCCTTGATTTCTTCGACAGCATCATCAATGTGTCCAATTGTGCCTTTTGGATCTTCATCTGTAAGAATGCCCAGAGCATTAAATGGAATGATTTCTTTCACTGCTACTATGACAAAAACCGTATCAGCTCTTTTTACAATTATTTTTAGTTTATTAAGTTCGATTGTAAGTCCTTTGCATATATCGTTAAACCAGTTCATCGTATCTTCTACATTTTTCGTAGCGAAACTAATTTTTTTCAAGAAAGTAATCTCATCTCCAGACAAAGATTGTTTGGAAGCTTGAAGATGTAATTTCTCTCCAATAACGAAAACATGAAATATTTCATTTCGTGCATCTTTTAAGTTTATAATTATTTCTCTTATTTCTCCTTCTTGTCCCATATCTTCACCTCCTAGTGTTCATAATCATACGGGATAACTTTAAAAACTATACATTATCTAAAAACAAGTGTCAATATTTTTTTAAAATATAAATATTAAAAATAAAAAAATGACACAGTGGGATGTCATTTTTTGAGATTCTTTTATATATCTTGAAAATTCAAATTATTCTTCTTTCAATTCTTGTTCTGCTTGAGAAAGAGATTCGATGATGTTTTCAACATTTCCTTCAAGAATGCTATCAATTTCATGCCAACTTTTTTTGATTCTGTGATCAGTAATTCGGTCTTGTGGAAAGTTATAGGTTCGGATTTTTTCGCTTCGATCTCCCGTTCCAATTTGACTTTTTCGCGCGCCAGATTCTTCTTTTTCTCTTTTTTCTTCTTCGAGAGCCACAAGTCTAGAACGCAAGATTTGCATCGCTTTTGTTTTGTTTTTGAGTTGTGATTTTTCATCCTGGCAAGAAACAACTAATCCACTTGGAGCATGAGTAATTCTGATGGCAGAGTCGGTAGTGTTAACGCTTTGTCCTCCTGGACCAGATGATCGAAATACATCAACTTTTATATCTTCGTTTTTGATTACTAAATCTGTTTCTTCTGCTTGAGGCAGTACGACAACGGTAACAGTTGAAGTGTGAACCCTGCCTTGTTTTTCGGTTTCAGGAATTCTTTGTACGCGATGGACTCCACTTTCAAATTTCATCTTTGAATAGACATCTTGTCCGTTAATTTCAAAAATAATTTCCTTGAATCCACCAACCGAACTTCTGTTCGAACTCAAAATCACCGTTTTCCAATCACTTTGTTTTTCCACAAATTTTGCATACATCCGAAAAAGTTCACTGGCAAATAGTCCAGCTTCATCTCCTCCAGCCCCAGCTCTGATTTCAACAATGACATCTTTTTCGTCTTTTGGGTCTTTAGGAATTGTTAAAAATTTGATTTCTTCTTTTATTTCTATAATCTTTTTTTCTAAGGATTCGTTTTCTTCAGCTGCAAGAGCAATTAATTCTTTGTCCTGTTCTTTTTTGATAATTTGTTTATTTTCTTCAATCTCTTTTTCTATTTTCAAATATTCTTCGTATTTATCAACAATTTCTTTTAACTTACTTTGCTTTTTGCTGAGATTTTTGAATTTCTTTGCATCAAAAACAGCCTCGCTATCACTGAGTTCTTTTGTAATTTGGTCGTATTCTTCTTTGATTTTGTCTAGTTTGTTTTTCATGCTTTTATATATTAAATGACCCTATCTTAGCTTACATTTTTTAATATAGGCAAAATAGGGTCATTTATCATTAAAGTTATTTTTCTGTTTTGGCATCTTCAATTTTCTGTTTGGCTTCAATTTTCTTCTTTGATTTTTCTTCTCGTTTTGTTGCTTTTGATCTCAGTGAAATACCCTTTTGTTCTGCCATTTTCTTGAATCTTTCAACTCTTCCAGTAGAATCAACCATTTTTTGTTTTCCAGTATAAACTGGGTGGCATGCACCGCACACTTCAACACTAATAACGGCAATGGTAGATTTTGTGACAAATGCATTTCCGCAAACACACTTCACATTACATTCTTCATATTTTGGATGTATATCTTTTTTCATACTTTTTTTAATATAATTAAAATTCACATTTTTCAAATGCAAGCAAATTCTAACAGATATTTTTCATTTTGGCAAGTCTTTATATTATTTATATTATAGAATAGATTTGGTATGTTCGTTTTTAGGTCATATTACCCGCATTATAATGGCAGTATTGTTATATTGTAAAAAGGTTTTTTAGCTAGAATTTAGTAAGATTTTTGATGTTTGACTTTTTGGTTTAGAAGTTGTATTCTTAACTTAATTAAATGATAATCTATTATAAATAAAATGATAAATAATAACAATATTGAAGACTCAAATGATAATAAATCTGAGTTAGGTTTTTTTTCTGAAGTAAAAAGTTTTTCTTTCGAGACAATTAAAATCGTGATTTTCAGTTTAATCATTATCGTTGGGATTAGGTCTTTTGTTATGCAACCATTTTTTGTGAGTGGGCAAAGTATGGAGCCTAATTTTCATGATGGAGATTATTTAATTGTTGACGAGATTAGCTATAGACTCGGAGATCCAGAGCGTGGAGATGCAATTATTTTTCACTATCCAAATGACACAAGATTGTTTTATATAAAAAGAATAATTGGTCTTCCGGGAGAAAAAATTGAAATAAAAGATAATGTAATTACAATATATAATGCTGAAAATCCAGGAGGAATGAAACTTGATGAGAATTTTTATATACCATCAGAAAAAGTAATTATTGGCAATTATATAAAAGAATTGAAAAATGATGAGTATTATGTTTTGGGTGATAACAGAGTGGCAAGCGCTGATTCTCGAGTTTGGGGTGTTCTTAAAAAAAATTTTATAGTTGGCAAGGCTTGGATGAGACCGTGGCCACTTGATAATATTTCTGTTTTTGAAAAAATTGGATATTAGAATATATATTTGTGTTACGATAGTATAAATAAGATAACAATAAAAAAATGAAAATTGTTGCTGTCTGTGGTAGTCCGCGCAAAGGAAATACTGAATTTATATTGAAAAGAGTTTTGACTCAAGCAGAAAAAAGTGAAATTAATACAGATTTAATTTTGCTTCGAAATCAGAGAATTGAATTTTGTGATGGCTGTTTGTCGTGCGATTCTTCTTTTGTGTGCAACAAAAGAGATGATATGCAAATGGTATGTTCAAAACTAGAAGATGCAGATTTGATTATTTTCGGAAGTCCGACATATTTTGACAATGTCACTGGAATGATGAAAAATTTTATTGATAGACTGAATATATATGTCGAAAACAAAAAACTCAGAGATAAAAAAGTTGCTATTATAAATGTTGGTCAAGACATTTCAGTAAATAATAAAGTTGTGAAATATTTTGAATTATTACCTGGATGTCTTGAGTTTGTTATTGTAGGAGACTTAAGTTTAATTGCGAAAGATTATCAAGACATTGAAAATGATAACGAAAAAATTGCGAAAATTGACGAATTTACAAAAAACATAATCGGTCAAAATTAATTATTAATTTATATCAAAAGTTATGCCAAGAGTAAAAAAACAACAGCAAGAAGTAAAAAAGAAAAGAAGAAAAAAAACATCTCCCATTCAGATTGTTAAAGGAATGAAAGATATCTTGCCTCCTGAACAGCTTCTCTGGGATTATGTTTTGGAAAATAGCAGAAAATTATGTAAAGATTTTGGATTTGGAAGAATTGAAACTCCAATTTTAGAACGAACTGAGTTATTTCAAAGAGGGGTTGGAGATAATACTGACATAGTTGAAAAAGAAATGTTTTCGTTTGAAACTCAAGGCAAAGACAAACTTTCCATGAGACCTGAAGGAACAGCGGGATTAGCGAGAGCATATATTGAAAATGGGATGAGTAGATGGTCTCAGCCTGTAAAGTTATACTACGAGGGTCCGATGTTTCGATATGAAAAACCACAAGCAGGAAGATATCGACAGTTTCATCAATTTGGTTTTGAAATTTTCGGAGATGATGACGCGGCAATAGATGCTCAAGTTATATATTTGGCTTGGAAAATATTTCAAAAACTAGGCATCAAGGATATAAATATTCAGATTAATAGCATTGGTTGTGTTGAATGTAGATCGGCTTATAAAAAACTTCTTCGAGATTATTATGAAATGAAAATTAATAAATTATGTATGGATTGTAAAAGAAGATTAGATAGTAATCCTTTGCGTCTTTTGGATTGTAAGGAAGAAAAATGTATGCAAGTTGCAACATCCGCTCCGCAAATTATTGATCATTTGTGTGTGCCTTGTCACGATCACTTCAAAAATGTTTTGGAATTTTTGGATGAAATTGAAATTACTTATGTTTTAAATTCAAGATTAGTAAGAGGTTTGGATTATTATTCAAGGACTGTTTTTGAGGTTTGGGAGAATAATTCTGAGGGCGGGCAATCTTCATTAGGTGGTGGAGGAAGATATGATGGCTTGGTGGAAATGTTGGGTGGAGAAGAAACTCCAGCAGTTGGATTTTCTTTTGGTGTCGAGAGAGTAGCAGAAAGCCTTCTTAGAAAGGGAATTCAATTAAATCATAGTGTTAAGAAGGAAGTTTTTTTGGTTCAATTGGGAGATAAGGCTAGAAAAAAAATATTAAGACTTTTTGATAAATTGATAGATAGCAATATTACCGCTGGTGAATCTTTGGGAAGGGGAAGTATTAAATCTCAACTAAGAATGGCGAATAAATTCAATTCAAGGTTCGCTTTGATTATTGGTCAAAAAGAGGCGCTAGATGATACGGTTATTATAAGAGATATGGAAAGCGGAATGCAAGAAGTTGTTGTGATGGATAGTGTTGTGAAAGAAGTGAAAAAAAGACTAAAAGGATAAATTTATAATTTAATTTATATGGAATGTATCTTTTGTAAAATTATAAATAAAGAACTTCCTGCTGATATTGTTTTTGAAGATGATGATGTAATCGCATTTAATGATATAAATCCCATTGCTCCAGTTCACGTTCTTGTAATACCAAAAAGACATATAAGTTCCGTTGTCGATATAAAAAGTGAAGATTCGGATTTGATGGGGAAATTAATTTTTACAGCCAAGAAAATTGCTGATAATTCTGGTGTTTCGCAGAAAGGATATAAACTTCTTTTTAGGGTTGGAAAAGATGGTGGACAAGAAGTTCAGCACATTCATTTGCATTTAATTGGTGGGAAGAAGTAGTTCTGATTTAATTTGTATTAAAGAATCTCTGAAAATAAATGTAATGAAATAATTAAGGAATTTTATTTAAGATAATATTATTTTTATGAATAGCATATCATTCAGGCATGCTAAATTAAATGATTTAACGCGTGTAAAATATATTACAAAATTAGCGTATAAGATTTCTTATAAAGAAAATTCATTTATAACTCGGTCTCATGAGCCGAATAACCTAAAAGACATTTTCTTGAGTAAAAAACTTTTTATAATTGTTGCCGCTGTAGATAAGAAAATTGTAGGCGCTGTAAGATATAAAATACTCGAAAAAAATAGTTTATATATTTATAAATTGGCAGTTTTAAAAACATATAGAAATAAAAGAATAGGTGAGTCATTGATAAAACAAATTGAAGTAGTTGCGAAGAAAAAAGGATTCACAAAAATATTACTTGACTGCGCACAGGAAAAACAACTTCCTGAATATTATAAAAAATTAGGATACAAAATTGACATAGTAAAAAAGCATCAAGATCACCACGATGTGTACATGTCTAAAAAAATCTTAAATAAAATAAAAATAAATAGTTTTTAGTTATTAAGTCTCTTCAACTCCCTAATCTCTTTAACTCTTTAATTAAGGAGTTCCGATTCTTGTTGCAGAAGTGTACACGATGAATTATCCTATAAACAAGGGATTGTTTGTATTATAAAATTAAAATCTAATCTTTTGATTTTGTCCTTGCTAAATTATATTTTTGTGCTATACTATTTTCGAAAGGTTTTTTAGATTAATTAAAAATAAATAGAAAGTGAGAGTGATATAAAGATGATAGAAGTTAAGAAAAAAGACAACGAGAGTATTGGAAGTCTTTTGAGACGATTTTCAAAAAAAGTCCAGCAAAGTGGTCTTCTTATACAAGCAAGAAGTTCAAGATTTAAAGAAAAAACTCCAAGTAGAACAGAAAGAAGAAAAGGCGCTTTGCGAAGAAATGAAATCGTTGGTGAAAAGGAAAAGCTGAGAAAACTTGGCAAATTGGAAGACGACTACAGAACAAATTATCGATCAAATTAATTTTGTTAAATATCGTGAAAATGAATTTAAAAGAAAAAATTAATTCTGACCTCAAAGACTCTATGAAAAGCGGAGATGCAAAAGTCCGTGGAGTTTTGAGGATGCTAAATTCTGATATCAAAAATTTCGAAATTGAGAAAAAGACGGAAGCGAGCGATGATGATATTCTTGGAATTGTAAAAAGAAATGTAAAGAAAAGAAAAGATTCGATTGAGCAATATACAAAAGGAGATCGAAAAGACTTGGTAGAAAAAGAAAATGAGGAATTATTAGTCTTAGAAAAATATATGCCCGAGCAAATGAGCGAAGATGAAGTTCGCAGAATTGTTCAAAAAGTTATTCAAGAGTTTGGAGAAGTAAGCCCTTCTGATTTTGGGAAAATAATTGGTATGTCTGTGAAAGAAACAAAAGGAATGGCTGATGGCAGTGTGGTTAGTAAAATTGTGAAGGAAGAATTGAATAAATAGAAATTTTTGATGATTGTTTAGATTTTTACAAGGGCGTATTATATACGCTCTTGTGTTATATTTTGAGATATAAAAATGTTATCCATATAAATATTATTTAATTCACGGACAAAATCTATTTGAATTTTGTTATCCTGAATTTATTTCAGAATCTATCATCTATCACTACTAATTTTATAATTTAGAATAGTTTATTATGATTTTACAAATAAAAAATTTCACTAAGCAAAAAATAAATAAAAAATATTTAGATAGGATTGCGGAAGAAACTTTAAAAGTTGTCAAGATAAAAAAACCAGTTGAAATCAGTTTGGTGATTGCTGGAGAAAAGAGAATTAAATCTTTGAATAAAAAGCATCGAGGGATTGACAGGGTGACGGATGTTTTGTCGTTTGGAAACGAAAATTCTGGCGATGATATAAAATTTGTAATTCCACCAAATGACATTTTACAATTCGGAGAAATTTTTATATGTTATCCAAAAATTGAAAAACAGGCAAAAGAAAAAAAACATTCTGTCAAAAAAGAGTTTTCAATTTTATTGATTCATGGTATATTACATTTAGCTGGGTATGATCATAAGGGGAGTTATGAGAATTCAGAGATGAAAGACATAGAGCTAAAAGTTTTAGATAATTTTAAATTTTGATATAATTACAATGTTTCATCTTAAAAAATTTGTGAAAAGTATTTCATTTGCGGGCAGGGGCTTAAGAAGCGTTTTTAGAGAACAAAATTTTAGGATTCAAATATTATTTTCAATTATAGTTATTTTTTTTATAATAATTTTTCAGCTAAAATTGTGGGAAACAATCGTCTTGCTTATGATGATTGTTTTAGTTTTAGTTCTTGAAATTATAAATTCAATTTTTGAAAGAATCGTTGATATCCTTGAGCCTAGAGTTCACCCTTATGCAAAAAATATAAAAGATATGATGGCAGCAGCAGTTTTGGTTGCATCGCTAGGTGCTTTAATTGTCGGATGTTTGATTTTTTGGCCGTATTTCAGAGGTCTCGTATGATTTTTATATCAAAAGCTTTGATATTTTTTGAAAATGTATTATAATAAAGTTGTACACAAAACTGTGTTTATTTGTTGATTGTAAAATGTATATTATTTATATTTTATTAATTTTAATTTATTTCGTTTTAATTAAAAATTATGTCAAGAGGAGATATTTTAATTGGAATTGATATTGGGAGCAGTGTTATCAGAACTGTTATTTCTCAAAAGCAAGAAGAGGATATTAAGCCTTTGATATTGGGAGTGGGAACAGCGCTTTCTACGGGTATTAATAGTGGAGTCATAGTTGATATCGAAGAAACTATTAATGCTATTACAAAATCAAAAGAAGCTGCAGAAAGAACAGCTGGTATCCCAATTGAACATGCATATGTTAGTATAAATGGAAATCATATATCTTCTCAATTTTCAAAAGGAGTTGTTGCTGTTTCGCGAGCAGATGGTGAAGTCAGCGAAGAGGATGTTAATCGAGTTATAACAGCTTCTCAAGCCATCTCAATGCCAAATAATAAAGATATTATTACAGTCATTCCTTGTGGTTATACTATAGATGGACAAGAACAGATAAAAGATCCAATCGGAATGAATGGTGTTCGATTGGAAATCAATGCTTTGATAGTAGAAGGTATGGCTCCCTATATGAAAAATTTATATAAATGCGTTCAGAGGTGTGGAATTGATATAGATGATTTGGTTTTTGCTCCTCTTGCAGCTTCAAAGGCTGTTTTGTCAAAAAGGCAAATGGAACTTGGTGTTGTGGAAATTGATATTGGAAAAGCATCTACTGGAGTTTCTGTTTTTGAAGATGGTGGAATAATACATTCAGCTGTTGTGCCGATTGGATCTGGTCATATTACAAATGATATTGCCATCGGACTTCGTACTTCAATTGATGTTGCTGAAAAAATAAAGCTTGAATATGGAACCACTCTTGTCAAAGAAACGAATAAAAAAGATCGAATAGATTTATCTAAAATTAGTAAAGACGAAGACGGAGTATTTACTAGAAAATATATTGCAGAAATCATTGAGGCAAGAATGGAAGAAATTTTTATAATGGTTGATAAGGAACTCAAGAAAATTGATAGAAGCGGAATGCTTCCAGCTGGTGCTGTAATAACTGGAGGTGGGGCAAAAATAACAGGTGCAATAACCACCGCTAAAGAAGTGTTGAGATTGCCTGCTCAAATTGGATTCCCAATGGAACTTAATGGTATTGTTGATAGGGTTGATGATCCTTCTTTTGTAACTTCTGTCGGGCTTATCATGTGGGAACCAGAAGATGTTTCTAGACATTCAAGTGGAAAATGGCTTCCTGATTTTAACAGTATTATGCAAAAAACAAGAAAAATTTTTAAAACTTTTTTGCCTTAAATTGGAGCGGTTGATAAAATTTAAAATATATTAAAAAACAAATGAATTTTCTAAAAATTGGATTGTTGATTTTGAAAGAATTTGATGGTGAAAAAAAGTTTTTAGTGTGTCAAAAGGATAATTTTACAAATCAATATATTATGCCAGGAGGACAAATTGACAAGGATGATGAAATTGAATGCTTGAAGGAAGAAATTAAAGAAGAGTTAGAATCCTTTTTGATTCAAAAAAGCTGAACTATATCGGAACTTATAAAGATAAAGCTGCTGGCACTAAGAAGGGAAAAGTTATAATAAAACTTTATCAGGGTAATTTATTAAAAGATCCAAAACCATCAAGTGAGATTATCGAATTAATTTGGCTTGGTAAAAACGATAATATGAAAAAGGTGTCACCAATTATAAAAAATAAAATTATACCAGATTTGGTTAATAGGAAAATAATATAAATAAAAAATTTTTAAAACTTTTTTATCGTAGACTGGATTAATAATCTATGCATTAGAAAATACTATTATGTTTATAGTTGCTTTAATTATTTTAGCTTTTCTTTATATGTGCTTGTGGGTTTATATGCTTTATCGTGATCCTTCTTTCTAATTTTCCTTTATGACTTTATAGTTAAAGTATAAATTGATTCATAATTCCAGTTTCGCTTGCAAGAATTTCAGAAAAAAGGTAAAATGAAAGTATCATTATTGTAATAATTTAATTTTCATATTTATGAAAGAAATTAAACCAGAGTTTGAGACATTTGCCAGAATTAAAGTTGTGGGAGTTGGTGGAAGTGGTAATCATGCTATTAGCAGGATGATTGAAGCCGGTTTAAGTGGAGTTGATTTTGTAGCAATTAATACAGATTCTCAAGATCTTCACCATTGTAAAGCTTCGGAAAAAATTCATATTGGAAAAAATTTAACAAGAGGATTGGGAGCTGGAATGAATCCAGATGTTGGCAGGCAAGCATCTGAAGAAAATAGAGATGAAATTCAAGATGTTTTGAAAAATACTGATATGGTTTTTATAACTTGTGGACTTGGAGGAGGGACTGGAACGGGAGCTGCGCCAATTGTTGCAGAAGCTGCAAAAGAGGCAGGAGCTTTGACAGTTGCAGTTGTGACGAAACCATTTATGTTCGAAGGAATGCAAAGAAAAAGAATTGCTGAAGATGGTCTGGAAAGTTTAACAAGACATGTTGACACAATCATAACTATTCCAAATGACAAAATACTTCAAGTAATTGATAAAAAAACATTATTGTTAGATTCTTTTAAATTCGCTGATGATATATTGCGGCAAGGTATTCAGGGCATTTCAGATTTAATTACTATTCCAGGAATTGTAAATGTTGATTTTGCTGATGTAAAATCAATTATGCAAAATACAGGATCTTCTTTAATGGGTATTGGAAAAGCCTCTGGAGAAAATCGTGCAGTTGAGGCAGCTAAGCAAGCGATTAATAGTCCTCTTCTGGAATTATCTATTGATGGTGCAAATGGAGTTTTGTTTAATGTGAGTGGAGGGGCTGATTTAACAATGATGGAAATTAATGAAGCGGCAAGTATTATAACTGAATTTATTGATGATGAAGCAAGAGTAATATTTGGGGCTGTAACTGACGAGAACCTTAAAAAAGGGGAGATTAAGGTTACTGTAATTGCCACAGGTTTCAGTGATGGCAATAACAATAACAAAAGAATAAACATTGATAATGTAGTTGACGAAGAAATTAATTTTATGAACAAAGAAGCTAATTGTGAAAAATTAAGCGATGAAACTGTGTTTACAGATGAGAATATAGATAGTGATGACACGGAAAATAACGGAAAAAAAGATAAATTTGAAAATGCCAACAAAAAAAACGAAGTTGAAAACAATGCGTTTTCTTCAAAAATTAGTCCCGTAAGTACTGATGATGAATATGATGTTCCAGCATTTATAAGAAAAAAAATAAAAAAAGAAGAATAGAGTAAAAAATTATTATTGTAATAATAATTTTTTATTTTACAAAAACAAAAAGTGTCCTTTAGACTCAGATAGAGTTGTTGCGGTTGTCCGAACTATTTTTAAAGGCATTTTTTTAATGGAAAAGTGTTGTTTCAAAATATTGGTGCAATTATCAAATTTGATAGTGTCTGTATTAAAAAACTTAATTCATTTAAACAGATTAACAAAAAATTATAATGAATGTGAAAAAAATAAAAATAAAACAGATAAGAAAGCGAAATGGAAGAATTGTGAAGTTCGAGAAGAGCAAGCTCATCAATGCAATCTATAAAGCTTTTAGCGCTACCGAAGAGGGTTCGAAAAGAAATGCTATGGATCTTGCAAAAAAAGTTGAGTGTGAAATGAGTAAAAGATTTACAGTGAGAAATGGTGGTGGAAAGTTGAAAGTTGAAATTCCAAGCGTAGAAGAAATTCAAGATATTGTGGAAAGTTTTTTAATTAGGGAAAATTATATTGAAACTGCAAAGTCATATATAATTTATCGTGAACAGCATAGGTTGATGAGGGAAAGTCAGGATATTTTGAAAAAATCTACTGATTTGGTCGATGACTATTTGAAAGAAATTGATTGGAGAGTGAAAGAAAATAGCAATATGGCTTTTTCTTTGCAAGGGCTAAATAATCATATTTCATCGATTATAACTGCAAAATATTGGGTTGAAAAAATCTATCCACCAGAGATAAGAGAATCTCATGATAGTGGTGATTTCCATATTCACGATCTTGGTCTCTTGGCAGTTTATTGTTGCGGTTGGGATTTGAAAGAATTGGTAACTCATGGTTTTGGAGGAGTGACTGGAAAAATCGAAAGTAAGCCTCCAAAACATTTCAGATCTGCTTTGGGTCAGGTTGTGAATTTTTTCTATACGCTTCAAGGAGAGGCTGCAGGAGCCGAAGCTTTTTCTAGTTTTGATACTCTTCTAGCGCCGTTTATCAAATATGATCAATTGACATACAGGGATGTAAAACAGGCTATTCAGGAATTTGTGTTTAATATGAATGTTCCGACAAGAGTTGGATTTCAAACTCCATTTACAAATATCACGATGGATTTAGTCGTTCCCTCTACACTTGCGAATGAATATGTTATTATCGGAGGTGTGCCGCAAAAAGAGCAATATAAAGATTTTACAAATGAAATTAGTCTTTTGAATAAGGCTTTCGCAGAAGTGATGCTTGAAGGTGATGCAAGCGGTCGAGTTTTTACATTTCCAATTCCAACATATAATATTACCAAAGATTTTAATTGGGATGATCCAAACTTGGAACCGATTTGGGAAATGACTGCAAAATATGGTATTCCATATTTTGCAAATTATATTGGCAGTGATATGAAGCCAGAGGATGCAAGATCAATGTGTTGCAGATTGCGTCTTGATAATAGAGAGCTTTATAAACGAGGAGGAGGTCTTTTTGGAGCACATCCGCTCACAGGATCAATCGGAGTAGTTACGATTAATTTACCAAGAATCGGATATTTGTCAAAAACTAAGAAAGAGTTTTATAATCGTTTGGGAAGAAATATGGATCTTGCTAAGGAAAGTCTTGAGATCAAGAGAAAGAATTTGGAAAGTTTTACAGAAAAAGGTTTATATCCATATTCAAAATATTTTCTTTCAAATATAAAACTTCAAAGAGGAGAATATTGGGGAAATCATTTTTCAACAATTGGTATTATCGGTATGAACGAAGCTTTGCAAAATTTTACTGGAACAAAAACAAGCATTGCTACGAAAAAGGGAAATAAATTTGCTGAAGAGGTTTTGGAGTTTATGCGTGATAAAATGATTAAATATCAAGAAGAAACAGGGGGATTATTTAATCTTGAGGCTACTCCCGGAGAAGGAACATCCTATAGCTTGGCGAGAAAAGATGTTAAGAAATATCCTGATATTATCACGGCGACGATGAAGGACTAGGAGAATTGTTGATTTCAAATTTTGAAATTATATTTTAAAAATTGTATATGTTGAGAATCTAATATAATAGTTATGTTTATAGGCGGATTTCAAAAATTTACAATGTTGGATTATCCAGAAAAAGTGGCGGCAACTGTTTTTACCACTGGTTGTAATTTTCGTTGTCCATATTGTCATAATGCGGAAATTGTAAATCCAAAACTGATTGATTATGAAATTGGATTTCAAGAAAAAGAAATTATTGATTTTTTAGAAGACCGAAAAGGCAGCCTTGATGGGGTTTGTATTACAGGAGGCGAACCAACGCTTCAATCTGGTTTGACAGAATTTATCAAAAAAATAAAAGAGATGGGATTTTTGATAAAGCTTGACACCAACGCGTCTCACTCGAATGTTGTGAAAAATTTATTGAACGAAGATTTGATTGACTATTGGGCGATAGATATAAAAACGATTCCAGAAAAATATGGAATTATGACGAAGAAAGAAGATATTATAAAAAATATTGAACAAAGTATAGATATGATTACACAAAGCAGAGGGGATCTCGAGCTTCGAACTACAATTGTTCCTGGATATGTTACTTCTGATGATTTTGATAAAATTATAGATTGGATAAATAACATAAATCCAGAAATATTTTCAAAATTATATCGATATTCAATCCAGAATTTCAAGTCAGAAAAAACACTTCATAAAGATTTTGGAAATGTCGTGCCGTATGATGAAAATTATTTAAAAAAGATAACAGAGAAAATGAAAAAGGTTTGTGATAATGTGGTGATGGTTGGTTAGTTTTTGAAATTAAAATATTTTTTCAAATTTTATGAAAATTAAGTGTAAGGTCATAACTAGATCATCAAGAAATGAGGTTGTGGGCTTAGAAAGCTTGCATAAATTAGGTTTGAATTTTAAGAAAAAGAATGGCGAAGATGATTTGCCTTTTTTGAAAATTTATTTGACTGCTATTCCTGTTGATGGAAAAGCAAACAAGGAACTTGTGAAATTATTGGCAAAGGAGTTGAAAATTGGAAAGAGTAAAGTTGAAATAATAAAAGGTGAAAAGAAGAGTGAAAAAATAATTGAGATTTTATTTTGAAATAAAAAAGGAATAATTATAAATAATCATTCCGAACCTTTTTTAGTGATTTTAATGCATGGATCATTGTCAAGAAAATGTACTTTTAAAAGCTGGTCATTTTTTACCCAAATATGATTAGCAGATACCTCTTCAACTTCGTAGATTTGGTTTTTGTCAAAATATTTTAGGCGTTGGTCTTTTCTAAATAATGAAAAAAACCAATTAATAAAATTTTTTGCTTTTGGTTTCCGAACTCTTGCCTTATCTCTTTTTTTAATATTATTTATAATATCATCTCCTATTAATAATAGTATAGACAATTATCTTAATAAGTCAATATTTATATTAATTATAAATTATGACTAAATCAAAATATTTTTTGTTGAGCTGCCTTTCTTTTATTTTTGGTATTGCAATCGGATCTTTTGCTTCAATTCAGGTTTGGATTTTGTTTTTAATTGTGGGATTTTGTATCCCGCTTATTTTTTTATTTGGAGGAAAAATTTTTTCTCCTAATAATTTAAAAGTCCCCCCTGACAAGGGGGGTTGGGGGGTTAAAGAGAATGACTCGGCATCGCCTGACAATAAAAACTTTCTGATATTCTTTTTAATATTCACCACCTTTTTTTCTTTCGGTTTTATTAGAGTTGAAAGTAATAAACTCAGTACAAATGAGATTGCGTTAATTGAAAGTCTAAACGAGCAAAAAATTTTACTAAGAGGAAAAATATTACAATCTCCTGAAATCAAAAATGGTAAACAAAAAATTTTATTAGGTGAAATTAGTTCAGATAATTTAAAGAATAGATCACTTGAGTCTGGTAGCATTATTATTTATCTGGAAAGATATCCAAAGTATAATATGGGAGATAAAATTAGTTTTAAGGGCAAGTTGAATATTCCTGAAGATTTTGATGGATTTGAATATAAGAATTATTTGTTTGCTCAGGGAATATTTTTTGTTGAATATTATCCAAAAGTTGAGCTGTTAAAAAAATCTGATGAGGATATTTATATAAAAATTGCAAGTTATAGAAAAAGCGCGAGTGAGATTGTCAAAAAAATATTTTCGCAACCACAAGCGGGAATTATAAATGCGATGGTTTTGGGTGAAAAATCTGATTTAAGTGACGAAACTCTGGAAAGTTTTAATCGAACTGGTACGCGACATATCATTGCAATTTCAGGTCTTCATATGACAATTATTGGGGTTCTGATTATGTTTTTATTACTTGCCATTGGATTAAATCGTAGTTCTGCTTTTTATCTTGCTGTAATTGGAATTGGATTTTATGTGACACTAGTTGGATTTCCTCCCTCGGCTGTTCGGGCATCTGTGATGAGTGTGATGATTTTATTAGCAGTAAGAGTCGGTAGACTTTCAAGCGCAGGGATCGCAATTATTTTTGCTGGCTCTTTAATGCTTTTACATAATCCAAATTTATTACGATATGACACAGGATTTCAACTTTCGTTTCTGGCTGTGCTTGGTATAATTTATATATATCCAAAACTTGATTCTATCTTTAAAAAATATCCCGATTATTTGAAAATCAAAACCATTTTCTTGATTACCATTTCAGCGCAAATTGCCACTTTGCCAGTTATAATTAGTAGTTTTGGTCAATTTTCTGTTTTTTCTGTTTTTACAAATGTTATGATTCTACCTTTTGTGCCGATTGTTATGATTGGTGGGATTATTTCGATTATGGCAGGATTTGTGAATTTATTATTCGGACAAATAATAGCAATTCCGGTTTGGTTGGTTTTATTTTTTCAGCTCTATGTCATTAAAATTTTCGCAGGATTTGAAATTGGATTTTTTAGTTTTGAGAATGTCAGCGTTTTATTTGGAGTGGTTTATTATGGAGTTTTGATTATTTTATTGAACTTAAAAAATATAAAAAATAAGTTCAGATAAAAAATTATGCAATATCGAAATTCATAAAACGGGATTATTAAGATAGTAATGTTTATTTTATTGTGACCAAAACATTTCAAAATTTTCTATATTTCAAAGAGGCTATATCTTGTGATTTGTTTATTGAAGAAATTGAATTATAAATAAGAATTAAAAATGTCAATTAAGTTTAAAAACATATTATTTATAATCTTTGCTATATTTTTTATATTGGATGTTTTTTTGGTGTTTTCTTTTGATAATCAAGACACGACTAAAAACTCAAAAATTATATTTTTTGATGTTGGGCAAGGGGATTCAGCAATGATTGACGCTGGGAATAATATACAAATTTTGATTGATGGGGGAGATGGTAATGTAATTTTAGATAAACTTGGAAAATATATGCCGCTACTTGATCGTAAAATTGAACTTGTGATTATGACTCATCCTGACAAGGATCATATGGGTGGATTAGTGGAGGTTTTAAAATTTTACGAAGTAGGTCAAATTTTGGAAACGGGAATTGTTTGTGAAACTGCAATTTGCAAAGAATGGGACAAATTAATTAAGGAGAAAAATATTCCAATTAAATATGCGGAGTTTGGACAGATGATAAAAATAAATGATATAGATATTAAAATTTTATATCCTTTTAATAATTTAAATAATCAGAGAGTGAAAGACGATAATGAATCTTCAATTGTTCTTCGAGTTGATACTGAAAACAATTCCTATTTATTAACAGGAGATGCGGGATTTGATGTCGAGAATGAATTGATTGAAAAAAATATTAATATTAAAACAAGAATTCTCAAAATTGCACATCACGGAAGCAAAAATGCAACTTCAAACGAATTTTTAATGAAGGTTAATCCTCAAAAAGCAGTTATTCCTGTTGGAAAAAATAGCTATGGTCATCCAGCCGAAGAACTTATGAATCGTCTCAAAAATATGAATATTGAAATTTTTAGAATAGACAAAAATGGTGATTTGATTTTTAATTCAAATTAATAAATACTCAATTCTTTAAACAGATTTGTTATGGATTTGAAATAAAATTCATAGTTGAATTGTAATAAGTATACTGGTATAATTATAAATATGAAATCAATAGATTTATCTGATGAACAACTAGTCGAGATAATAAGGAAGAATAATCAAGAACAATATAGCGAAATTATTCGACGCTATAATCAAAAACTGACTCATTATCTTCGTAAATTTATTTACGATCCAGATGAGCTTGAAGATGTTCTTCAGGTTGTTTTCATAAAGGTATATAAAAATCTTTATGGATTTAATATTAATAAAAAATTTTCTTCATGGATATACAGAATTGCGCATAATGAGGCCTTGAATCATTTGAAGAAATATTCTAAAGAGAGAATTTCCCTGGATGAAGTTGAATATATGATAATCGACGAAAAGATAGATATTGGTGGCGATGTTGATAAAAAAATTTTGAAAGATAGTGTGGAAAAATTGTTGAAAAATATTAAGAAAAAATATCAGGAGCCGTTGATTTTGTTCTATTTTGAACAAAAATCATATGAGGAAATTAGTGATATTTTGAGAATTCCAACAAGCAGCGTAGGGACGCTCATTTCAAGAGGAAAAAAAATGATTAAAGAAGAATTAAAGAAAGGAGAAATATATGGAAAATAAAGATTCAAAAAAACTAGAGAACAAGGTTATGTCCGAAATTAAAAGCGGAAAAGTTAGGTTGCGTTCAAAGTATCTTTTTCTTGCTGAAAAATTGGGATTAGAAAGCGCTTTTATTTTAAGTGTCATTTTATCTGTTTTGTTTTTTAATTTAGTTTTGTTTTATCTAAAATCAACAGGTAATCTTGAGTATTTAGGTTTTGGTACTAGTGGAATAGCGGCTTTTTTGGAGTCATTCCCTTATTTATTGGTTATTGGTTTTATTTTCTTTTTATTTTTGGCGGGTTATTTGATGATGAAAGCAGATTTTTCCTATAAAAAACCTTTTAAATATTTTGCAGTAAGTTTAGTTGCAACAGTTATGCTTGCTGGAATAGTACTTGCTTACACGGATGTATCTGAAAAAATTGAACAACAAGCTTTTAGCGATGGATTGTCGGGAGTAGTTTTGAAACCATTTTTGAACCGTGCAGTAGGCTTACATCGAAATGGAATATCAGGAAAAATATTTGAAATTAGTGATGATTATATTGTTATGGAAATCCCAAGTGGCTTGCAGAAAGTTGATTTAAAAAATTTAAAGTTTGAAGAAAAATTGAAATTAGAAAAGAATCAATTTATTATTGCAATTGGAGAAAGAAAAGAAGATATTTTTATAGCAGGTCGAATTAGAATTGTTAATGAAACTGATATGCCAATGATCGGTCGTGGAATTCGCAGAGGACAAAAGAGCGGTTGTAATGATTTATGTCAGATAAATAACGGATTTATAATTGAAAATAAGGAAATGAAAAAATGTATGGATGAATGTTTTGAGCTTAATGAATACCGTAGAAGATGTTTTGATAGTTGCGCGACGAAATAAAATTATTATTAAAAAAGAATATTAATTAATAAAACTCCAAAAATAAGGGGGTTTTATTTTGAAATAAAATCGTGATTTGGGTTGTATTATAGTTAGAAAGGGTCGAACAAGCAAAGGACCAATCAAGAGGACAATATGCTTAGATTCGACCCTTGCTCTTGGTCCTAACATTGTTTATAAAGATTGAAATAAAATTTGCTTTTGGATTGTAATAATTATAGAAGAGGTCAGGCGACATCCATTATCCTCTTTAATGGAAAAGTTCGTTAGGCAGAAAAGTCGACAACAATTGAAATTTAATCAATTAAAATATCTAAAAAATAATCATTAAATTAAAACTATGAATACAAAAATTTTAACTCTTTCTCTTTTGATGCTTGGTGTTGCGAGTTTGGGGCTTAGCTCGGCTTATGCTTATCAAGGAGATCCAAATGTTGAAGGTCCAAATTACACTTCCGAAAGACATGAAGCAATGACTGAAGCATTTGAAAATAAAGATTTCAATGCTTGGAAAGAAGCTCGAGGCGATATGAAAAATGGTCGTATGATGGAAGTAGTTAGTAATGAAGAAAATTTTGCTAAATTTGTTGAAATGAGGGAATTGCGATTGGCAGGTGACATTGAAGGTGTGAATGCAATTCGTGCTGAACTTGGACTTGGTCAAGGACAAGGCAGAAATGGCAATGTGAAAAAAGGAGGACAAGGAAATTATAATAGAATGAAAGATAATTCACAAAGAGGTCAAAATTCTGGTGGGAGATACGTTGATGCAGATGGTGATGGACAATGTGATTATTTGAATAAATAAGTTAAACAAAGAATTAAAGAAAGGAGTGTTTCGAGATGAACACTTCTTTTTTGGTTTTGTTAATGGTAAAGTTTATAACTATTGATTGCAAATTTTGAAAAATTATGATATAAAGAAACTATGAACAATAAATGAATTTATGATTGAAGTTGAGATTAGAGCGAGAATAGAAGGTAAGGATGAATTTCAAAAAAAATTGAAAGAAATTGGTGCAATTTATAATAAAACTGAGAAACAAATTGATAGGGTTTTTGGAAATCCTATGTTTTTAGATTCAGATAATATGATTGTTGAGGGAGGTTTAAGTGCTAGGATAAGAGAGGTTGAAAATAAAAAAACGTTAGAATTTAAAGAAATTTTCAGACAAAAAGGTGGATTTGAAATTGAAACCAGCTTAAGTGAGATTGAAATTGGAATAAAGTTTTTGGAGAAATTGAAATTTAAAGAGGTTTTTGTAGTTTCAAAATCAAGGGAAATATATTTATATAATAATTTTACGATTTGTATTGATAGCGTTGATTGTTTGGGAGATTTTATTGAAATTGAAAAGATGGTCGAATTTTCAGAAGATGAAAATCAAGCAAGGATAGAGTGTTTAAATTTATTAAAAAAGATTGATTCAAATGTAAAAATAGAAAATAGAAAATATGGAGATTTAATGCAGGAAATTTTAAATAATTAATAATTTTAATGACAAAAAATATTGAAGTTGAACTTAGGGGTCCTCTTGATGAAGATTCTAATAAAAAACTGATAGAATATTTGGATGAAAGTGGTGAGTTTGTGGATGAACAAAATAGATTTTTGGTGGATTATTCAACTTTTTTGGAAGGGGTGAGTGGAAGAAAATCCGACATCAGAGCAAGAATAACAAATGGAGAAGTTGAGTTGATTGTGAAAAAAGGAACTTTTGGTGGTCATGCGCGTGAGGAAGTATCAGTTTTCATCGAAGGAGGTAATTTGAAAAATGCGTTGGCATTCATGGCTATGCTCGGCTATAAAAAAGGTATCACCGCACATAAAAGTATTAAAAAATATAATATAGATGGGATCGAAATTACTATTCATGAAATGAAAAAATGTAATAATCCTCATCAGATTCATAGTCGATTTTTTGAGGCAGAAATCATGGCAGATCAAAATTCAAAACAAGAAGCGATAGATAAAATATCGAAATTCATCGGAGAGTTAGGTCTTAGTATTTTTGAAAAAGAAGATTTTTATGAATATATTAGAAAATTAAATATAGAAGCAAATGGAGTATTCGATTATGAAAAAGATAATTTGAATGCTATAATAAATCTCATAAGTTAATAATTAAATAATAAAAAAATGGAAAATCATCCGAAGAAAGAACAAACGCTGGTAATTATTAAACCAGATGGAATTCAAAGGACATTGGTTGGCGAGATAATTAAGAAATATGAAAGAACTGGTTTGAAACTGAAAGCATTAAAAATGATTCAAGCAACCGAAGAAAAAGTTGAGCAACATTATTTAATCGATCCAGAATGGGTTGAGAAAGTTGGAGAAAAATCAATATCTTCTTATGAAAGAAGAGGAGTTGAACCGCCATCAAGAGATAAAAAAGCGGTTGGACAAAAGGTGCTTGATGGTTTGAAAAAATATATGACCTCTGGTCCAGTTATTGCAATGATTTGGGAGGGAAATCAAGCTGTTGGACTTGTGCGAAAAATCACTGGTGGAACTGAACCGCTTTCATCGGATGTGGGAACAATCCGAGGGGATTATACATTGGATTCATACCAAATGGCCGATGTTGATGGTAGACCGATTCGAAATTTGATTCATTCTTCTGGTTCACTTGAAGATGCAGGAGCTGAGATTTCTCTTTGGTTTAACGAAGAAGATATTTTCGATTATCGCTTGATTGCGGAAGAAATTTTATATGATGTTAATTTGGATGGAATTTTGGAATAGGTTTGAATTTTGCTTGGGAATAATGAATAAAATTAAATTACAAATTTTAAGACTTACAGATTGAAATCTGAATTCCGTGAATATTTGTTTATCAATATATCAATTTAACTTAATGTATTTAAAGAAAATAGAAACAACTGGGTTTAAGTCTTTTGCAAACAAGACTGTTTTAGATTTTCCGAGAGGGGTGACAGCTATTGTTGGTCCAAATGGTTCGGGAAAGTCAAATGTTGCTGATGCAGTGAAGTGGGTTTTGGGCGAGCAAAGTATGAAAAGCTTGAGAGGGAAAAAAAGTGAGGATATCATTTTCACTGGAACTGACAAAAAAGCAAAAATGAGCGCAGCTAGTGTCTCGCTTTTTTTGGATAATAATGATAAAAAAATTCCAATTGATTTTGATGAAGTTGTTATTACTCGTAAGATATTTCGAAATGGAGATAGTGAATATTTGATCAATAAGTCAAAAGTTAGACTGGGTGACATTATTGATTTGTTGGCAAAATCTGGAGTTTCTCAAAGAGGTTATTGCGTTATCAATCAGGGAATGGCTGATTCAATTTTGGCAGCAACTCCAGCGGAGCGAATGGTAATTTTTGAAGAGGCGACTGGCGTAAGGCAATTCCAGATCAAAAAACAGCAAGCGATTAATAAATTGGAAGCGACAAAAAGAAATTTGGAGAGAGTGACAGATCTTTTAAGTGAAATTGAACCGAGACTCACATCGCTTCGAAGACAAGCTACGCGTGCTCAAAAAAGAGGAGAAGTTGAAGAAGGCTTGAAAAGTGAGCAGGAGAATTTGTATTTCAATGTTTGGAAAAATTTAAATCAGAACAATAAAAAGAATCAAACTGATAGAGAAAATCTTGATAAATTGATTGGTGATGCGTCAAAAGAACTTGAACAAATTCAAATCAAACTTTCTCAAAATGATAATAAAAATGAAAACTATCAACCTCAATTAAATAAGCTTCAAGAAGATCTGGGAGTTTTTCAAACTAAATTGAATGAATTGGCTCGAAATGTTTCAATTATTGATGGAAGAATTCAAATTGAAAATGAAAGAAAGGATAAAATTGAGCATCCGGAATATGTTCCGATTAATCTTGGATATGTTAAGGAAAAGCTTTCTAGCATAATTTCAATATATAATAGATTTCTCAGTCTTTTTGATAAAAAAGATATGACGGATGTCGAGAAAATTAAAAAGGACAGTGTTGAAGTTAGAAAGAAAATTGAATTTTTATTTGCGGAAGTTCAATCTGGAAAAATCAACTATAATGATCAGAAGATTATTTTTGATGACACTAATTTTCTAAAACTGGAAAAAGAAAAACAAGAATTTGAAAGTAAAATTCAAGAATTTAATGATGGGCATCGAGAAGTCAGAGAAAAAATTAATAGGTTGAATTTAGATGAACAAGAGAGAAGAAAATTGTTTTTTGAATTGGAAAGAAGTTTAAGGATAAAGCAAAATGAGCTAGATCGGTTCAAGGATAATTTAAATTTAGTTAATATTGAATTGGCAAAGTTTGAAGTGCGAAAAGAAGATTTGATTAATGAAATCAAAGAGGAATTTGAGGGAATGGAATTTTTGGAAAATTTGCAAAATAATAATATACAAAAAGATAGTGATGGAAATTATTTTAATCAAGAAGAATGCAGAGCAAAAATTCGAAAATTGAAATTTCAGCTTGAACAAATTGGTGGGATTGATCCTTTGATTGTTGAAGAGTACGAGGAAACTCAAAATAGGTTTGAATTTCTTTCTGCGCAGGCAAATGATTTACAACAAGCTTCGGATGCACTTCGAGAGGTTATCAAAGAGCTTGATCGAAAAATTGAAGAAATTTTCAAAGGTTCATTTAAAAAGATTAATGAAGAATTTGATAAATATTTCAAGATTATTTTCAGAGGTGGAAAGGCAAATTTGTCTATTAAATATTCTGAAAACAAAGAGGATAAAAAAGATGGAGAGGACGGCGATGAGAATTCGGCAGAAGATGAAAATTCTGACATTGAAAAACCTGAAAAGCAAAAGAGAATTGCTGGGATTGAAATCAATGTGACTCCTCCCGGAAAGAAAATTTCTAGTTTGAATATGCTTTCTGGCGGAGAGAGGGCGCTTGCATCTATCGCGGTTCTTTTTGCTATCATTGCCAATAATCCGCCACCGTTTTCTGTGCTTGATGAAATTGATGCAGCGCTTGACGAAGCAAACTCAGCCAAACTTTCTGAGATTATTGGAGATGTTTCAAAAAGCACACAATTTATTATCATTACTCACAATCGTGAGATGATGAAACAAGCAGGAATTTTATACGGCGTCACCATGATGGATGATGGTGTGTCGAAGATTATTTCTTTGAATTTGGAAGATGTGGGGAAGTAGGTGTATAACGTATAACGCGAGACGTGTAACGTATAGAATAAAACATGTAGTGTAATGACAATTGGAAATAACAATTTCTGTCATTCTGAATTTATTTCAGAATCTTCATTGAAGATTGAAAATTATGGATAGAACAAGCAAAACATATTATGTTTATATTATGACAAATATCAATGATGCTGTGTTGTATATTGGAGTTACTAATAACTTACAAAGAAGAGTCTATGAACATAAGAATAAATTAGTAAAAGGATTTTCTGAAAAGTATAATCTTTGTAAATTGGTTTATTATGAAATAACAAATAATATTGAATCGGCAATTGCAAGAGAAAAACAATTAAAAAACTGGCATAGGAAATGGAAAATGAATTTAATCACAACTGAAAATCCTGGTTTTGTTGATTTGAATATTAATTAGAAGTAAATCAATAAAGATCCTGAAACAAGTTCAGGATGACAGAATAATATGTTCATTGATTATATATGGAGAAAATAAAACCATCATTGATTGGTAAGAGTTTGGAGAATGAGCGTGATACTTTTTGTTTAAATTTAGATAATATATTATTTAATGATATTCTCAAAGAGCAACTTAATATATTCTTCTCAATATACATTCTCTCTATATCCGACCAAAATGATTCTTTGGAAGATTCAGATGGATTAGAATTATATAGATTTTTTTATAATACCAAGTTTAATGGTGTTAGGTTTTTATTAGAACTTTTTCTTACGAGTTTGGAAATTGTATCAAAAGCCAGCGATCAAGAAAAAAATAATCTTTGTTTTTCTCTTGCGGTTAGTGAAAAAATAAATATTCACTCTATGAATAAAGATATTCTTGCTTTCGATCCTTCAAATATTAATTGTATAAATGCTGTGAAAAATGGTAGGAAAAATTATATTGATTTTTTAAAAAAATATTCTAAAATTTCACAACTTGTTCCAGACGATATTGAGAATTTTTTTTCTACTAATAACTTAAATTTACTTTCAAGCAGAAAAGAAAAAGATTTTAAAAGTAATTTTGGATTTAAATATTACAGATACAGCAAGGTGAATTATGGTAATGTAATAAAAGGCAATGAAAGATTTCAAACATTAATAGAGAAAATAAAAAAAATTGGTATATTTCCTTCCGTTATTACTACTGATTTTATAAAAAATGTGTATACGGGTATTTCAACTGAAACGCATCCAACAATTTCTACTATTGAACATTTCAATACTTTTATTTCTAAAAGTAAAAAAGAAAAAATTCATATGGTTTTTAATGCAAAAGAAAATTATGATGCTTTTCTTAAGGTTATAGGCGTATTAATGGACATTTTATATAAGGAATTAGGAAATAAAGAAATTAAAGATTTAAAATATTCTGACTAAAAATTAACTCTTTCGCTACAGTTTTTGCTGAAATGTTAGTATGCTAAAATGAACCCAATATTTGACATAAGTCATTCCTTAATATAAGATAGAAATACGGTTATTAATAAAACTTACGAAAATTAAATACAAATTTTAAAAGTACTTTGTTAAGTTTTCAAAAGGCTTGACAGGTGTTTTGTTTGTGCTATTATGACTCAGTAAGAAACGAGTTCATTGACAAGTGAATAAAATAAATCACAATCACACAACTTATTATTATAAATTTTGTGCAGTTGTCCTAAAAATTATTTCATAAATTTATTTATGGAAAGATTCAGAATGAAACTTTTTTATAATTTAGACAAATTTAATTTTGTTAAATTATATTTAAATATACTTTAAGAATGATCTATTTCAATTTGTTGAAATAGGACTCTTAACTTTATTGAGAGTTTGATCCTGGCTCAGGATGAACGCTAGCGGCGTGGATAAGGCATGCAAGTCGAGCGCCCAGCACCTTTTTGTTTACTTTAATATCAAAATTATGTTTTATCTTTATATTCTAAAAAGTATAAATGAAAACAAAATTTACATTGGATTTACTGGAGATCTGAAGAAAAGATTTTCAGAACATAATAATGGAGGATCTTCTCATACTAAAAAATTTAGACCATGGAAACTTGTTTATTATGAATCTTATGTTTTAAAGTCTGATGCGATTAAAAGAGAAAATACATTAAAAAAATATGGCAAAGCTTTTTCTGAACTAAAGAAGAGAATTAGTTTTGACTCACTATGAATTAATGTATAAAGCAAGCAGGAAGGTGCTGGGAGCGGCAAACGGGTGAGTATAACGTGGGAATCTACCTCAAAGTCAAGAATAACTTCGAGAAATTGAAGCTAATATTTGATGGTCCCGAAAGGGTAAAGATTTATCGCTTTGAGAAGAGCCCACGCACTATCAGCTTGTTGGTAAGGTAAA
>JAGLJF010000014.1 GCA_023142595.1 Minisyncoccota bacterium | reverse complement strand
CCTCTAAAAGCTAATATTGAAAAATTCAGGAAATATTATGACGAGTTTGTTGTGCTTATTCTCTTATTTTTGTCTTATGTCTATTTTCTGACTATATTTTGGAATCTCGGTTATAGATTTAATATGACCATTATGATTTTTTTGATGATTGCTCCACTGTTTTATTATAGCGGGATTTTGATTGAAAACGCTAAAAGAAATTGGTTTATTGGAATTCGAACCCCATGGACATTGAGTAGTGAAAAAGTTTGGAACAAGACTCACAAGCTTGGCGGAAAATTATTCAAGCTGTCTGGCGCTCTTGTCTTATTGGGAATATTATTTGAAAAATATGCCATAATCTTTGTAATTTTACCTATTATTTTGTCATCTGTTTATCTATTCGTTTATTCATATTTTGAATATCAAAAAGAAAATAAAGATAATAATAAAAATTAAGTTTAATTTAATAAATTATAATAATTTTAAATCCTTTAACAATTATTGTATTTAGGCTATAATATAATCAGATAAGTCTAATATCTGATTATTTTGTTGTACAAATTATTTTGCAACGCTAAAAACATTCAAGAGAAGTTTAGTTGGCTTATTGGAGAACAGCACTTGAATTTGTAAAATTTTTACACTCTAAAGAGTGAATTTCGAAATGTTATATATAAAACTAATTTTATGTCAAAGCCACTTAAAATACTTTTTGTCACAACTGATTTACCTCCCTTCTCAAAAGCGGGTGGTCTTGGTGATGTTTCGCGGTCTCTTCCAAAGGCTCTTTCAAAAATGGGGCATGATGTAAAAATCATTATGCCTTGTCATGGAGTTATTAACGAAGAAAAAAATGATATAAAATTAATCAAAGAAGATTTAAAGGTAAAAATTTATAACGAAAACAAAATCAACTTTCGAATAAAAAAGGGCGTTTTAGATCAAAAATTGCCAGTTTATTTTATAGATAAATATAAATATTTTAGAGGAAGAAGTAAGGTTTATGGATATGGCGACGAAAATCAGAGATTTTTATTTTTTTGTTTTTCCGTTTTTGAAACAATTAAAAATATGGAAGATTCTTGGGTTCCTGACATCATTCACTGCAATGATTGGCATACAGGTATGATCCCATATTTACTGAAAACAAAATTTTCTAAGGAAGAAAAATTTAAAAAAACAAGAACAATTTTTACAATTCACAATCTTACATTTCAGATGGGAAAAGATTGGTGGACAATTGATAAAAAAGAAAAAGATGACGGAATAAAGAAAATGCCAGATTTTAAAGATAGAGATAAAATTGATTTATTAAATTTTTCTAAGCGTGGAATTTTATATGCAGATATGATTAATACAGTAAGCGAACAATATGCTCAAGAAATTATGCAGGAAAAATTTGGGCAAGAACTTCATAATATTTTAAAAACTAAGCATAAAGAGAAAAATTTTTTTGGAATTATTAACGGAATCGATTATAAAGAATATAATCCAAAAACTGATCCTGGACTTTTGGTTAATTATGATGAAAATTCTCTTAACAAAAAAAGTGTTAATAAAGCTAATTTACAAAAAAGTTTTGGACTTGAAGTTGATAAAAAAATCCCATTGATTGCCATGGCAACAAGAATTACTGAACAAAAAGGATTTGATTTAATTCTTGAAATAATTGATTCTCTTCTGAGACTTAATTTGCAATTGATTTTAGTTGGAAATGCAGATCCTCAATACAAAAAAATATTTAAAGAATTAAGTAAAAAAAATCCTAAAAAAGTTGCTGTTCATTTGAAATTTGAAACAAAAAAAATAACAGGTGTTTATGCTGGTTCTGATATGTTTTTGATGCCCTCTAGATTTGAACCTTGCGGACTTGGGCAAATGATTTCTTTGCGTTATGGTTCAATTCCAATTGTCAGAGAAACAGGGGGACTTTCTGATACAATTACAAATTACAAACCAAGGACTGGAAAAGGGAATGGGTTTGTATTTAAAACTTATGATTCAAAAGATTTATTGGTTGCAATCGCCAGGGCAATTGAAAATTTTAAATATAAAAAACAATGGATTAATTTAGTGAGAGACGGAATGCAAGAATCTTTTTCCTGGGAAGTTCCTGCTAAAAAATATGTGATTTTGTATAGAAAAGCTTTACGAAATAAATAAGTTTTTGATTTTTGTTTGTTATAGAAATAAAAATCAAAATATAAAAATTTCGATATTATCACAAAGTGTTTTGCGTGTGCGCTTTGAAAAATAATTAATTAAAATATGTTTATGAAAAAGATTGAAGATATTAATGCAAATTTATCTTTTATTTATAAGTTGGAGAATTTTAATGGTGTTATCAAGCAAATTAAACAAGACAGAGAATGGACCAGGGGTGGAATTGTCATTGCTTCTCGTCAGGAGAGAATCGACAATTCAATCTTGGCGAATAATTTGTTTCCTAATTTTTTCCCAGAAATCAAAGTTCTTTCAAATGAAACTTATTTAAGAGATTTTGTAGAATCAAAAACGCTAGAAGAAGATCCAGAAAGTCTGGCAAAAGTGATTGAAAAAATGTTTTTTTTGCATCAAGATGGTATAAATTTGTTGAATAATAAAAAAGATTATAAAGTTCATCATCTTGGAGAATTGTGGAAAAAGGGATATATCTTTTTGAAAAAATTTATGGAATTAGAAGATATGAAAAGTATTTTTACTTATAATGTTGGTGATGCCAAGGCATCAAATTTGTTGGCAGATTCTGAGTTTGTAACTTTCGATTCGGAAGGATTTAGTATTGGAGATATTTCAACTGACATAACAGCTTTGATTGAAAGTTATCAATATGAAAAGAAATTTGATTTATTTGAAGAAACTCTGATACTTGTCAAAGAAAAATATACAAAGTTAGATAAAAATATTATAAAAAAATCTTTGTTAGGATTAGTCGGAATTAGACTCTTGGAAGTGCTCATGGAAAATCGTGAAGAGGATTTGCTTGATGAAGCAATTAAGTTGTTTGAAAAATTTGAGAATATATAAAAAAAGAGCATAAAAAGGTGTTGTTGATATTTCATTGAAAACGATTAAAGTTGCGTTAGAAGGTTTCGATGGTTTGATGGAAATTTGATTTTAGAACTTTATAAAATAAGTAATATTTTTAGGACATTGTAATGCATCTGTCCAGAACTTTGTTTTTTTGGTATAATCAAGACAGATAATAAAAAGTAATTTATTTACATTTATGTCAAATAAAAATAATCAATTTTCAGAAACTGACACGGCTCATAAAATAGTTGTGCCATATTTGGAAAACCTTGGATTTAAAAAATCTGAGATGGGGTTTGAGTTTCCAATTAAGGCGCAAATTGGAAGCGGAAAAGCTAAAACTGTTTTTGCTGATATTGTTATTAGGCAAAAAGGTAGGGCCGTAATGATCGTAGAAATAAAAAAAGCTGATCATCGTTTGGAGGAGAGAGATAGAGAACAGGCAATTTCCTATGCTCGTCTTTTTGATCCTGAACCAGTTAATTTTGCAGTTGTAACCAACGGGCATATTTGGCAAGCGTATAATGTAAAGACTAAAGAGCGTATTCCAAAAGTTCCTTCAAAAGATACTTTGTTTAAAGATATTGCTAAATTTAAACTTACAGATGATCAGCGCGAAGAGGCAAATTATTTTGCAGTTGAAGGCTATGAAACTGTGCAAGATATAGAAAATGCTTTGCGAAAATGTCATAACACTCTTTATGCCAACGATGGATTAACTCCTCTACAGACTTTTGAAGAAATTAATAAATTTCTGTTTTCAAAAATTCAGGAAGAGAAAAGAGTTAAAAAAACTGGCGATCAAAATAGATTTACTACTAAATACCTAAAAACAAGAAAACCAAAGATTGAGATGCAAAGAATATTTGAGGATGCTATAGAAGATTTTCCAAATGATGTTGAAAAGATTTTCTTTAAAGGTGATGAAATTGAGGTTTGTGATGAAAGTATTTTACAAGTTGTAAAAGTTTTGGAAAACAAGGGATTTACAGAAACAGCCATAGATATTGTCGGTATGGCTTATGAGACTTTTTTGAAACCTGTTTTTCGCAATAAACATTTGGGACAATATTTTACACCTCGTGAGATTGTCAATTTTATGGTTGAATTTTTGAAACCTAAGATTGAGGATTTAGTTATTGATCCAGCTTTTGGCTCTGGCGGTTTTTTGGTGGAAATTTTTCAAACTTTAAAAGAAAAAATTGCAGGTAGCGATTTGCAAGATAAAGCCAAAAAAGAATATAAGAAAAAACTTTGCAGTGAATGGATTTTTGGGACAGAGATTGCTCCGCATCTTGCTAAGGCTTGTAAAATTAATATGTATATTCATGGAGATGGTAAAACTGGAGTTTATAAGCATGACGGATTAGTTGATTATGGGAGAATTGAGGAAAATAAATTTAACTTGGTATTAACAAATCCTCCCTTTGGCGGGGTTATTAATAAAAAGGATTTATTAGAAAATTTTGAGTTAGGTAAAGGACGCGCGCGACAATTAAAAGAAGTTCTTTTTCTCGAACGCTGTATTCGTTTGGTAAAATCTGGCGGAAAAATTGGAATTGTTTTGCCTGATGGCATTTTGACTAATTCCAGCTTGCAATATGTTCGTGATTTTATATTACAGGAATGTAAAATTTTAGGCGTTGTTTCATTGCCGAATCACGCTTTTTCTGCGTCTGGCGCAGGAGTAAAAGCTTCAATTATGTTCTTGAAAAAAAAGGAGAAAGGGAAAGATTATTCTAATTATGATATTTTTATGGCAGAAGCCGAGCATGTGGGTTATGATGCCACGGGCAGACCGGATGATAATGAGTTTGGTGAAATTTTGGATAAATATTATGAGTTTAAAGTAAAAAAAGGCGGAGCAAGTGAAAAAATTTTTTTTTTGAAAAACAGTGAAATTGAGGAGAGATTAGATCCATATTTCTATCAACCAAGCTTAAGGTTTGTTTATCAGAAATTAAAAAGAACTAAGTATGTTTTAGTTGAACTAGAGTCAATTGCAAAAGTTGTTTGTGGTCCTTTTGGATCAGCTATAAAAAATATTGATTATAAAAAACAGGGAACTCCATTGATTAGAATTTCTGATATAAAAGATGGTAATATTGTTAGTGATAAAATTTTTTTTATTAAAGATGAATTAAGCGAAAAATTACACAAGACTCAAGTACACAAGGGAGATATTGTTATTTCTCAAAGAGGTACACTTGGGCTTGTTGCCATTGTTTCTGATGAATTTACTGTTTGGAACATTAGCGCTAATTTAATTGCCTTAAGAAAAATTAATGCAAATCCAGAATATATTTATATAATTTTAAGCTCAGATTTTGGAAAAGCAATGATTGAGAGACAAAAAACTGGTCAAGTTCAAAGCAAAATAACAACACAAGATATTAAAAAATTTAAAATTCCTTTACCAAAAATAGAAATCCAAAATGAAATTGTAGCACAATTTAAAAAACACCAACAAAGCATTTCAGGTTATGAAGATAAAATTCAAGAACTAAAGAAAAAAAGCGAAGAGTTTTTAGAGGAAAGCCTTGGTTTTAAAAAAGAGAAAGACAAGAATGAACAAAGTTTTGAGTTAAATATTCAAAATTTTAGCGGAGCTCGTTTTGATCCAAATTATTATCAAGGAGAATATAGAGGCGCCGAAGAGGTTTTGAAAAAAAGTAAATATCCATTGCAAAAAATAGGAGAATTGGTACATATAAAAAAGGGTATTGAAGTCGGGTCGCAAAAATATGTTAAACATGGTATTCCATTTATTCGTGTAGCGGATATTGATGAGAAGGGTATTAATTTTGCGACAAATAAAAAAATTAGTGAAGAAAATTTTACAAAGTTTAAAAATTATCAACCTCAAAAAGGAGATCTGCTTTTTTCAAAAGACGGAACTATTGGAATTTGCACATTAGTTAAAAACTCAATACCTTCAATTATAAGCGGTGGGATTTTGAGGCTATTACCAAAAAAGAATGTAAGCGCAAATTTCTTGTGTGCATTAATTCGTTCTAATCCTGTGCAATCTATTTTAAAAAGAGAAAGCACTGGGGCGGTAATAAGACACCTATTAATAGATAAATTTAAAAATATTGAAATTCCGTTTCCTCCACTTGACGAGCAAAATAAAATTTCTAAACAAATTGAAAAATATGAATCCGAAATAGTTGATTTAAGAAATAAAATTAAGCAAGAAAAAGAAAGACAGGATAAGGTTTTAGACATTTTATTTTAGTTTATGAATGTAGTAAAAATCACTTTCGTTGATGAACTATCAGATACTCTTAAAAAGAGTATTTTTAATGCGATACGCCTAAGTGGTATTTATCAAATAAACGATGAGATGTTGAAAGATGACGATGTTTTAGAATTAGATTTTTTTGATTTTCAAAGCGTGTCTGAAGATTATCAATTTGAATTACAATATATTCCCGATGGAAAATGTATAAAAATTTCTTCCGATTTATTAGATGATCAGGATAAATGTATTGAATTTGAAAACAAAATAAAAAATATTTTGACAGACTGCAGAATAAAAATTTTAGTTGAGAAAAAAATAACCTTAGATAAGTTAACCGTAGTTTTACACCAATTTAAAAACATAATTAACACTCGATCAAACTGGCATAGATTAATTGCAGGAATAATTACAATTATTAGCCTTGCTACCGGATTTCGCGGAATAGAAATTTTTAATCGATAGAATTCCCCGATGCTTGCATTGGTTGGAGTTGTCAAAAGGGATTTCTTCCTCTTGATACCTCGGCAGCTTGCTGCGAGGTTCTTCATTATTTCAGCACCTCTTTTGATAGTAATTACTGGTTTTGTTTTAGGATTTATTTTTTTTGGTTGGATGTTTCGCGATTCAAAAGAAGTGAATAAACAAGCTTTGTTTGATCCTCAAAAAGAGGCAAAGAGAATATTTGACGAATTAAAAGACTAAAAATATGTAAATAAAGTAATTATTAAAAATAATGAAAAAATTACGAATTGCGCAAATTGCTCCGCTTTGGGAACCAGTGCCACCAAAAAAATATGGTGGGATTGAAATTATGATGGAGAAAATTACAAATGAGCTAGTAAGACGAGGTCATGAAGTGACACTTTTTGCTACTGGCAATTCCAAAACGAAAGCCAAGCTAAAATCTGTTTTTCCAAAATCACTTTTTGAAATGAATGTTGATTGGTTTCATCGGTCGCAAAATTTGATTAATTGTTCGAATGCTTTTCGATTTGCGGATCAATTTGATGTCATTCATAATCACGCAGGAGATAATGCCATGTTTTTTATGCAAGGTACAAAAACTCCAGTCTTGACCACACTTCATAATGTTTTGCCACATCCGAAATCAAAAGAATCGGATGAATATATAACTTATAAATATTTTGCCAAGAAAACCAATTTTGTGAGCATTAGTTTAAACCAGAGAACCCACACTGATATAAAATTTAATTATGTTTATAATGTTTATAATGGAATTGATGTTGAAAAATTCAAATTTAGTCCAAAATCAAAAGATTATTTTTTTTGGCTTGGTCGAATTCATCATGGTAAGGGTTTAGCTGAGGCAGTTGAAGTTGCTAGAAAAACAAAACAAAAGTTGATTATTGCTGGCAATGTGACTTGCAAATCCGATGAAGAATATTTTTCTGGAATAAAATCAAAAATTGATGGGAAAAATATCAAGTATATTGGTGAGGTTTCTGAAAAACAAAAAATTAAATATCTTTCAA
>JAGLJF010000013.1 GCA_023142595.1 Minisyncoccota bacterium | reverse complement strand
AGAAGCTATGGCTTGCGGAACACCTGTAATTGCTTCTAATCGCGGATCAGTATCTGAAGTTATTAAACATGGCAAAACAGGATTTGTGACAAAGAATGAAAAAGAAATGATCAAGGCTATAAAAAATATAGAAAAAATTAAGAGAGAGGATTGTAGGTTTTATGTTGAGGAAAATTTCACAATCGAAAAGATGGTTGATAATTATGAGAAAGTTTATAGAAAAATTATTAAAAATAGATAAAACTTATGGAAAAAAAGATTGGAGAATTAAATCAAAACATCAAAGACTTAAATGTGGTTATAAAAAGAGCAAACTCTTTGCACGTCGTATTTTTGAGAGGTATTTTATGGGGACTTGGTTCTGCAGTTGGTGCAACGGTAATCGCTGTTATTATAATTGCCATATTATCTAGTATTATACAATCTGTTAACGATGTTCCAGTTTTAGGAAATGTAATAAATAATTTACAAAAATAGATGAAAAAATTAAGGATTGCGCAAGTCGTTTCTTTGCAAGAAAGTATTCCACCAAAAGGGAAAAATGGGCTTGAATATATGGTTTATTATCTAACAGAAGAACTTGTCAGGAGAGGTCATGAGGTGACTTTATTTGCTAGTAAGGATTCAAAAACAAGTGCAAAGCTTGTTGATGTTTTGCCGTATTCAGCTGCTAAAAAAAGATTATTCGGTTGGAATACCACAAATTATTCTCTGGCAGGAATGTCAAAAGCTGCTGAGATGGCAGATGAATTTGATGTAATTCATACTCACATTGGATCAGTTGCTTTTTATTTTGTAGAGCTGATTAAGACGCCAATTGTGGAAACGGTTCATAGTCCAACTTATAAATCTTCTGGAAAAGCAAGATTAAGTAAAAAGTTAATAGATAAATATACACAAGACAGATTAAGAAGATATAAAAAAGCGCATCATGTTTTTGTTAGCAAAAGTCAAAAAGATAATGCTTCTATTAAAAATAATAGTGTTGTTATTCATAATGGTATTGATCTTGAAAAATTTAAATTCAGAAAAACTTCCCGAGATTATTTTTTGTATTTAGGTTATATTACTCCAGACAAAGGAGCACACATTGCTGTGCAAGCTGCTAAAAGAGCAAAGGTAAAATTGAAATTGGCAGGAAGCTATGAAGGGTGTGAGGAATATTTTAAAAAGAAAATTAAGCCATATTTGAAAAAAGGAGAGATTGAGTATGTTGGAATTGTAAATCCAATTAAACGAAACCAGCTTCTTGGTGGGGCAAAGGCCATTCTAGTTCCAATTCAATGGGAAGAACCTTTCGGATTGATTATGACAGAAGCCATGGCTTGTGGAACTCCAGTCATTGGATTTAATCGTGCCGCTGTTCCTGAAATTGTTAAAGATAAAAAAACTGGATTTGTTGTGGAGGATGCAAAAGAAATGGTCAGAGCAATCAAGAAAATTGATGAGATTAGTCGAATTGAATGTCGAGAACATGCTGAAAAATATTTTACAGTTGAAAAAATGACAGATGGTTATGAAAAAGTTTATGAAAAGGCGATTAAAAGTTTTAGTAAATAAAATATTTTTAAATAATATTTAACTTTTTAATATGTCACAACATCTAATTTTTGAGGGGGCGGAGCTGACGGGGAAGAGTTGGTTGATGTCTCAAGTTTATGATTATTTGGAGCCGAAATATAATCAGAATAAAGTGACTCTTGATGGATGTCATTGGTTTAATTGTGATGTGGGAGTTTATGGAACGAAGCATGGCAAGGTTGTGATTGAAAATTATCTTAATATTTTCAAAGAGTTAAAAGACAAAAATTTGATTATCGAAAAATTGCATCTTGCGGATATTGTCTATAATCATGTGCATAAAAATCAAAAAGTTGACTATTTTGAAATTGAAAAAGATTTAGTTGAGTTGAACTTTAAAATTGTTCTAGTTATTTTTCCAGAGGATGAAAAATTGCTTGAAAAGAGAATTCAAGATAGACTTAATATATATCCTCATTATGAAAGAATTCTGCAAAGTCCAAAGTGGTATATTGATCAACAAAGAAAATATTTAGAGGAAATTCAGAAAACGAAATTACCTTATTTGATAGTAGAAACGAATGTTCTGCCAGATGGTAGTTTAGTTGATAAGGTTTTAAATTGGATTGGAGAAAAATAGATTATAAGAAGATAGCAAAAATTAGATTCTGTAATTTAAAAATATTTAATTCTAAATTATATCTATGAAAGACAAAATTCAAAAGCTTTTAGAGTCAAGTAAAAAAGTTATCACAGATTGTTCTTTGGATAATGGAGCGATGGTTGCTGCGAATTCATCAAAAGCATATTATCCTAAAGATGTAAATAATTATTTTTATGTTTGGCCGAGAGACGGAGCTTTCAATTGTATGGCAGCTGATGCAATTGGAATTGAAAATATTCAAGAAAATTATTTTGATTGGCTTTTAAATCGAGCAGAGGGAAGAAAAGAAACAGGACTTTTCTACGAAAAATATTATCCAAACGGCTTAAAGGAGTCGGGAAGATTTCAAGTTGATCAAACTGGGTCGGTTATTTTTTCTATTTGTAAACACTTTGAAAATAATTCAAAGGGTATTGAAAGGTATAAAGAATTAATTATTAGTTCAGCTGATGCTCTTTGTAAAAGTTGGGATGTAGACCATTTTGAATTAATCACAAACGATCTTTGGGAAGAAAGGTTAACTTTTCCGGACTTGAAAGATAATTTTTCATATTCTTTAGCTGCTTGTATCGCAGGGCTATCATCAGCAGATAAATTGTTTCCGAATAAAGATTATCAAAAGGTGTTGGTGCAAATGAAAAAGAAACTATTAGATGAAGTTGAGAAAAAAGGTTATATCTTTAGATCTTTTGGTAAGCTTAATGATGAAAGAATTGATGCTAGTGCACTTGGTCTAATTTGGCCTTTTGAAATTATTGATCCTGAAAGTGAATTTGCAAAAATGACAATTGAAAAAATTGAAGAAAAGCTTGTTAAGGATTATGGAGTTTATAGATATGAAAACGATGAATATGACGGGTGGATGCATGAGCTGTATTATCGAAAAAAGGGAGCAGGGTATTGGCCACTACTTAATTTTTGGATGAGTGTTGTGCTTTGTAAGATGGATAGACGTGAAGAAGCTGAAAAATATTATAATAAAGTGATAGAATCAATCGGAGATGAGTTTATTCCTGAACAAGTTTTTTCAAACGATATTCAAAAATCAGTTTCTCCGTTATGCTGGAGTCATGCTATGTTTATTTTTGCTTCAAAGGAATTGGGGTATTTGAAATAACTATTATTTAATTGTCATTCTGAATTTGATTCAGAATCTTCGTTCTATAGCGATCAATCAATTCTAAAAATTATAAAACTTTTGAGTGTATTAAAAATACAATGATTATGACGAAATAAAAAATATTATTGCGTTTGCATTTTTGATAAATAAATGTTGTAAGTAAAATTATTTAAATCGTAATATGTAATATATAAAAGATCCTGAACTAAATTCAGGATGACAAAGTCAAAGAATAAATTATAATCTAAAAATCATGATTACTTGGATAAATTTCTTACATTTATATCAACCTCCTCATCAGAACGGATTTGTTTTTGGCAAAGTTGTTGATGAAAGCTATCGCAGGATTGTGAGAATTTTGAATTTATATGGTAATGTAAATTTCACTCTGAATGTGTCAGGGTCTCTTTTGGAGCAATTGGAATTTTATCAAAAAACTGATGTAATTGAAGGACTGAAAAAGGCTTATTCTAAGGGGAAAATTGAACTTGTTTCTAGTGCTATGTTTCATCCGATTTTACCGCTTTTAGGTAAAAATGAGATTAAAAGACAAATTAGCTTAAATAATGAAATATTAAAAAAATATTTTGGAGAAGATTTTGAATTGAAAGGATTTTATCTTCCAGAGATGTGTTATTCTCTTGAAGTAGCTGAAGTCGTGAAAGAAATGGGTTTTGAGTGGATTATTCTTGATGAAATTTCAAGAAATGGAAAATTGGGTTCTATTGATTTTGAAAAAGTTTATGAAATTGAAAATTTGGGACTGAAGGTAATTTTTCGTAATAGAAAAATTTCAAATTCTTTTGTTCCTCAAAAAATAAATGAAATCTTAGATGATGAAAAAGACAAGGTTATTATTACTGCCACAGACGGAGAATTATACGGTCATCATCACTGGGATTTGGAAAGACATCTTGAAGAAAATTTTGCAAATAAAAATATCAAGAGGTTAAAGATTTCAGATTATATTGGACAGTTTGAAACTTTTGAAAAAATAAATCCTGTTAATTCTTGTTGGGAATCTTCAGAAGAAGATTTGAAAAATAACAACCCATATTCTTTTTGGAGTGATTCTGAAAATAAACTTCACCAATTGCTTTGGGATTTGGCATATTTTTCAAT
>JAGLJF010000012.1 GCA_023142595.1 Minisyncoccota bacterium | reverse complement strand
TTTGGCGAGATGTAGTTTGGAATCCAGATATGATTGAATCTGGCGCCTTGAATTTAGTTCGAGCAGTACGTTCACTTAAAAAATTAGACACAAAAAAAAGAACAAAAGCCGAAAAAATGTTTCTAGATATAATCGAAAATATCTGGAATAGCCACTGGGAAAAACATTATCAGAATTAAGGTTTGATGTTATAATGCAAACAAAAGTTGTAATTTATTGATGAGAATATGAATCAAGAAAAAGCAAAAGAAGAATTATATAAACTATTAAAAGAGCCTTGTGAAACAGAAATCTTGGAGTTTAAAACTGCTGAAAAAGATTATGATTTTAAAAAAATTGGAAAATATTTTTCGGCGCTTTCAAATGAGGCAAATTTAAAGAGTAAAAGACATGCTTGGTTGATTTTTGGTATTAATAATAAACATGAAATTGTAGGAACAAATTATCGCAGGGAGAAAAAAGATTTACAGTCACTAAAACATGAAATCTCGAAAAATCTCAATAATATTAGTTTTATTGATATACATTCAGTTAATACTGAAGAAGGAAGGGTTGTAATGTTTGAGATTCCCTCTGCACCACAAGGTGTGCCTGTTTCATTTAAGGGTCACTATTATGCACGAAATAGTGAGAGTTTAGCAGCATTAAGTGTAAGTAAATATGAAGAAATAAGAAATCAAATTAAAAACAATGATTGGTCTGCTCAAGTATGTGAGGGGATTGGTCTTGAAGATTTAGATATTGAGGCAGTTGATTTTTTGAGAGAAAAATTAAGTAAGGTAAAAAATAACAAAGATTGGAAGTCTATTGAATTAAATAAATTACTCAACAGAGTAGGTCTTTTGACGGATGGAAAAGTAAATAACACTTGTTTGCTTTTTTTGGGTAAGCCAGAAATTACTAATAAATTCTTAACTGATAAAAATAAAATTAGTTGGAAATATAGAGACGAAAAAAATAATATCGAAGAGAGGTTGAGTTTTGACGATCAGACAAAGCCATTTATTATTTTATTAATTGAAATACAAGAAAAAATTAATAGATTTAATACGTTTTTAAAGGATTTAGATTTGTTTAGGGAAGACATAAGACAATATGATGAAAAGTCTATTGAGGAAGTGTTAATAAATGCAATAGTTCATAGGGATTGGAATTTTAATATGTGGGTTGAAATTATACAAACCCCAATAAGTCTAACCGTTAGAAATCCTGGAGTTTTTAGAGCAGATTTAGACAAGGTTTTAAAATACAACCAAAAACCAGAATATTTAAATAAACAATTAGCACTCTTTTTGCAACATTTAAATTTAATGGAAAGAGAAGGAAATGGATTGAGAAAAGTTTTTGAAGCTCAATTGAAAAGAGGAGTCAGGGTTTATAAGAAGGAAAATGTTGAGAATAGAGTTGACATAATTTTATCTGGTAAGGTTGAAAATATCGATTTTGCAAAAAATGTTTTAAATTATGAAAGTGATTTAGATATTGAAGATTTGTTGATTTTAGATAGCATTGCATCTGGAAAAAATGAGATATCGAGAGATATTGATATAAAAAAAGCAAAAGAAATGGAAGACAAGGGAATTATAGAAATTGATTGGCATAGAAAAATATGTAATTATTCTTTAGTTTTCTCGAAGAAGAATAAAATAACGGGTAAAAGACAACGATTTAAAAAATTAACTAAGACTCAAGAAGAAGCAGAAATAATTAATTATTTAGAGAAATATAATAAGGGGAAAACTAGAGATTTTATGCAAATATTTGAACATAAGGGCTATACTTATGATATGGTTTATAATATATTAAGAAGATTGAAGAATAAAAGTATAAAAAAAGAGGGGAAGGATAGCTGGGTTAGAGTTTCTGTTGAAACGGCAAAACAGCAGTTTAACAGAAAGGTGGATTTAAAAAACCTTAAAGACTAGCTATTTGTTATTCTGTTGATAGCGGCAAAGCAGTAATTCAAATGAAAATTTAAATTTTTTTTGGAGAGTGATAGAATAGAAGTGAAACAGTTAGGAGTAGCTTAATAGTTAATTCATACAAATTTTGGCTTATATTAGCGAAATTAAGTGGAACAGTTTAACCATTAGTTGATACAGTTAAAAACTTAAATTATATAAAAATTATGAAAATAAATAAAAACTTATGGATTGCGGGTGGGTATTATGTTGATTTTGATGCTCATGAGCAGTTTCGGATTATTGGTCCGAATAATCATCTTTATTGCGGATTAATTGATATTCCAAGACACAAAATTACAATTGATTCAGTTGTAAGCGAGGATGATATTCTTCAGATTAAGGCACAATTTAACACAAGTAAAATAAATTTATACTATCCTGCTATGGATGATATGAGAACTGTGCGGGATATTGTTGATTCAAAAACTTTTTTGCAAATTAGAGGAGAAATTTATGATCGTCTTGTTCCTCAGATTGCGAGATTAATCAAGAAAAATGGAAAGACTCAATTGAAGTTCAAGAGAACTTATGGCAAGAAGTTTTATCAAACAATATTTGAATTTGACGGTGATGTTCAGATCAAAAAGATTAAACGACCATTCACAGGATTTGAGATTTCAACAAATGAGGAAAAAATTTCTTTGATTTTGAAAGCCAATACAAATGATTTAAATTTTACTAAATTCAAAAAAATTAGTTTAATTGAAAAAAACAATTTTGATTTCAGTGTTTTTAAAGATAAAAACAATTTTATTCAAAAAATATGGAATCAAACTGATGTCGAGATTAAGCATCTTCTTGAGTGGGAAAAAACTTCTGGTGATCGATTTGGCACGGTTTTTCCAAGAGACTGGATGGAGGCAGCTGACATTGGGCATCATGACTTTACCTCTGAATTGCAAAGCTACATGTATGAAAAGAGTTTAAAAAATGTAAATTCGAAAGGAGAGGGATGGCACGAAGATGTTGTGGGAGAATTCAAATATGAGTATGAAATATCGGGCAAGAATATTCTAGACAGACATATGATTGATATTGAACCTAAATATTTGATGAGCATAGATTTTTTGCCAGAAGATTTTTGGTTAAAAACGAGCAATAGAAAAAAAATGCATCTCGTAGCTAAATTTGTTTTGCATCAAGCTAAGACAAGAAATCATATAACATTTAAGAAAAGTCACGATACTGGAAATTGGAGGGATAGTGGGGATGCTTTTCGACGACTTGATAGTCTTATCGCTCCATTTGATGTAAATGCTGTTTTTTATCCAAAAGCATTGGAAGCTATAAAAAATCATTATATTAAACTTGGTTTTAAGAAAAAAGATTTATCTGAAATCAAAGAAGTGTGCCAGAAGTGGAAAAAGAAAAAGGAAGAGTATAAATTTACAAATAAAGATGGAAGTACTGCATATGCCATTGCTCTTTATGGAAATGGAAAGAGTACTAAGGGTTCGCAAAAATATGAAAAAATGAAATTAAATCATCTCGATGAATCATATCTTTATACATATTTGAATGAAAGTGAAGATGATGTGACGAGTTTTTGCAATCGCTTGTTAAATCCTGATTATTTTTATACAAAGTCAGGTCCTCTTCTCGTGGCAAATAAAAGCAAATATTTTTATACAAAACAGGAATATCATGGGTTGGTTATTTGGATCAAGCAGACTGCCTTTGTTATTCTTGGCTTGAGTAAACATCTCAAGCATTCGATTATTGAAGGTTGGTCTGTTGATTCGCAGAGATTAATTAAAAAAACTATTTTAAAAATTTCCGAAGATACGCTGAGTGCGGTGCAGCAAATGAATTCAATTCCAGAGGTCTATGTAGATATAGATGGAAAGGCAGTTCCTTTTCACGATTTATCAGGAAATAAAAATCAAGGCAGTGAGGTTCAACTTTGGTCTGCAGTTGGAATTAGGAGAATTATTCGAAAATATTATGAGCTTTTAACCGAAGATATTTATAAAATTTAAATTAAGGAGGCTCAATCTCGATAATTTAATATGATGTTGCAATATTCTAAAAAAGCTTTATTATAGAATTCAGGAGGATTGAAATGAAGGCTAAGGCATGGAAAATAATTATTTTAGGAATTATAACATTAATTTTAGGAATATATATTTTTTTGACAACTAGTTTTGGAAGCGATATAAACATGGTAAGTATGTTTATAATGCTCTTAGGTTTTTATATTATGGTTTCTACGTTGATCAAAATGCATAATTATCTAAGATATGGCATAGAACAATAAGAACAACGGATATTATATCCGTTTTATTTTTGATTTATTAGTGTTATAATACACATATAAGTTAAATTTGCTAAGAAAAAAATATGAAAAATAATAAAAGAGTTTTAGCTTTTGATATAGGTGGTACAAAAATTGCCAGTGGGATTATTGAGTTTTCTCAAAAGGGATATAAAATTTTTGACTATCAAAAAAATATAACACCAAAAAATAAAAAAGATGTGATTCAAAAGCTAGTAGAACTTATAGTTGATTACAAAAAAGATAATAATTTTGAAAAAATTGGCATTGGAATTGCAGGACAAATTGATTATAAGAATGATAAGATAATTCATACTCCAAATATAAATGGTTTTGATAACCTAAATTTAAAGAAAAAAATTAAAGAAATGATTGGCGAGGATGTTGAAATTGAAAATGATGTTAAATGTTTTGCTTTGGCTGAAAATGTTTTTGGAAGAGTTAAAAATTATCACAATATTGTCTATCTTGCGATTGGAACAGGAATTGGGGGAGCAATTGAGTTTGATAATAAATTATATCGAGGAGAAAATAATATTGCTGGAGAGTTCGGGCATATGATTATAGTTGAAAATGGTAAAAAATGTTCCTGTGGAAACCGAGGTTGTCTCGAACAATATGTATCAGGAAGAGCGATTGAAAAATTATATTTTGAATTTTACGGAAAAAGAAAAAAGGCAAAAGAAATTGCGATTGATTCGGCTAAGGGAATAAAAAAAGATAAAAAAGTTATCAAGCAAACAAGCCATTATTTTGCAATAGGATTGGTAAATATTATCAATACGATAAATCCAGAAGTAATTCTTGTTGGTGGCAGTGTTGTGAAACAGGATGAAATTTTGCAATTAGCAAAAAAAGAGGCATTAAAAAGAGCTTTAATACCAGGAAGAAAAACAAAAATTTTGAAATCCAGACTTGGGAATGAAGCGACTTTAGTTGGTGCTGGGTTATTGTAAATATAAAATTTTCACAATAAAAAAACCGCTTTAGCGGTTTTTTTATTATCTTAAATTAGGAATAAATTAGTTTTAGTTTCCTAACTTTTTATTGGTTCAAGTTGAGAAACTAGAGCCAACGAATTTTTATAAAACAATTTTCACAAATCTTCTTTTTCCAACTTGCACAATCATTTCGTTTTTAATTTCGACTTCTTTTTCGAAATCTTTTTGGACAACATCATCAATTCGAACTCCTCCTTGCTGAACAAGTCGGCGAGCATCAGATTTTGAAGAGGCGAGTTTTGTTTCAATTAGTAACTCTAAAAGACTACATTCTTTTTTTGATAGTTTGATTTCGGGAATGTCGGTCGGTTTGCTTTTATCTCGAAAAATTTTATTAAATTCTTCTTCGGCTTTTTGAGCTTTATCTTCTCCGTGGTAAATTGCCGTGATTTCTCGCGCAAGTTTCGCTTTTGCGTCTCGTGGATTGTCTAAGCTCATTAATTTATTGATTTTTATTAAGTAAATTCTTGTGCATCCCAAAAACAAGGGTTTTATCATTCCATCTGGCTGGGACATAATTGCTCCGAACAAGTCATTGGGATTTAAATCAAGGAATATGCCAGTGCCATTGGACTTGGACATCAACATTCCCGTTTTTTCATCTGCAATCAATTTGGCAGCAATCACGAACTTGTTTTTGTTTTTCAATTTTTGCATCAAAGTTCTTCCCGCAAGCGCATTGAAAATCTGATCAGATCCGCAAAGTTCTACATCTACAGCCATCGCTACAGAATCATAGCCTTGCATCAAGGGATATAAAAATTCATGAAGGTGTATTGGCTTGTTTTCATTTATTCTCTTTTGAAACATATCTCGTTCGAGCATTTGTTGGACTGTAAAATTACTAGCAAGATCGATAACTTGTTTAAAATTCAATTTAGAAAGCCACTCAGAGTTGTATTTTACTTTGACTGGATTGTCCTTATCTTCAAAAGACAAGATGTTTTTCACTTGCTTTAGCCATTCTTTGAAATTATTTTCAACATCTTCTCGCGTTTGTCTAACTCTGGCCGCACTTTTGTCGGTTGGGTCTCCAATCATACCTGTGAAATCTCCGATAAGAAAAATCACTTCGTGTCCTAGTTTGCGAAAATCTTCTAGAATCATTAAATTTTGCGCATGTCCTAAATGAAGCGCTTTAGCAGTCGGATCAGCTCCGATGTAAAATCGAAGTTTTTCGCCACTTGTTAATTTTTCGCGAAATTCTTTTGAAGTCGGTAAAATTTCCATAATCGTACCACGGTTCAAAATTTCATCAATTTGTTTTGAATCTGTATTAATTTTGTTCATAAGTATTGACTGTTATATAATTATTGTGTATTGTTTGAATTATATGGAATAGTCTTATCATTAAAAATGAGGTGATCTATTTTGGCAACGGCAGGAAAAGGAAATAAGAAAAGGCAAGAAGCTTTAAAAGCTAAAAAGCAAAAAAATATTGGTGGAAGCGTAAAAGGAGAAAAAAGACAAAGAGGAAAAAAACATCGATGAACATCTATTTTTTAATAGATGTTTTTACTTTTTCAAAAAAAATATTAATTTTACTAATAGTATCGACATATTTATTTAAATTGGTTGTGGTTTAGATAATATTAGAATATGTACGGAGGATAAAATGCATCCATTTGCAGATAAACCGATAGAAGAAGTAGAAAAAGAAATCATTGAAAAAGTTAAAGCAGAAAAATCAGGAGGAGATTTTAGCTTTACTTTTCTTAAAATGAGATTAAGAGAGAGTTGCGATTATATTACTATGGGAAAAGCTCTTAATAGCTTAATTGAGAAAGATAAAGTTATTAGAACGGGTGATGGCTTTTTCTTTGGTAGTATAATGCATCGATACATTGAGGTGCTTTAAGTGTGCTTCTTCTTTTTTTATCTAAAATCTCTTTTAAAACCACTTTTTATTGCGTATTTGACATTAATAACTTCAATTTACCATAATTATCTTTTAAATACAAGAAAAAAAGCTGATTTAAGGATTTAATCGATAGAATTCCCCGATGCTTGCATTGGTTGGAGTTGTCAAAAGGGATTTCTTCCTCTTGATACCTCGGCAGCTTGCTGCGAGGTTCTTCATTTAAATCCTTTTTTTATCAGCCATGTACTTGCTACAGCTTTATTATATGTTCCTTTTAGGCAAAAAACTCTATGAAGAAGTCTTGGTATAATTGTTACTCTTACTGTGTTGATTCCAATTAATTTTCCAAAATCACTCTCATCGAAATTGTCGAATGCTTTAAAAGGAATTTTTCTTCCAGTTTTCTTTTCAATTACATCTAATATTCCTTGTCGGAACACTTTTCCTGGTACAATAATATTATTGTTTGTTTCGGACATATACACTTCTCCTATATAAATACTACTATAAATCAACATACTACGCAAGGATTCTTGTCTTAAAACAAATAAAAAGAGAGATAAAATTGTCTCTCATGTATAGGCATTCTTTAAACGAGCAAAACTTCTGTTTATATTAACTATCACATAACGTATTCTTCTTACAAATCCAAACGATATTTTTGTATGCTTAGGCTCTTTTTTTGCCAGATCATAAAACATATTTACGGGCATTTCCATTATTGCTAACATTTCTTCTGGAACTCCATCTTTTCTTAGTCGTTCTATTTGAGCCCTTGCATTTTGTGCAATTGTAGATTCGACATTAAGATTTCTCTTGATTGGTTTTGAAGTAGAATATATTGCGAATATAGTTATTGCAATCAACAATAATTTATATAGTAATAGATTTAGTTCTGCTAATTTTGTCCAAGTTACCAGTGAGACAGCAAGCGTGAAAATAGAAACAATAAAATAGTTTATTGATTTTAGTTTTAGTGCTGTTTCGCGCGATATTTTTGTTTCTGTTGGGGCATTTTTTGTTTTAGACAACATTTTGTTCATCTCCTATCTATAAAAATATTATCATAAATTCTTGTGAAATACAAGAATTTGTATAAAGTAGTGTGTGCATGGAAACTGGATTTTTCAGTACGTTGTCATTAAACTTAGAATGATAGTATTTTAAACGACAAGTTCTCGGACTTTTCAAAACATTAAATTATCGCTATAATGTATAAGTATTAAGCAAAGCTAGAATATGATTTACTGCTAAATATTAAACACTAAATTGTGGCAGTTAGAAGAAAGTATCGAATTGAAAAAAAAGTAGTGGCAAAAAAAAGACCTAATCGAAAAAAGAGTCTTGGTTTTAAGTTGCTTAAAAAAGTTCGTAGCAAAAAAGTGGTTAGAAAAGGGATTGTTCGAAAAGGCGTTATTGAAAAAAAGGTTGTGCCGTCTTTGTTTGAGAGAATTTTTAGACTTAAAAAGGGTAAGAGAAAAAAAGGAAAAAGTAAAAGAATTCTCAAATTAGTTTTCAAAATAGCAATGATGTTTTTTGTTGTTGGGACTGTGACAATGATTGGCGTTTTTATATATTTTTCAAAAGATATTCCAAATCCAGATAAGATTGCCGACAGGAGCGTTGCTCAATCGACAAAAATATATGACAGAGCTGGTGAGCATTTATTATATGAAATACATGGAGAGGAAAAAAGAAGCGTTGTGAAACTGGATCAAATTTCGCAACATCTTATTAATGCGACGATTGCTACTGAAGATCAGGATTTTTATAAACATCATGGAGTTGATTTTCGTGGTATTGCCAGAGCAATTTATAAAGATGTTATCAGCGGAGAAAAACTTCAGGGAGGTTCGACTATAACTCAGCAGTTAATAAAAAATTCAATTCTAACTTCTGAGAGAACTTTTACGAGAAAGATTAAGGAGCTTATTTTGGCAATTGAAACTGAGCAAAAGTTTAGTAAGGATGAAATCATGGAGATGTATTTGAATCAAATTCCTTATGGTTCAAATGCGTATGGTATTGAATCGGCAGCACAAACATTTTTTGGAAAGTCGGCCAATGATTTGGATATTTCAGAATCAGCGCTCCTTGCAGGACTTCCAAAAGCGACAACATATTATTCTCCATACGGTGCTCATCCTGAGGCGTTAGAAAATCGTTATCAAAATATTATTTGGCAAATGCGAGGAGAGGGTTTCATAAACGAAGAAGAAGAGGCTATTGCCAAAGAAGAAGAGATATTAAAAAGAATTAAACCCTTTGAAGCAAGCATCAAGGCTCCTCATTTTGTGATGTATATAAAACAGCAATTAGTTGATGAATACGGAGAAGAAAAAGTTGAAAAAGGAGGTCTTCGAGTTTATACAACTTTGGATTATGATATGCAACTTATTGCTGAAGATGCAGTGAAAAAAGGAGCGGAGAATAATGCAATTCAATATAATGCCAAGAATGCATCTCTGGTTGCGATTGATCCGAAAAACGGGCAAATTCTTTCAATGGTTGGAAGTAAGGACTATTTTAATATAGAAGAAGATGGAAATGTAAATGTAGCAATTTCAAATCGTCAACCTGGTTCGTCGTTTAAGCCTTTTATTTACGCGACGGCATTTCAGAAGGGTTATACTCCCGATACAATTCTTTTTGACGTAGAAACAAATTTTGGTAAAGATGGAAGTGGGAAAGAATATATTCCCCAAAATTATAATTTTCAATTTTCTGGTCCCGTAACCGTTAGAGAGGCATTAGGGAGATCGTTGAACATACCTGCAGTAAAAGCGTTGTATTTATCTAGCATAAAAGACAGTGTTCAAATGGCACATAATTTAGGAATTACAACTCTTAATAGTCCAGATAAATATGGACTCTCTTTGGTTCTTGGAACGGGAGAGGTGAAGTTGGTTGATATGGTTTCTTCATATAGTGTTTTTGCAAATGATGGAAAAAGAAATGATACAGTAGGTGTTTTGAAAGTAGAAGATTCATATGGAGAAGTTTTGAAAGAATTTACGGAAAATCCAAAAGATGTTTTGGATAAACAGGTGGCTAGAAATATCAATAGTATTCTTTCTGATAATGATGCTAGGGCTAAGACCTTTGGATTAAAAAATAAATTATATCTTGGGGAAAGACCAGTTGCTGCTAAGACTGGAACGACAAGCGATTACAAAGATGGTTGGACAATTGGTTATACACCAAGTCTGGTTGCTGGAGTTTGGGCTGGGAATAATAACGGAGAGAAAATGAAACAAGGAGGTGGGATCACGGTTGCCGCTCCGATATGGAATGACTTTATGACTAGAGTACTTGCGCTTGACTCTGTTGAAAATTTTATTTCTCCAGAACCAATTGAAACTGGTAAAAGAATCTTAGACGGAGAATTTAGCAATGAGGTTGTGATTAAAATTGACAAAGCTTGCGAAGACAAACTTGCCACTGAGCTTACCCCAGAAGACCAAATTGAAGAAAAATCATATTTTGAAGTTCATAATATTTTGTATTATGTTGACAAAGATGATCCAAGGTCGGAGATACTGGAAGAATTTTCTCTTGATCCAAGTTTTGTAAACTGGGAAGAGTCAGTTTTGCTGTGGGCAGAGGAGAATGCAACTGAAATTAATACAAATATTCCGACGGAAGTTTGTTCGGTTAGAGAAGAGGACAAGATGCCGATTTTGAATGTGCGTTATCCTCAAGATAATCAAATTGTGAAAAATGGTAAGTTGGTTGTTAGAGCAGAATCTTCTACTGTTTTTGGTTTGAAACAAATTGATGTTTATTTTGATAATAATCTTGTCGGGGTTGGCAAGGTTTCTCCTTACGAAGTTTCTTATAGATTGTCGTCTGAAACTAAGGAGGGGCTACATGTAGTTTCTGTCAGAGTTTATGATAAAGTAGGAAATATAACTCGAAAAGAAATAACGGTTATTGTCAGTAACGATTCTTCATTATATCTTAAGCCAATTTTGGACACTGACTTTCCATTTATTCTTAATGTTGCGGTTTCGGATTCGAATGTTCGAAATGTAGATTTTTATTATCAACTCGACAGCATATATGATGCTGATATGAATTTAGTTAAAAAGCCAGGAATTAAAAAGAAAATTGGTTCGGCTCAATATCCAGTTCCAGGAGAGGACAGTTTATATCAAATTTTATGGGAAGAAGATATGCAATATTTTATCTCAGGGAAGTATAAAATTTTCGCAATTATGAATAACAAAAATGGAAGGTCATATGAGAGCAATAAGAGATTTGTTGAGGTAAAATAATTTAAATATTATAGATTTGTAATTATTTTGTGAAATTCTAAACCCTCACCTATCCTCTCCCAAAAGGAGAAGGGACGAAATTTTTTAGATTAATTTTGAAATTTAATTTAACGGTAAGGATATAATTTTATTTTTAATGAATAATTATGGCAAGGATTTTAGTTTTTGGGGATAGTATTGTTTTTGGTAATTGGGATGAACAAGGAGGTTGGGCAAATAGATTAAAGAATTTTTACATAAAGGAGAGTTTAAATAACTCTGATTATTATTATATGGTTTATAATATTGGAGTTTCTGGGGATACATCTAAAGAATTACTTGAAAGGTTTGAATATGAAATTCAACATCGATTGTGGGAGAGAGAAGACACTGGCGAGAAAGAAGAGATTATTATTGTTATATCAATTGGAAAAAATGATGCAGCTTTTGTTAAAAGTAAAAATTGTTTTAATATAACATTGGACAATTTTAATTTAAATGTTAAAAAGATCTTAATAATTGCCAAAAAATATTCTGCAAAGGTTGTTTTTATTGGACCTGCATGCGTTGATGAGAAAAGAACAAAACCTGCTAAATGGGATTTTAATATTGAATATGGAAATAGAGAAATCGAAGGATATAATGAAATTATAAGACATTGTTGTGATAGTATCGGCGTGCATTTTGTGAATATGTATGAAGAATTTCGCAAATTGGATTATAAAGAATTATTAGAAGATGGCGTGCATCCAAATTCAATTGGGCATAAAAAGATGTTTGAGATTATAAAAGATTTTCTATTAGATAAAGGGGTAGTAGAAGAGAATAAAAGACTAGAGTCTTTGAAAAGTAAAGATAAATAAATTCCATAAAAATATGAATTTGATAAAAGAAATAGAAAATAAAATAAGAGATGAGAATATTTTTAAGATTGTTTTTTATGGAGCATCAACGACTGTCGTTGCTTATTCTTTCCCAAACTGGGCTGAAATAGTGAAATATGCATTAAGAGAAAAATTTGAAGAAATTATAGGCGATTGGAAAGCTCCTTATTGGTTTATTCAATCGTTTAACGGAGGCTTAGACGGAGCTAGCTCTGAGGATTTATTGGCTAATCTTGAAATGTTTGTAATCAAAGAAAATCCTGATTTGATATTTTTAAGTACTTCTAAAAATGATTTTTATTATAATTTTAAATTAGAAGAAACTAAAAATAACACAAAACAAATTATTGACAAACTATTAGAGACAGGAGCTAAAATTATTTTTACAACAAGCATTCCATCTTCTGATGAAAAAAGAAATAATAAAATAAATACTTTTTTAGACAATGATAGAAAAATCGCTTTTAATTATTTAGATAGTCCTAATTTTTTATTTATTGATTTTTTTAGGTTAATTGAAAAAAAATATCGAGAGAAAATGTATACTTTAATTCAGGAAAGCAATGAGGAAATTACCGGTGCGAAAATAGGAGATATTGATACTATTCATTTCAATAAATATGGCAATGTAGTAATTGCTTCTGTTTTATTAAAAGAATGTTTTGACATAGAATTTAATGTTGATAAGTTTATAAAAGACGTTAAAGACAATACTAGAAAAAATCCAAGATTTTAATTATAAAAACAAAAAAATATTTCATAAATTGTTTTTGTGTGGAATTTTGTAATTCAAGGTAATATATAAAAGACTTTGAATTAAATTCAGCAAAGAAATATAATTATCAACTTGTTAATGTGTTTCCTTATAAAAATTTGCAGAAAAGAGTTTTAAATGCGATTAAATAATTCAACTCAACCTCTTATGAAAATAAAAAAGATAGAGAGGAATATTTGGAAATTGTATATGTTTCAAATATTATGTAGTTTGTTCTTCTTTACGCCGATAATGGTTCTTTTTTGGCAAGAGAACAGTTTAAGTATAACGGAGATAATGATTTTGCAGTCAATTTATTCTGTGATTATCGTTCTGCTTGAAATTCCAACAGGATATTTTGCTGATGTTTTTGGGAGAAGAACATCATTAATAAATGCTAGCCTTTTTACTTTTCTAGCTTTATTAACTTATAGCTTGGGGTATAATTTTTATCAATTTTTATTAGCTGAAATTTTATTTGCTTTTGCAATTGCTTTTATATCTGGCGCAAATTCAGCTATGCTTTATGATACCTTGAAGGATTTGAAAAAAGAAAAGTTGTATAAAAAAATTTGGGGAAATATTTTATCTTATTCATATATGTCTTTAGCATTAGCATATATAGTTGGAGGATTTGTGGGTAAAATAAATTTAAGATGGACTATATACATGACACTTCTGGCTATGTTTTTTCTTATTCCTCTTGCTATATCACTAAAGGAGCCACAAAGACATAAATTGATTTTCAAGAAAGGATATATAGTTGATATGTTAAGAATTATCAAAACTGTCGTTTTGAATAACAAAAAATTGAAATGGATTATTATTTATTCAGGAGTTTTGCTTGGATTTAATGGGGCGGCACTTTGGCTCTATCAGCCATATTTTCAAATTTCTGGATTAGATATTGTATATTTTGGAATTGTATTTGCCTTTTTTAATGTTGTTGCTGCGTTAGGTTCAAAATATGCTCATAAAATTGAGGGTATTATTGGTCCAAAAGTTTCTCTTATTTCTCTTGTTTTGTTAATTGGTATAGGCTATCTTTTAATGAGTAACTTTGTTTATATTTTTAGTTTTTCATTTGCCTTTTTGCAACAGTTTGCCAAGGGATTTGCAACTCCAGTGATAGAAGATTATATAAACAAATTAACTAGTTCGGATATCAGAGCAACCACTTTATCTATTCAAAATATGTCACAAAGGTTTTTTTATGCAATGATAATTCCAATAATTGGATTAGTCGTGGATATATATAGCTTAACTCAAGCATTAACAATTCTTGGAATAACAACTTTGATAATTGGCATATTTTCGCTTTTGATGTTAAGGAGAGTAAAAGTGATATAAACAATAAAACGAGAGGAATTTGTAAAAATATTTGAAGCGAAAAATTTTATCTTTTGAATTAAATCCTAGATTCCCGATGGATTTTATACTGAGGTTGTCGAAGTGCGAGAATGACAAAAACTTCGTTTTTCAGAGGGTCTTAAAATGAAAAATTTCACTCAACCCATATTTACCCTCACCCCAACCCTCTCCCAAAAGGAGGGGGAGATATTTTATGATTTAAAACTTGTCAGTCAAAATGACTTAACGAAAACAGTTTGGCATTTGACAATTCTTGCAAATTGTAATAACATTCTTATATTGAATAATAATTATAACTTATAATAATCATGCCAAATACGACATCAGCGAAGAAAGCTTTGAGACAAAACGAAAGAAGGAGAAAAATCAACATCAGGACTAAGAGTAAGATGAAAAAAGACCTGAAGAGCTTTAATGACCTTATAAAAACACTTGAGAAACAAGTTGACAAAATCACCGATGAAAACATTGAAGAAATTCAAAAAATATTGCAACAAGCTTATAAACATATAGACAAAACCGCTAAAAAAGGCCTTATTAAGAAAAACAATGCTTCTAGAAAAAAATCTGGTTTAGCAAAAAAGGCGAATTCTTTACAAAAAAAGACTGAATCTAAGAAAAAGAAATAAATATACACCCATATATTTATTAAAATAAAAGACAATAGCAGAAGTCTAAAAACAAAAAACCGAGAAATAGACCAAAGCAAATCACCCCTCAAGTGGGGTGTTTTGTTTTGGTAATATTTTTGTAATTTGTCTTTATAAATTTATACCATCGAAACAACCAGTAAATCAAGAGCAAGATTTGGATTTATTTTTCCTGTCTTAATTGCCAAATCTGCGTCAAAAAGTTTTTTATAAATTAATTTCAAGTTTTCTAAATTAAAATTTCGACATTGTCCGATACTTTTTTGCACGACAAAGGGATGTAATTTTGTTTGAGAAACAATTTCCTGTTTTGGAAGACCTTGTTCTAATAAACTTTTGATTTTGATTAAATTTCGGAATTGATAAACAAGCATAGTTAATATATAATTTTCATTTAATCCTTCTTCGATTTGTTTATTTAAAATCATCACAGCTTTCGCACGATTTTTAGCTCCGATACTATCGATTAAATTAAAAACATTCATATCAACTTTTGACTTTACTAAAAGCTTAATATCCTCGACACCAATTTCGCTTTCACCGCAATAACTGATCAACTTTTCAATTTCATTGCTCGCTTCCCATAAGTTGTAAGACTGAACAATTTTTCCGCTTTTGTCTTTTTGCGCAAACCCTTTTCCCAGTGATATTGCCAAAGCATTAACTACCTCGCGAGTAATTTTTCCTTTTTGTTTTTCTACTCGATTTTTTATCCAATTGTCAAACTGAAAATTCAAAGGCATAGTGAATTCTTTTATTGTAGCTGCTCCTGACTTTTCCATTTTTAATAGTTCTTTATAAACCTTTTTTCTTTTGTCTAGGTTTTCCTCTAGGAAGAAAAGTTTTATCCCAGCTTGAATATTTCCAAAATATTTCAAAATCAAATCACTAACTGCGTCTTTAATATTTTCTTCACTTTCTGTTATTTCTTTGCTCTTCTTAGATGCGGAAAATAAACTATTTTTAATAATTACCAATTTATCACTACTAAAAAGCGAAGTCCCCATCAAAGCCTCCTGAAGCTTGCCTATTTTCTCTCCTTGAGAAACGCTTTGGTCTTTCCAATCAATTGTAATAATATTCATCTCATCACCTCGTTTTTTGAAAAGATCCTTTTCTTTTTTCATTTCCTCAGCCATAGAAAAATCATCATCGCCGAAATAGAGGTTTATATATTTTTTATTATTTTCCATTTATTTTTTGAGATAGTTAATTGCTTCTTTTATGTCCTTCGTCAAAAAAACCTTTTTTTTAATTTTATCAATCGATTTTATCCATAATGCTAAATTCCCTTTGTCTATTACACAAACTTTTTTGTCATAATCTTTTTTTGCATGAATTATTTCAGTAAAAGTAAATAGCCCTCCTCCGATCGCTATAACACAATCACAGTTTTTTATCATTTCTAAATTTCTTCCAGGATAATCTAATTTTGTATATATAATTTTATTTGGCTTCGGTCCTATTTCTCCTCCACATCTTCCCATTTCTTTTTTTGATGGTAAATAAACAACATATTTCTTACCACTGTTTGTTTTATATGACTTAAAAATTAATTCAAACACACCATAACCCCCCCTGAAATCATTGTATGATTCTTTTCAGCAAGTATTTTTCCCAAAACCTTAGCTTCATTTTCAAAATTTATTACCTTTTCTTTTTTACTAGAACCAATTATGAGAACTTTCATAATATTTTAATAAAATAATTATTATTTTTCTATTCAACTTCCCAATTTACTTTCTGATTTGTTTGAACAACTTGAATCCAAATTTTTCCTGGAACAAATTTAATTTCTTCTCCCGCTTCATTATAAAAATATAATTTTGATTTCATATCAGATTTATCTTTTTTCCATTTTCCTTTGATTTCCCAGCCATTTTGATAGACAATTGCATCTCCCTCTCCTTCAATGTCCATATCATTATATTGTCCTTCAATTTGTCGAGATTTTGCAAACATAATCACCACATTTTTCGCACTAATTTGCTCTGAGGTTAATTTGTCTTTATCAATCTTATTTCCCTTAAACCTAGAATAAAGATTTTTTTCAAAATCATAAGTATAAGCAACTTTATATGAAGATGAATATCCGATGCTAAGTCTTCCATTTTTATCTATTGGATTTTCTTGTTCATAAAATTTATATCCTTCAAAATTACTTTCCAATCTATACCCAACACGCTCGGAGTATTCTCGTAATTTTTCGATTGTCGTAAAGCCATCGTGTGGTTTTGGTAATCCTGGTTTTCTGAAAAATACACTTCCATCGAGATACAGAGCATTTACATTATCCATAATCTTATTATTCAGTTTATCAAGAGCATAATGAGATCCACCCCAATGAGCATAAATCGCATCAAATCCCATCGCTAGAGGGATAAAATCGTGTCGGGCGCTTCTGATACTTCCAATTTCTGCGGGCTCTGAGCAAACATAAAGTGACATATAACGCGTAATTCCATTTGTTACAACTGGCATTTCAATAACCAAGTCCGCCTCAGACATTCCGCTCAAAGGCCACGCTTCCCAATCTCCCGCCTGCATCACGGCGAATGGTCTTGCCTGTGAATTCTCACACTCAATTCCATTGATTAAGTTTCTGTTCTGTACGTTCCCTTTTTTGTTTTCATCAGTGCTCACTTCATTTTTTACAATTTGGTCTTGATTTTCATTTTCAATCGTTATTGTATTGCTCCCAAGCCATTTATTCGGCGAATTAAAAAAGATCACTGCACAAATCATTAACACAGTGGCTATAATCAGATAAATTTTTTGATTTTTATTTAATTGTATTTTGATCATATTTGATATTTTTATTAATTGATATAGTGGAGTTTAGCAAAAGTATATTATTATATCCGCTTTCAGTAAAACTACATTCCATTTCGTTCTACACTCCCAAAAGGACTGTTATTTTTTGACCTCAATTAATTCACTGGTCAAAAAAATATCCTCATCTTATTTTCATTATATAATATTACCCAAACAAAAACAAACTATTTCTTAATAGTTTGTTTTTTATTAAAAATCATTTATTTATTTCATTACTTGATATTTATGGAGAAACTCCTCTTGTTTCAGAATCACTTCTGTCAGAATCACCATTATCAAAACCTCCTATTTCATCATCAAAAACAATTTCTTTTTTTATCTCCTCAGATCGTAATGAATAGACTTCTTTTTGAACTCCTTCTCCTTCAACTAATAAGCGATTTTCTGATATTATCTCATTAATTACAACTTTTATTGTATCTAATTCTTCTATTTTTTTTGAGTCTTCATCGCTAACTGGAATAGAACTAGTCCATCCTTTAAATATATGTCCTGACATTACAATATAATCACCAACTTGCATTACTTTTCTTTTTTCTGTTTCATCTAATTTACCCTCTTCTTTTAATAATAACAATTAACAATAGAAATTAGACCCCTCTTCAATTTATAGCTTCTTCATCTCCTCCCAATTATTTCCCATTTTCACATCAACCACGATTGGCACTGGGAAATCGATTTTTTTGCCATCAAGCTTCAAATGACTGCTTTCCATAATTTCTCGAATATGTTTTGTCGCCTCAGAAACATCCTCTTCTTTAATGGAAAATATCAATTCATCATGAACTTGAAGCAGGAGTTTTATGGCATCATTATTTTTTAAATTATATTCATCAATCCAACTGTCAATCTTGAGCATCGCGATTTTCATAATATCAGCTGCTGCTCCTTGAATTGGCATATTAATTGCCATTCTTTCAGCTGAACTGCGAATCAATCCGTTGGAGGAATTAATTTCAGGAAGATATCTTTTTCTTCCCCAAATCGTCTCAGCATAACCATTTTTTCGAGCGTCTTCTTTTGATTTTTCAATATATTTGGCAACTCCTGAAAATTTTTCCATATAATTTTCAATAAATTTTTTTGCTTGGTCATTTTCAATTCCAGCAGACCGTGCAAATCCAAAAGTGCTCATCCCGTAAATAATGCCAAAGTTCAAGGCTTTTGCTGATCTTCTCATCTCAGCAGTAACATCTTCAAGTGGAATTTGATTAACTTCCGCGGCAGTAGCACTATGGATGTCCAAACCTTTATTAAAAATTTCTTTCATTTTTTTATCATCGGCGACCATCGCTACAACTCGCAATTCAATTTGAGAATAATCTGCGGAAACAAGTTTTCGTCCAGGTTCAGTAATAAATGCCTTTCTGATTTTCCTGCCAATCTCAGTTCTCACTGGAATATTTTGCAAATTAGGATTGGATGAAGAAAGACGACCAGTGGCAGTTATGGTTTGATTAAAAGTCGTGTGAAGTCTGTTTGTTTTTTTACTCACTAACTTTGGCAAAGCATTAATATATGTATTTTTCAATTTTACAAGCTCCTTGTATTCAGAAATGAAACTTATAATAATATTTTCTTCTTTGAGTTTTTCAAGTTCTGGCGCTGCAATTGAAAAACCTGTTTTTGTTTTCTTAATTCCCTCTGTTGGTAATTTCATTTTTTCAAATAAAACATGCGACAGTTGTTGTGATGAATTAATATTAAAAACCTCATCGCCAGCAAGAGAGTGTATTTTTTTTTCAAGCTTAATGATTTGTTTCGAAATTTCATCAGACAAAATTTTCAATAATTTTACATCTAAGCTAATTCCATTCATTTCCATTTTGACAAGTGCTTTTGTTATTGGCATTTCAATTTTATAAAATAAATCTTCCATATCCTCGTCTTCCAGATTTTTTTTCATAATTTCATATAGATCAAAAAAATGGCTAAGCTTTGCAATTATACTCGCACTTGTTATTTTTTCTTTCATCTCTTGTTCATTCTCAATTTCTTCATTATCTTTGTGACCCAAATAGTCAAATATTATTTTATTTTTGCTATAATCTCTTTTCCCAGGATCAAGAAGATATGCAGCAATCATTATATCAAATTCTAATCCCTTGATGTCAATATTGTGATTTGCAAGATTTTCAATATCTCGTTTGAAGAAATATCCAATTTTTTTATAATTCTCATCTTCTAAAATTGGCTTTAATTTATCAATTGATAAATTTTCAGCTAAAGCGGAAGTGTTAAATAAATTTGGCTTATTATCTTTCAAAACAAGAGGAATAAAATATATCGGACTTTCCTCCCAGAGGAAAACAATACCCGTTAAATCTCTTTGAGAAATATCTTCATTGTCGCTTCTTGTTTGAAAAACAAAGTTCTTTTGCTTTTTCAAATCAAGCAAAAAATTATCAATTTTTTTATCAGTATCTAAAATTATATATTTTACATATTTTTTTACTGCTTGATTTTCTGATTCTATTTTCTGATCTTGATTATTTCCATTTGCTTTTTCAACTCTATCTATTAAGCTATAAAATTCTAATTCTCTGAAAAGATTGTTTAACTCTCCTTTATCATAATCTCCCCATTTGCAGTCTTTTAAATCAAATTTTATATCCATCTCACAATCGATTGTTGCCAATTTTTTGCTCATTAAAGCTTTTTCTTTTTCCGCAATTAATTTTTCTTTAATTTTTGGTTTAACCAAATCCTCGGCTTTATCTTTCTCGATTGCTTGATAAAGTTTTTCAATTGAGCTAAAATTTTTCAAAAGCTCTGTCGCTCCTTTTTCTCCGATGCCAGTTACTCCTGGAATATTATCCGATGGATCACCTCGCAAACCTTTATAATCTATAACTTGATTCGGAGAAAAACCATATCTTTCGAATACTCCTTTTTCATCATAAATAATTGTATCTTTTATTCCTTTGCGCAAAGTAAAAACTTTTGTATTCTCATCAACAAGTTGTAAAGTATCAAGATCTCCCGTCACAATAATCGTTTCGAATTTTCCATTTTTTCCAACTTGCCTTGCAAGCGAACCAATCACATCATCTGCTTCAAAACCCTTTTTTTCGATAATCGGAATATTAAGAGTTTTGACAACTTCTTTGATTTTCGGAATTTGATCATAAAATTCTTGATCAGGTTTTTTTCTACCTGCCTTATATTCGGAATAAATCTCATCGCGAAAAGTGCCACCCTCTACATCAAATGTACAAATAATGCAATCAGGTTCGAGCTCTTTAATAACTCCCAAAAGAACAGAAGTAAATCCATAAACAGCATTTACAAGTTCCCCCCTTTTCGTTGTTAGAGGTGGAATCGCATGATATGCTCTATGCATCAAAGCATTCCCATCTATCAGAATTAATCGTTTTTTATTAGTCATATATAAAATTTAAGCTTAAATCTTGGAGTACGATTTATCGTTTGGAATGTTAAACGTAGTGATAGCGGAGTTGAACTGAAATATCACATCATATCTTTTATATTCCGATTTAATAATTATAATCGCTTTTATTATCTTATTATAACCTTTTCCAGATTTTAGGCAAAAAAGAAACAAGGGCTATCCCTTGTTTATGATATTTCTAATATTTATTAGAAATTTTTTACTATTCCAAAATGAAATTCCATTTTCAGTAATAGCCACAAATTCATCTGAAATAGAAATAAATTTATTATTTTTCAAAATTTCTATTATTTCAGAGACTTCTTCGTTACAATAACCAGCCTTAGCAAGTACCTTTTTAATAATTGAAATTTCGATTGCTTCTGTAAAGTCTTCCAATACATATAAATTCATCATAATCCACACAGCAATGTGCATTTTCATCTTATTATTAGTCTTTGCCATTTATATCACCTATCTTTATATTTTTTTTATTTTATATAATTTCTTTCATTATAGTTCTTTTCCAGATTTTAGGCAAAAAAATGACCCTAAAATTTAAATTAATAAATCAGGGCCTAAATTTCTCATACGAGAAAGATTTTTGTCCAGGTTTACTATCTATTAAAGGTTCGCTATTTAGCCTCCATCGCTTAGTGATAGCTAGTACCAATTTTTTCCGCTTTTCACAGGTGCAATTTCCATTGCATCTCTTACATGCTTTAGTGCGTTGGTTTTCGCAAGCGCAATGAATATTACATTTTTTACAATCTCCCTTTAGAAAACTTATTTCGCGATCTTTTTTTGAAAATTGTATTTGACGACCAGCTTCAATCTTAAATATTTGCCTCCTCTCCATTTTTTTTCTGGAAGATAATTTCTTAAAAAATTGAGTCTGTTTTTCCCCTGTGAACTTGGAGGGTTTTTTTGCCCTCACTTTTCTATTTATAATTAACAATACCTCCGCTTATTAATAATAAATAATACTTCTTTCTCCAAATAAATTCAACATACACAACTTTTTAAAAAATGTCAACAGCAGGGCTAATAGAAAGTAAAATGTCTGGTTGTTGTATTCAAAAAAAGTACTCAAGTTATATTAAATATCAGAAGTTATTATATCATCATTTTCTAATTTTACGCTTGAATTATCTTTTTTGTGCTCTTCAATGCTTTCAATTTTATGTTTTAATTTTTGAACTTCTTCTTTCAGCCCATTATGCTCAACTAAATAATTGTTTAAAATATCTTTGTTCTCTATTGCTCTTTCACTAATTAAATTCACAGAATCCTTCAAGTCTGAAATCTTTTTATTTATTTCTTCAGTTTGAAAATTATCTTTTGTCTCAATCCTTCTTTTTAAATTTTCCTCTAATTGATTTAGTTTTCCATCAAGATATGTTTTTGTAATCATAAATTTGTTTTAATGATTAATGTTAGAACTTCTGAAAAACGAAGCTTTTGTCATTCCCTTGCAGAAGGGAATCTAGGATTTAAGGTAAAAAATAAATTCTATGATTAAAATTTATTAATTTATCAGAGTTTTTATTGATATTTTATAAAAATCAATCTTAAGGACAATCAAGCTATCTCTTTTTTTTATCTATTTATCAAAAACAATTTTTCTCATATTCTCATCAATAACTTCAAATTTCAAATTCAATCTTTCTTTGGGCAAGATTTTTTCAATTCTTTCTGGCCATTCAACTAGGATTATATTATTTTCTCCACTGAGTATATCTTCCCATCCCAAATCCAAAATTTCCTGATAATCAGAAATGCGATAACAGTCAAAATGATATAGTGTATATTTCTTGTTTGTTTTAATTGCAGAAATATATTTTTTCATAATCAAAAATGTTGGACTGTTTACAATTTCTTTCACGCCCAATTCTTTTCCCAAGCCTTGAGAAAAAGTTGTCTTTCCTCCTCCAAGATCTCCATAAAGACAAACCAACCAATTTGAATTTTTGGTTTTATTAATTTCCAGCCATTGTTGGCAGAGCATTTTTGCAAACTCCTTTGTTTCTTCGGAACTATTTGTTGTTATTTCTTTTTTTGACATAAAAAATTTATTTTAATTTAAGAGAGTGAGAATGGTTAAGTTTATAGATTTTTCACTATCATTCGAAATGACAACTAGAGAAACCTAATACGAGCGATATTATCTGAATTATAGTTTATAAATGAAAATATATCAAAAAAATAACTTCGTTTATGTTTCCTCTTGACATATTTTTTCAATGTGATAAATTAACTAATCAACAAAAGATTGTCGTTGAGTTTTAATTTTTATTAAATTTTAAATAAAATGGGGCTTTCACCGAAAGAACAAATAATTGATCAAATTAATAAAAGCGAGACAATTTTGCTTTGTGTAAGCAAAAATCCGAATGGCGATGCCTTAGGCTCAGCTTTGGGTTTTTATACTGCGTTGAAAAAATTAGGCAAAAAAACAGATATTGTAAGTCCAACTGCAATTTTGGAAAAATTTTCTTTTATGCCTTCATCGGAATTAATTACACATAAGCTTGAAGGAGCTCGTGATTATATTTTTTCTGTTGATATTAAAAAAGACAAACTACAACAACTCAGATATGAAGTAGAAGAAAATAAATTGAAAATTTTTATCACAGCGAAAAACGGAGATTTAAATGAAAAAAAGACATCCCTTGAATCTTCAAAATTTAAATATGATTTAATTATAATTCTTGGCACTTCAGATCTTGAAAATTTAGGTACTGTCTATGATGATAATTCAGAACTTTTTTATGATATTCCTGTTGTAAATATTGATAATAATCCTTCAAATGAATTTTTTGGGAAAATAAATCTTGTTGATGTGACAATGTCTTCAACTTCTGAAATTGTGCATAACATTATTTCAGAACTTGATGAAAAATTATTTAATGAAAATATTTCAACTAATCTTTTGACGGGAATAATTTCAAAAACGGAAAGTTTTCAAAATAAGAACACAACCCCAAAGTCGTTTATGACTGCTGCTGCCTTGATATCAAAAGGAGCTAACAAGGAAAACATAATAAGATATTTGTATAAAACAAAATCAATATCAGTTTTGAAAATTATGGGAACTATTATGTCTAATTTGAAATATAATAGTCAGTATAAATTAGGATGGTCTATTGTAGGCAAAGATGATTTTGAAAGAACAAATACTATTCCAGAAAATTTAAATTTAGTTGTCAGTGAACTTGCAAATAGTTCTCCTGAATTTAATCTATTGCTCATTTTGTATAAAAATAATGGAGCCGTAAATGGTATTATCAATTGTACTGAAAAAATGGATTATAGCGATTTGAGAAAATTATTCAAAGGACAGATAGAAGAAAATCAAATATTTTTTAGAGCCGATGAAACCGAACTTGACTTAGCCGAGAAAGAAGTTTTGAAAAAAATAAAAGAATATGAAGATAATTTAAAAATGAAAATCTAGTTTATTTTAATAAATATTTTCAAAATAAGACTTTAGCGGTCTTGTTTTTTTATATTTTAATGAAGCTGAATTTATGGTATAATAAAATTAATCTTTGATTTATGCTATGTATATTGTCAAATTTTCAATAATTTAAATTTATTTTATTCTTATTCAATAATATAATTATATGCAACATTTAATTCATACAAACAACGATGATACAAAAAAAGATATCAAAGAGTTAAAAGAAAAAGTTCAAGATGAAACAATTCAAAAGTTATATCACAAGAGTGAAGAAGAAAAAGCAAGTGCTATAGCGAACAAATATCATCTTCCTTATGTAGATTTAAGTTTAATTCCAGTGGTTGCTGAAACAATAAAATTGATTCCAAAAGAAACTGCTCAAAGTGCTGGTCTGGCTGTAATTTATAAAGTTGGAAAAAAATTACAAATTGCAGTAAAAGATCCTGAAAACTATGAAACAAAAAAGGCTCTTGAAAAAATAAAAACAGAAAATGGAATGAATTATACTTTGATAGTGGTTTCAGAAGATAGCCTGAAAAAGGCTTGGTTAACCTATGATACTTCAACTGTGACTAAAAAATTTGAAGATCAAGGAGTTACTTTGAAAAAAGAAGACTTAACTGAATTTGAAAAAGGAGTGCATAATATTATAGATCTCAAAAAAAGAATTGCAGAAATTAATACAACCGAAATATTTAATATAATTATGGCAGGGGCCATAAAAACAAAATCAAGTGATGTTCATATTGAACCTAATCTTGATTATATACGACTTCGATATAGAGTTGATGGAGTTCTTCAAGACATCGTTAACCTTCCTATAAAAGCAAGCAGAACAATTATATCAAGAGTAAAAATGCTTTCAAAAATGAAACTAAATGTTTCTAATATGCCACAGGATGGTCATTTTAGTATAAACTTGGAAAATAAAATAATAAATATTAGAGCATCTATTCTTCCAAGTAGTTTTGGTGAAAGTATCGTTATGAGAATTTTGTCGGAAGATTCAACAGGTTTAAAATTGGATGAACTAGGATTTAACCAATATTATATGGAAAAAATAGAAGAGCAACTTCTTAAACCGACTGGAATGCTTTTGGTTACGGGTCCAACTGGAAGTGGAAAAACAACAACTTTGTATTCATTTCTTCACAGGCTTAATCAACCAAATATAAAAATTATTACTCTTGAAAATCCAGTTGAATATAGACTTGAGGGGATTTCTCAGACTGAAATTCATCCTGATGCTGGATTAACTTTTGCTGAGGGTCTTAAGGCTGTGGTGAGACAAGATCCAGATGTAGTAATGGTTGGAGAAATAAGAGATCCTGAAACTGCTGAAATATCAATTCAGGCTGCTTTGACGGGGCACTCAGTACTTTCAACATTGCATACTAACAATGCAGCTGGCGCCATACCAAGGCTTTTACATCTTAAGGTCAGTCCGACGTTAATTTCTCCATCAATTAATGCTATTATTGCGCAAAGATTGGTTAGAACTTTGTGTGAACATTGTAAAGAGGAATATGCTCCTGCCCAAGAGACAATTGATAAACTTAAGGAAATTATGTCAAAAATTCCAAGAAATAGTACGATGGTATTTCCAAAAGATATAAAAACAATATACCGAAGTAGTGGATGCTCAAAATGTAATTTCATTGGATATTCAGGAAGAATAGGGCTTTACGAAATGTTTACATTGACCCAAAACATAGAAAAGATTATTCTTCAAAGTACATCTGCCTCAGAAGTAATGGCAAAAGCGAGAGAAGACGGAATGATTACAATACAAGAAGATGGAATTTTAAAGGCAATTGAAGGAATAACATCGCTAGAAGAAATAAGAAGAGTGACTGGAGAGATTTTTGTTAACAAAAATTAAGTTCACTTTATGTTCATATAGAAAGAAGATGATACTATATAGCATCATCTTCTTTTTGAAAATCCTAAACGAATAATTTTATTAATTTATAAAAAATTCTTTTATTTATCTTTCATTCTTTCGGCAGAACTTTTGAGCCAAAAAGATATTTCTGAGTTGTGACTATCCATATCGAATGCTTTTTGAAAATTGTTATGAGATTCTTCATAATTTCCCAGTATATAATTAGCTTTACCTAGAATCATCCAAGCGTCTCTGTAATCGAAATCATTTTCTTTAATCTTACTAATAGCCAGATAGGGCTGATTTATTTTGTTATACAAATCAGCAATTAAAATATTTTTATACCTTTCATTTTCAATATCACAGCAATTTTTTGAAAATTCTTTTATTGTTTTTAGCTCAAATTCATAATCATTATTTTCTTTCTCAATTTTTTGGAAAAAAGAATTATATTCAAGATTATTATAAAAATTAAGAAGACCTAAATAATATAATATTTCTGAATCAGTAGAATTTAAAGATAGTTGTGAAAAAATGTCATAAGCTTTTTTCTTTTCATTAATGGCGATAAAGCTTTTTCCTAATTTAATTTTAGTTTCTTTTGAACTTTTGATCTGATCTGCTTTAGTATAATAAATTATCGCATTATTAATATTTCTCTCCGCGTAATAAATATCTCCCATAATTTTATAAGCAACAGAATTACTTCTTTTATCTTTGATTGCTTTATATAATTCTTGCTTTGATTGTTCTAGGTCGCCGTGCTCAAAAAATATTTTTGCCCTTTTAATTTTAGCATCATATATAACATTTCTATCACCATCTATAACTGTTGTATATTTATAATTTTTCAATGCCTCGTTGTAGTTTTTGGTATTATAATTTTTATCTCCTTGTAATGAGTATAAACTTGAGATTGAAGTTTGCCATTTATAAAAAGCGACAAGAGACAAAAAAATAAAAAAAATAATCAAAATTATTTTCTTTTTCATTTCGCTAATATCTTTTCTAAAAACCATTTAATTAATACTATAATTTGTAATATTTATAGCATATCAAATTTAAGCAAAAAAAGAAAGTATCTAATAATTTGCAGACAGCTAGATCCTCAACTTACAAAAGAATGAGGGTGGAGAAATTTCCGAGGAATAGACCAGAAAATTCCAATACAGGAACCCAAACTACCCAGGTCTGGGATAATGTCCCCAACTGCCTACAAATTACTAAATACTTTTTAAAAATCAACGCTTTTTCAACTTGACTAGCAATTCTAGCAGAAATAACCAATCTTGTCAAGAGCTCTAATTTTAATATTTTTAGACAACGAGATTGCTTAAAGCATTGGTTATATGTTAGTATAATAATATAAATAATATGTTAGTATAATAATATGAAAATTACAGATGCAAAAGAAATAGCAGAAGATGAGAATTTAGACTTGTCGCTTAGACCAAAGCTTTTAAAAGAATTTATTGGACAAGATAAAATCAAAAAGAATGTTGATATTCTCATTAAAGCAGCTCAAAAGAGAAATGAAACAATTGAGCATATTTTGTTTCACGGTTCAAGCGGACTTGGAAAAACAACTTTGTCGTATTTGATTGCTAATGAAATGAATAAAAATATTAGAATTACTTCTGGTCCAGCAATTGAAAAAGTTGGAGATTTAGGAGCAATTCTAACTAATATGGAAGATGGTGATATTTTGTTTATTGATGAAATTCACAGATTGAATAAATTGATTGAAGAAGTTTTGTATCCAGCTATGGAAGACTACGCTTTAGATATTATTGTTGGAAAGGGACCATCAGCCAGGACTATCAGATTGGATTTGCCAAAATTTACTCTCATCGGAGCGACAACAAGAATTGATTTAATCTCGTCTCCGCTCTTGAATCGATTTGGAATTTCTCAAAGACTTGATTTTTATAAAGATGAAGATATTCAACAAATAGTAAAAAGATCTGGTAAAATTTTGGATATTGATATTGATATTGACGGAGCAGAAAAAATTGCCCAAAGTTCTCGACAGACACCAAGAATTGCAAATCGTCTTTTGAAAAGAGTTCGTGATTTTGCTCAAGTCAAGGGAGATGGAATGATAAATGAAGATATTGTTAATCAAACTTTTGACCATCTTGAAATTGATAATTACGGGTTAGAACACACTGACAGAAAAATTCTTGAAATAATCATAGAAAAATTTAGTGGAGGCCCAGTTGGAGTTTCCACAATTGCCGCCAGTCTTTCAGAGCAAGAAGATACGATTGAATATGTTTATGAGCCATATCTTTTGCAACTAGGCTTTCTCCAAAGAACTCCTCGTGGTAGAAAAGTGACAAAAATGGCTTATGATCACTTGGGTATCGAATATCCAGAGGGTAACCAGAATACATTATTATAAATAATTTTTCAAAAACTATGTCATTAGATGCATCATTCCCTCTCATGGATTTTCTAGCCTTTGTTTTTCTTCCTTTGGGCATTTTTTTCTTATTCGGTTGGCTTATTTTTTATCATTTGAACCGTTATGGAATTAGAGGAGATTCAACAAAAAAAGTTGCCATATTTTTTTTAGTGGTTCTTCTTTCTCTGTCTTTTTTTATACTTTATTTTTTCGGTATAATAAATTGGAATGAAATGAACGTGAAAGATTTTATAGAAATATCAAATATAAATTTTCTCAATAAATGATATGATTAAAAAATCAATAAATTTACATAAAATAGATAAATATACTTTTCCAGGACAACATCATAACGAAAATGTAGTTCTTGTTTTGCGAAAACACCCGATTTCGCTACTTACTTATGCAATACAAATTTTCTTTTTTTTATTGTTACCTATTTTGGCATATGTTTTTATTATTCCAGAAATATTTTCAGCTTTTTTAGAATATCCTTATCAAAATGTTTATATTCTTCTCTCCCTTATCTTTTATGGATTTGTTTGGATTACAGCTTTTGTGATTTGGGTGGACTATTATTTGGATATTTGGATTATAACAAATCAACGACTACTTGATATCGAACAAAAGGGATTTTTCAATCGTACGGTTTCAGAACTGGATCTAAAAAAGATACAGGATATTACGAGCAATGTCAGAGGAATAATTCCAACAATGTTTGGTTTTGGAAGTATCCAAATTCAAACCGCAGCTGAAGAAAAAAAATTCGAACTTAAGTCGGTTCCGCATCCAGTTACAGCCCGAAGAAAAATTATTGAGCTTTATAAACAGGCGAAAGAAAAAGATAAATTTATTTATGGAGACAGAGATGAATAGAAAATAAATTGCTGAATTATTGAGCAGGTGTGTTTATACTCTAATAAAAATATATGATTGCTTACTTAAAAGGGAAAATCATTTTTAAAAACGAAAGTTTTATCATTTTATTATCTAGCGGAGTTGGATATAAAGTTTTTTTATTGTCTTGTCAGGATAAAATTGATGATGAGGTTGAATTTTTCACATATTTGAATGTAAGAGAAGATGCTTTAACTTTATACGGATTTTCAAGTTATAATGAACTTGAACTTTTTGAACATTTGATTTCAATTTCAGGAATTGGACCAAAAGCTGGTCTTGGAATTTTGTCTTTGGCTGATCCTGAAACAGTCAAAGTCGCAATTGCTAAAGGTGATTCAAGTATTTTGACACGCGTTTCTGGAATTGGCAAAAAAACAGCAGAAAGAGTTGTTCTTGAGCTTCGAAATAAATTTTCTTCTTTGGATAGCGATGATGTTTTGCAAGAAAAGAGCAAGGAAATCAACGATCATACAGATGTTATTGAGGCATTGGTTTCTCTGGGCTATAGCGTACAGCAGGCCAAAAAGGCGCTTGCTAACATTCCGTCCGAGATCAAAGATGTAAGCGAAAGAATAAAAAGGGCATTGAAAGAGCTAGGGAAGAAATAATTGTGAATTGACTAAATTATATAAAATGATAAGATGTTATTGAGGTGAATTTAGTGACAATAAAAGAAAACTTGTCTATACTTTTGGCTATCATTTTTTTGGGAGTATTTTCATTACAACTTCCCGAAATAGTTATTGGAATTAAAAATTCTATCGGTATTTCAGGAATGGTATTGATGTTTGTGTTTGCAACATTAATCTTTCTTTACGATGATTTTCAAAGAAAGTCATTTGATAACAAGTGTTGTGACTTTTTGATGTTCAAAAAAGAAGGTTAAACATGACCTTCTTGTTTTTTTTGATAAAAATTTATTGTTTTTGTTCTCAAGTATTCAGTTTTTTGTTAATTTAAAATTCATAACATAATTTTACAGATCCGTTTATAGATGGGGTTCGAATTTCAACCTACAATAAATAACTTATCGCAATTGACTCACACTCCGAAGAACGAGCTCTAAATAATTATTATAAATCCGATAAAATAATTTTTATTATAGCGATTGTTAATAATAAAAAAATAATCAGAGTTAAACGAAGTTTGCATTTTGTTTTCATAAAAATATTTTTAATGTTAGTTATTAGTTCTGACTTATCTTATTTTATCTTTTTTACTTGTAAATTGCAAAATATTTGTTATTATTAAAATGTAAATTTAGCATGTAAAAGGCCCTCTGAAAAACGAAGTTTTTGTCATTCTCGCACTGAAATAAATTCAGCATAAACTCCAGCGGGAATCTAGGATTTAGCTCAAAAAACAAATTCTAAAATTGAAATTTATTAGTTTATCAGGACCTCCTAGAGATTAACTAATTATAGTATAAACATGGTAAAAAAATCACAAATCAAAAAAATGTCTTGGGATGAATATTTTGAGAAAGAATTGAATGTCTTGGGTAGTAAAGTTGAAAAATATGTAAAAGAAAATAATAATGAAGAACCTCGCAGCAAGCTGCCGAGGTATCAAGAGGAAGAAATCCCTTTTGACAACTCCAACCAATGCAAGCATCGGGGAATTCTATCGATTAAAATTGATGCAGTTGTTCCGCTTTTGAGAGGCGGAAATATTTCTGGAACATATTTAGCATATAGGCTAAATATATTGAAAATTTTACCTGTGCAATATAAATATTTTTTCGAGAATAATTTGGCTGAATTACGACAGATTCAAAAAATTAACGAAGGGATTTTTAAAAGAGAGGAAAAGACGGTTTTTTTATTGGTTGAAGGAAATCATTGTTTTGGAACTTCTGCCTCATACGCTGCCAAAGGGTTGAAAAAACAATTTCCAAATTCCGAAATCATTTATGCCGCTTCAAATATGGATTATCATTATCAAAATGTCATAAAAGATGCGAAAATTAGTTTTTATGGAAGATTACAAAATGATTGTGAAGAGTATAGTGAAGAAGAATGTAAAAAATTAGGATTAAAGTATAAAGAGTATAAAATCTTTCCTTGGGAAAATATTAATGAAGAACTCACGACGATGAAAATGAAACAGTATTCATTTTCTGACATAGAAAAGACAAAAAACAATTCTGAATTTTGTGAAAGTTTTGATTTGAGTGATGTTTATAAATAAATTAAAAAGGCAGGCTTGAAAATATCCATAGATTCTTAATTTTTATGGGATTCAGCATTTTTTAAGTTTGTTATTATTTGGTCCTTGACATCTGATGAAAATCGTGCAATAATATTGAGTTATTAATATTAAAAACATTTATGAAAAGTTGGAGAAAAAATATGCTTTTTACTTTTATGATATTTATATCTATCCTTTTTGCTTCTAGTGCAATTGCTGATAGCGATATACAATTCAGAAACATTGAAGTTTTGAATATTGAAAATGGAAAAGCAACCATCAAGTGGGTGACTAATAACGATACAACGGGTGTTGTTTATTTTGGTGATAATGTTAACGATTTAAATAGAAAAACTGGTTATAGTAGATATGATCAAAGACATGAAATTGTTTTAACAGGACTTGAAAAAAAGAAAATTTACTATTATAAAATTGTGGCGACAGATCGAGTTCAAAATCAAAAAGAAGCATTTGTGCAAAGTTTTTCAACAAAAAATATGAAACGAACAGAATTAGTTAAGCCTGTGTTTTTAGAGCAAAGAGTTGTGCAAACTACGAGTAATGCCACAGTTCTTTTTTGGAAAACAAATGAAGAAACAAATGCAAATATTTATTATTGGAATGATTCTTTAGGAGCAGATAAGGCCAAAAGAATAGGTGTCAGAAATTATGCCGTTAGTCACGAGTCGTTTATCCACAAGTTAGAAGCTGGCGAAAGATATTATTTTCGAATTGAAGCGAAGGATAGATCGGGAAATATGTCTTCAAAATATTTTGTAATAAATACTCATGATTATGATGATAAAGGGCTTGTTTTGAAAGTTTCAAATATTAAACCACTTAGTTTTAGTGAGGGTAATATTTTTTCGAGAAGAGTGGAAATTGAATTTAGAACTAATTTAGCAGCTAAGGTCCATATTAGTTATGGTACTGTCTCTGGAAAGTATAGGAAAAAATCGGTTGTTTCAAAATTAAGTTCTCTAAACCATCAGATTACATTAAGAGACCTAGAACCAAATACAACTTATTATTATAAAATAATAACATCTAGTGGTTTATATAAAAAGAAATTTAATTCTGAAGAAATGAGTTTCACGACAGCTTCGCTTGCAAGTAAATTAAAATCTGGAACCATAGTGAAAGGTTCTGATTATAAAGTTTATGTTATAAGTGGCAGTGAAAAACTTTGGATTAAAACTGCCGAAATATTTTCAAAGTTTGGATATAAGTGGGATTGGATTGTTCAAGTTGATAATACTGTACTGCGAGAATATAAAGAGGGAAGAAGCATTCAAAAGATAGGCAGACATCTTGATGGAACTTTGGTGAAGTATCCAAATTCTGGTGCAGTTTATTTGATTGAGAAAGGAAAAATCAGACCATTTTCTTCTGCAGAAACATTTGTTAGAATGGGATATGATTGGAATAAGATTATTACAATTTCAAAAAGAGTGAGATATAAAATTGGGGAATATTTATAAATGGATTGTTATACAATAAAAAAAACAGGTTATACCTGTTTTTTTGTTTGTAGCCTCAAGGGGAATCGAACCCCTATTGCCAGGATGAAAACCTGGTGTCCTAACCATTAGACGATGAGGCCATAATTTCCGTATAGAAAAATGATTACTGTGATATAATAGCAGGAAGTTTGGAACTTGTCAACGATTGTGCTGTTGGTAAATAAGGAATAGCTTATTATAATTTAAAATTTAGTAATTTAAAAAGCATCTAACAAATCTAATTCATAATAAAAAACTCCACTTTTTGCAAGTGGAGTTTTGAAAAATGTTATTTCTTAATTAATTTTCTAGTTGCAAGATGCTGCGCTTCCTCCAGTAGCAGATCCAAACCCTGGAGCTGGTTGAGCTGAAGAAAGTTCAGTGGCGCATTCTTCTGGAGCAGTTTCGAAAGCAGAGCAAATTGTGGCAAGCAAACTTTTTGAATCTCGCGCAGAGCTGGCAGTGACTTCATTGACGATAAGAACTGGAGAACCACCAACGCCATATTTTACATTATCTTCTTTATGAATGTTAAATGGGGGATATTGTCCTTTGTAAGTTGTTTTGTCTTTGAAATTTGCTGTTAGCTTATATTCTTTGTCAGTTGTAGAGATGCAAGAATTTAACTTTGAAATATTAATTTTGGCTTCTGTCAAACAACTGGTTGAGTCTCCTGCTTCAAGAAAGCATTCAAGATAAGGAATAAATTTTTCGTTTTCTTGTGATTTGATGCAATATTGCTGTAACTGTTCGTTGATTTCAATTTCTCCATGCATAGCATAATCAACAAATTTCAATTCAAAATCGATTTTGTCGCCAAGCGTTTTCACAACTGGCAAAATTCCTTTTTCAATTTGTGTTCCATAAGGGCAATGGCTCATTACAAAAACTTCAACTTTTGGCTTCTCGCTTTTGGGAATATCTGTTGTTTTAGGTGATGGAGTCTCATCTGAACTTTCGGTCTTTTTTGCTTCAACCTCTTCAATGTCGATTCCTTCAAAGAGCAAAATTTTCTCATCTTTAGTTAAATAGGAGTTTAGATTTTTTCCATCGCCGACATCTATCACAACTTTATATAATCCATGTTCTTCGACTGCTTTTTCTGTGACTGTTATAGACCTGTTTCCTTGCATTAAATTTTTATTAATAAAACTTTCAATTTTATTGGTGATCTTTTCAGAGTCTAGGGGTTGTTCTTTTTGTTCTAGAGAAGGTATTAAAACAAAAAATATTAACAAAGCTATAATAATTGATACCAATGAACCAATAATAAATTGAAGGTTAAAATCTTTCCCTTTACAACACTTTTTCTTATTTTCTTTTGTATAGCTTTTTTTATGTTCAGGGTTGGTATGTTCTGAGCCGATTTTTTTCTTGTGTTCTTTTAATTCATC
>JAGLJF010000011.1 GCA_023142595.1 Minisyncoccota bacterium | reverse complement strand
ACAACCCAATCTGAAAATGTACCTTTGATATCCTTAGCTCTAGCTCTCCAATAATAAGTTGAGTTATATTCAAAATCCTGATTATTTTCAGTATCATTACTGTTATATAAATAAGAATGAGTTTGTGAATCTTTACTTATATCAAGAAAAAGTCCACTATCAAAAAATCCAGAAACAAAAGGATCATCAGATACGCCTCCTTTTTTCATTTGAATTTCATAAAGGTTTTGAGTATTTGTATTTGGAACCGCGTCTTCATCATAATATGTCCAAAGAAAAGAAACATTGTCTAGACCATTACAATAACTCTCGTTTTGCTGTTTTCTTAATTCAGAAATAACTGGCGCTATATTTGACAATATAACACTAAAAGAATTTGAAGAAATACAATCACTAGGATTACATTTTGAATTGTTATTATTATCAAGTCCTTGAGTATCATATTCCACTATGGTGCCAGCATCAAACGGACCAATTTCAGCTAAACAAGTGTCATCACCCTCGAAAGGATCGTCTCCCCCACCATATCCACAAGTCTTTTGACTAGAAACTCCGTCAACAGTCCAATAGATAGTAACTTCTTTTACTCCAGAATCAAAATCAACAGGTGTTGTAATGAGACTTATTTTATCAGTATCTATATCTTTTACTTCATCTTCATCTCCAAGAATATTTCCATTCTTATCTTCTGCTTTAATACTTAACACATCAAACACACCATCACATGTTAACTCAGTACTATCTTCTTGACCATTACAATTGTTGTCCTTATTATCAGTACAAGCTTGCCAATAAGTTGGTACATTATTTTTATTAAAGTCATTAAAAGATTCCGCCCAAGTCGTACCATTTATCAAAGTTCCATTATTTCCATTCCCAGAACTATCTATCGCTGTATCTACGGTAATAGCATCATCAAATTTCCAATGTCCCACTAGTCCTGATTCATACTGATATACTCCTTGAAAATGTTGTAATGCTTCACTTTCAGATATAGCGCGATTATATATTCGAACTTCGTCAATAAGGCCTAAGAATGCTTGACTTAATTGAAATCCTCCACCAACACTATCTTGTTCTTGTCCTACAACCAAAGAACCTCCCTGTGATAAAGTTACACCCAGTTGTAAAGTTCCAGTATATACCTGAGAATCGCCATCCTTATAAAGCTTAACCTGTCCATCTGAACTTCTCCATGTCACAATAATATGATGCCAACTTCCATCATTTGCTGATATTCCAGTGTCAACAGAAGCACCCTTTATATGAGGTCTAAAACTGCCATAATCAAAAATTATAAATTCATTATTATTACCGCTCGTAGCATAAGAAATTGGAGTTCCATCCTTAGATGTGTCTGAAGATTTCATCCAAAATTCTGCCGTAATTTCTGTTGTCGGAAAATTACCTATTGGATTTATGATCGCATAATCATCTACTCCATCAAAACTCAATGAAGAATAAACTTTTTCATCCAAGTCATAACTTCCGCAACTACAACAACAACCAGAATCACAACTAAGTTTACAATTAATATCATTAGATTCGCAATTACCAGTATCACATCCAAAATCTTTAAACTTATAATCATCATAACAATAATCAGTTTTTTGATTTATTGGATTGTTTTCACAAAAGCCAGAGGAACATTCATAATTTGTTGTTTCACAACCATAAATAGAAAAAATAGAACATAAATTTGATGAGGCAGCATTACAACTAGTTGAATCACCTTCCGGAATCCACTCCCAAGATTCTCCGCTACATCCAACGACCTTACAATCCGTGTCATAACCATTTGAATTTGAATCATCAAAAGATGTATCACAAGCCCCTCCGCAACACTCTCCAGTTCCGCTTTCACAGATTCCATCGATATCAGCTCCTGTATCAATATCATAACATTCAAGATCACGAACCGTAAAAGAATAATAAGAGCTACAATCAACAGGATCACAAGCAGAATTGTTATTAGTATCTGATGCAAACGATTTATATTCAACGACAGTACCAGCAGGAAAATCGCCCACACTAATTTCACAAGAGCCAGAGGCTCCACAATTATTTGGAGTTTGGTCAACTCCTCCCGCCCTCCATAAAATAGAGTGTGCATTAACTCCAAAAATGCTATCAAAAGCAATTGAGATTAATTTCAAAGTTCCTATATCAGAACGATAAATGTCTCCATTATTAGGAATTGTATTTTCTAAGCTAGCTCCATATTTCGCCGATATATCCAACGAAGTAAACTCTCCATCACAACCTGAATCATTCGCGTCTATATCAAGATCACAATCATTATTTTTTAAATCAGAACAAGTTCTCCAATATGAAGGAACATTATTTGCATTATCAAAAGATGTTACCCAAGTTGAACCATTTACCAAATTTCCATTATTGCCATTTCCAGAACTATCCAAGGCCACACCTCCTTCATCATCAAGTTTCCAATATCCTACTAATCCAGATTCATCTTGATATACTCCTTGATAATGCTGTAGCACCTCATCATCTGCCAAGGCTCGATTATAAATGCGAACTTCATTAATCAGACCAGGAAAATTACCACTTCCGCTTGAACAAGAAGCAGAAGGATTGTTTATATAAAGTGTCCCTGTGTTAGGTTTAATAAAACCACTTCCAGAATTCCAATATACACCCGTAATTTCAATCCCATTAAAATATATTTCGGCTTGTGACACAGAGGAATCATATATAAATGTAACAAAAGTCCATTCATCTACCTGCAAGCTAGAACCAGAACCATAATATCTTATGCTATCAGTGCTTCCAATGTCCCATGTAAAGTTCCCACCTTGCTCAAGAACTATATCATATCCAGTACTAGTGTTTGCGACAGAACCTTTATGCAATAACGATCTCCAATTATTGTTTGAGTTACAATTAAGGCTTTCTGTTAACTTAACCCAACCTTCAATAGTAATCGCAGTTGCAGGATTTAAATTTGAATTATTAGGAATATTAACATAATCATTAACTCCATCAAAACTCAACGCAGAATAAATTTTCTCATCCAAATTATAACTTCCACAATTGCAACTACAATCAGAGCAATCGTCATTGCCAGAAGAACAATTTCCTCCCGAACATCCAAAATCAACAAAAGTATCCCCAGAACAAACATCAGTGTCAGTTGTCACAGATGTATATGTACATAACCCAGTAGCACAGCTATAATCTCTTTTTTCGCATCCAGAAAAATAAGCAAAACAAGCATCTTCTCCTGCAGCATTACAACTTGCTCCATCCACAATAGACACATATTCCCAAGACTCAGCATTACATCCTTGAACCATACACTCTGTGTCATATAAAGTTGTACTATCAAATGAAATGTCACAAAGACTGTTACAACATTTTCCCGAGTTTCCACCAATTGTACAACTAGTCATATCAGAAGCGCTATAACAAGATGAATCAATAACAGTAAAAGAATAATGAGAAGTTTCTCCCGACTCACTATTTTCATCAACTGCTCTTGAATAATATTTAATTACAGTTCCAATGCTAAGAGGTCCAATTGGACCAGAACAACTTTCTGATCCTCCACAATCTATTTCATTCGTACTTATCCAATTATCATCTGTCCAAAATATTTTATGTTGAATAATATTATAGGTATCACTAGCAGAAGAAGTAAAAGTAATTTGATTAGTTTTAGAATCCAAGACATCTCCTCCTGATGATATCACAGACAGCTCATTGTCCGTAGCAACAATACTAATGCTTTCAAGCTCACTATCACAACTCGGATCATTTACCGAAGAAAGAAGCTCACATTGAAGAGCATTACATCCATAATCATTCAAAGTCAATCCAGCGCATGTATCACTATATGCATCAGAAATAACAGGAGAACAAGAACCAGATGAACAAGAATAATTTCTTTCCTCACACCCAGAGCCTTCTACTACATCATAACAACCCCATTCATCTTTCATACAATCCCCATTTTCATTGTTCGCAACCCACCCCCAATTGTTCCCACTACATCCGGATGTTGAACATTCACTATCAAATAAATTACTATCCTGAGGTGTATCACAAATACCATTACAACAAGCGCCAGCACCTCCAGAACATCCCGTAAGATCAGTCTGTCCGTCACATTCAAGATCCTTAACAACAAAATTATGATAAGTAGCACAACCAGCAGGTCCACAAGTAGTATTATTATTCCCCGAATTATCAATCGCTTTTGCATAATATTCTATCTCTGTTCCTGCAGGAAAAATTCCAATAACTTTTTCACAATTAACCGCACTTCCACATGATTCTTCGCCTTGAAAAACTCCATTTTTATACCAATATATTGTATGAGATATTAATCCATTTAACCCAGTTGGATAATCAACAGCAGTTGAAGAAAGAGTCACTGAATCGTTACTATAAACGTCAACAACTTCTACTTCAGAGACTTTTCTTTTAATATTTACCACTGGAGCAACATTATCACACTCGCTTTCCTCTATTCCATTTACTAAATCAGTTTTTCCGTCACAATCATTGTCTATGAGATCGCTACAAGTCCCGCTACTCAAATCCTCCTCAATATTTTCTGAATCTACCGATTTAGTAATGGCATAATTGTGATAACCAATATCAGTACTTTTTGGATAAACATAAACATTAACGCTATCATCTGTGTCACAAGCAGGACTAAATAAATCATTACTACACGACAAATTTGAACCAGTGCCAACACAATTAGACATTAATTGTTTATTAAATTCCACTCCTCCTACCACAGCTATTGAATCAACACTTACATAAAACTCATCACTGTTTGCCATTCCTTGTGGATCGCTGATATTTATTTTTATAGTATTATCCTGATTTCTTTGAAATTTTCCATTTACATCGCCATTGATTTCCAAGACTGAACTTGCAACTCTTACACTTTTACTAGTACCTTCTCCATTTTCTGTCCCTTCTACCCCATTATCATTAGTATCAACAACATAAGATTTATACGATACAATTGTCCCTTCGCCGAAGGTTCCAATATTTTTCTCACAAGTGTTAGTAGTCCCCGCGGAGACAGTACAAAGCTCAGTATTTTCAGTTACCCAACCATTAATAGACCATTTTATTTCATGTTCCTTAATTCCAAAATCATCTGAAATTTGCGACACAATAATCAAGTCATCTTGAGCATAAAGTGTTCCAACTCGATTTTTTGAAACCTCAGTTATCACAGGAAAAATATTATCACAAATAGATGCAGAAATTTGATTATAGATACAAACCAAATAATTTGCTTCCCCACAAGAAGGAGAATTATTAGAAGAATAATAATCTCCTGGCGCAGAAGCAATCGTTTTCATAAAATCTTCAGCAACAATAAAATCTTCGTCTAATGAATCCAAAAATCCAATTGAAATAATTCTAATTCCATTTTCCTTTGCTATATCAGCCGCTACTATTGCTTTTGCAATAGGATCACCCGTACTAATTTGTCTATTAGGGACTCCATCGCTTAAAATAACCATAACCTTTATTGCGGTTCCTCTTCCATCATTTATAAGTTCTCCTCGAGCTAATACAATAGCTGCTTCCGTGTTAGTTTGACCACCTTCCTCAAAACTTATCGAATTAATTCTACTATCAATTAACCCAAAATTATCAGTCAATCCTGGATCAAATAATGCCGCACTATTCGCAAAAACTTCTAATCCGATTTGATCATCATTCGAATTTAAACTATCAACAAAACTCAAAGCTGCGGATTTCGCAACTTCGATTTTTTGTTCACCATCTACAAGTTCACTCATACTTCCAGATTTATCTATAACCATCATGACATCAACTGGGCTAGAACACACTTCTGCTTTCGCTTTATTATCTTCTCTGAAAACATCAAAAAATAAAAAGGAAGCAACTAGCGTGAAAAAAAAGATACTAAACACAAAGATTTTTTTCGAACAATTGTTGATTGTTTTTGTTTTATACATAATTTTGTTTTCAAACTTTTTATCTAATACCAACACCGCCCTCTCCAATGGCAATAAATTCTACTGAATCATCACAATTATTCATAGTTAATAAATAATCGTTATTACCTAAATCTGAAAATTCATCAACCGAGCTAAACTTCTTTTCTCCTTCTAGATTATATTCTGCCATAAAGTTTTTTATTTCACATTTGTCTCCTAAATCTAAACTAACATTCACCATTAATTTATTTTCTACACATTCCTTATCTATAATACTTAAACTCCCTCCTCTACATTTACTTACAATCTCTTCGACCTTATCCTTATCAACCTTTAATTCCTTGACAATTCTTGTTTCCCCTTTTTCGTCTTTAGTACCTACGCCAAATTCTTCTCCACAATCATAAATTTCACAAGTTAAATATTTCTTTTCGTTACATAAAAAATACAACCCACAAGTTGTATCAAGACAATCATTATAAATTAATCCACAAGTTGGAAAAGATGCTGAAAACTTTCCCGCATTTACATTTTCTGTTTGTGAATTATCAACTGGAACGCCGTTTTCAAGTTCTTTGTTTTCTCTATGCTGGATTAAAAAAACAACGAAAACAAACAGTAAAAAGACAAAAGTAATTACAAACAAAAGAATTGTTTTGAAATTATTTTTTTGTTTTTCATTTTCCATATTTTTTTTATTAATTATTAGAATGATTTATAAAAAGGACCTTCTTTTTTTTCTTTATAAACATCATCTGCAAATAGATCTTCCTGAATCTTCATATCATCTAATTGATTGCTAAATGAATCTTTTTCAGTTTTATTCTTAATCCTGCTTATCTCTAAATTATAATTATTTAAATCATCTTGCAATAATGCTTCATAATCAAAAATATCTTTTTTATTTTGATTTACATTAGACAAGAACAACATAACGACAAATATAAATATCGCCACAGAGAATATTTCAAAGAATACTTCTTTTTTCTTTTTTATCTTCTTTTTTATCTTCTCTATTATTTCTTTGTTTAAGTTTACTGCTTTCATTTAATAATAAAAATAATTAATTTGTATAGAAAAACTTAATATTGAAGTTAACTCGGAATAAGTACTGTCATCGTTATCAATCTTATCAATCGCAATTGACTCTATTTGTATAAGAGGCATATTTTTTTCAATATCTTCTAAAAAATTTATAAAATTAAAAAATTCACCAGAAGCTATAATATTTACAGACTTGCTGTTAAAATTTGTGTTTTCATCATCACTCTTCTCTGAAACATCTTTTTTATCCAAAACTTGCAATTCATCAATTAAAATATTTTTATGATCTGCAATATCAACGATACTAGCTAGATACTCTTCGTAATTATCGCTATCAGAAACTAAACTATTAATTTTTTCAATACTAGCTTTATACTCATTATTAATTTCAACTTCCATAGCCCTTAAAAGTAATGCCTCTCTTGATTCGATACTACTTTCTTTAGCTTTTATTTCTAAACCTCTAAGCTTTAAATCCTCATACATAGGCCTAACAACAAAATATATGATAACAGATGAAACTATTACAGAACAAAATAAAGCTATAAATTCTTTTGATTTTTTTTTCCTATGAATTTCTACTTCCTCTTTATACATAAATATTTTATATTAAAACAAAAATATTAAACACTCCATCATTTTATTAAAATTCTAGTAAATATTACAGCACTACTGTATCTTGCAATCAAAAATTAATTTAGATAGATTTATAGCTGAATTCCATTTTACCATTAAATTTTATAGAATCAGATGCCTGCCCTTTATCAATTTCATAATAAATCGATGCATCAGTAACATAGCGATTTGCTTTTTTTAAACTGTCCTCTAATAATATTAATTTCTCCCTATTATGAGTGCTGCCACTGAATTTTATTTCTACAATATACTTCTCGTCAATAAATTCTTTTAAATTTGCAGAATAATTTTCTATCTTTAAAAAACTATTTTCCCTTGAAGAAAGAATGTCTAATCCAGAATTCCAATAATTCTCTTTGTATGAAATAATATCTTTATTAAAAATTACATCACCTTCAAATTCCACTCCTTCGTCTTCATCAAACAAAAAATTATAAACACTTGCTTCGTTAATCCAAAAAGAATTTTTCAAAACTACAACTTGTTCTATGGCAGCCATATAATTTTCTGCAAAGCCATTAAAAGAAAATGTTAAAACTTCTTTATCTACAAAAGAAAATTCTCCATGAACTAGATAGACATCATTGTTTATTACATCTTGGACTGCATTTAGTGCCTGAGAATAATAATTATGGCTTTCTAATAAAAATTTACCATCTTCTATTTTACTCTCTTCTACTGGAAGCTTATTTTCATTTAGCTCTCTTTTTATGCTCTCGTCTAATTCCCCTAACCTTGAATCCACAACACCCAGTTTCTTGACAGAACTTGCATTAGTGACGAATACTGTTGTATAAGCAATAACTGAAACTAACATCATTAAAAATGAAATCAAAAAAGCATCTCTTTTGCGATTAATCAAATAGTTTTTATCTATAAGATTTTTAGGCAATAAATTTATTGACGACATATTTAAAGATTTACAATTAATCTACTCAAATTTCAATTTGAGATGAATACAAATCAAATTATCTTAAAACTAAAAAACAAATCATTACAAAAAACACTAAACTAAATATACTATACCATATTTACAATATATATACAAATTACAAAATCGCTATGATATAAAAATATCTCTAAATAATGTTCATCCCTTTGAATACTCTTTCAAAGTTATAAACCGCCCTTTTCGCTTCTTCGTGATCAACAACAAAAAAGTCGTCACTTGATATTTTTTCTTTTAAATTACAAGACCATATAATTTCTTCTTTGTACTCCAATTGATTGTCTGGAATTTTTCTCAATCTTTCTTCAATATTACTTCCTGAAAAATTTGCGACCTTCAAAACTCTACTAAATAATTTTTCAGCGAGAACAACTGCATTTTTATAATCTTCTGGATTTTTCGATTCTACAGCAGAAGAAATCGCTTCCCACTCTCGCTGAGTCTTTGTTTTTGGCAATCTTCCAGACTCCATTGCCTCCTCAACCGCTTCTTTCAGTCTAACCTTAAACCCTCCTTCAACTCTTATAAGAATTAATATTATTCCAACAAAAAGTAAAATAGTTATAATAATAAATAGATATTTTATAGCCGTAAAGACAAAAGGCCACCAGCCAATATTTATCATCAAATTCCCAACTTGCAGAACTTCTTCTGCAGCTTGGGCTGAATTTATTAGTTCAAACATAATTGATTTAACATCTATTTAAATTCTGGCTTAATATTGTGCCAATCTGTATTTTTTTCATAAACACTAGCTAATCTTAAAATATTTTTTTCATCAAAATATTTTCCGATTATTTGCATTCCAATTGGTATCTCATTTTTTCCATCGCTTGGCTTGGCAAATCCGCAAGGAACAGAAACGCAAGGCAAGCCAGCAAGACTAACGGCACTTAAGAATATATCTTCCATATACATTTCCAAAGGACTTTTACTGTGCTCTCCAATTTTGAAAGCCACAGACGGAGCGGTTGGTGTAATAATCACATCTACCTTTTCAAAAGCTTCGTCAAAATCCTTTTTAATTAAAGCTCGAACTTTTTGCGCTTTTAAGTAATAAGCATCGTAATATCCACTACTGAGCGCATAAGTTCCAAGCATGATTCTTCTCTTTGCTTCACTGCCGAATCCTTTTCCTTTAGATTTGCAATATATTTCCGACAAATTTTTTGCCTCAACACTATCATCGTTAATCGCCGAATAGCCAAACCGAATTCCATCAAATCGCGCCAAGTTTGAACTTATTTCAGAAGGCGTAATAATATAATAAGTCGGAACCGCATATTTTGTATGAGGAAGACTCATTTGAACAATTTCAGCTCCCAAACTTTCAAATTTCGCAACAGCATTTTCAACTGCTTTTTTGATTTCAACATTTAATCCTTCTACAAAATATTCTTGAGGTATTCCGATTTTCATCCCTTTGATATTTTCATCTTTCAAAAATTCTTGGTAATTATCAACTTTATTTTCCGAGCTTGTCGAATCTCTTTCGTCTTTTCCAGCAATTTTATTCAAAACGATTGCCACATCATTCACTCTCTTGGCGACGATGCTTGGACAATCAGTTGACGATGTCATAGAAATCAAACCGTATCTTGAAATTCTGCCATAAGTTGGTTTTAATCCTACTAGATTGCAAAAAGATGCTGGTTGCCTAATTGACCCACCAGTATCAGTTCCAATTGAATAAAGACATTGATCGGCCGACACAGATGAAGCTGAACCACCAGAAGAACCACCAGGGACTCTATCTAAATCCCAAGGATTATGGCTTGTAAAAAAATCAGAATTCTCAGTTGAAGCGCCATGCGCAAAAGCGTCACAATTCACTTTTCCCAACATCACCATTCCGTCTTTTTTAAGCCGTGAAATCAAAGTAGCATCATAAGCTGGAATATAATTTTTCAAAATATTCGATGCCGCAGTTGTCGAAACTCCTTTTGTATTTATCACGTCCTTAACCGAACATGGAATTCCTAGTAACGGATTATTATCTACATCACCCGATTTTATTTTTTTGTCCGCATCTTCAGCTTGTTCAATCGCCAAATCTTTTGTCACGGTAATAAAAGATTTAATCTTCTCATCAGTTTGATCAATTCTATCTAAATACGCTTTCGTCAATTCCACTGCAGAGAACTTTTTTCCCCTCAATCCTTCGCACGCCTCTGCTATATTTAATTCATTTAATTTCATAATCTATAATCTTATATTTTTGATTTTTTAAAATTTTATAACCTATGGACAATCAGGACCATCAAATTTCGCTCCTGTTTCTGTAACTGTTGCTCGACAATTTTTTATTTTCGAAACAGCATAAATAGAAAAAGTATTTTTCCACTCATTACCACAATCAGTCGAAGAAAATGAATCAGCCCAATCAATTATTTCAGTGTCCAGAGGAATACTAGGTTTCTCAGTTTCATCACAATCAACTAATATATCCGACACAATCGCTGAGACAGACGCTTTAAAAACACTAATTTGAGGACGCCAATCTCCTTTATCGTTAGGCGAATTTAGGAAAATAATAAATCCCGCAAAGACAATGACAAACAATACCAAAGATAATTTAATTATCTTATTTAGTTTTTGTTTTAATAATTCATTCATAAACTTTGCTTAAATACTAGGAATATTTATATATTTTTACCAATTTAATCAACTCAACTATAATACTTTATACTAATCACATAACCTGCTTAACCTTGATATATTCTCCATCTTTGTCTGGAAAATTATCAATCATTGTGTTTCTTGTATCTTCGTCGCTACTATTTACAACATCATCTCGCAAAACATTAACAAGACCAGTTACTTGAGAAACTAGTTTAACTCCTTTGGTGTCTGCTTCTTTAAGCTGTTCGATATACCCCAAAACATCAGAAAGCTCACCAGCAAATTTTTCCACTTCCTTCACAGAAAGTTCAATTCTCGCAAGTTCTGCTATATGCTCGACCTCTTCAATTGAAATTTTTATATCATCTGCCATTTTTTTTATAGCATAAAAGTTAACCCCATTATTTTAAATATAATAACATATTTAGGAACACTACACAATAAAAAAATACCTGAGACCCAGTTTATATTACTTCATCAAAAAACCAAAAAGATTAGTACATTTTACTTAATCAAATCAAGAAATTCTCTCTCGTTAATAACCCTAACTCCCAACTTTTTTGCCTTTTCAAATTTGCTTCCCGCTTTTTTCCCAACTACTAAATAGCTTATATTTTTTGAAACAGCTGAATTAATATTACCGCCTAAAGTTCTAATTTTTTCCTTAGCTTCATCTCTGCTCATAGACTCCAAAGATCCAGTTAAGACGAAAGACAATCCTTCTAGTTTTTGCAAGTTTCTTTCAATAATCTTGATTTTTACTCCCGCTTGAAGTAAGTCACTAATTAATTTCACATTTTCTTTGTTATTAAAATAAGAAGAAATACTTTCCGCTACTTTTGGACCAATTCCTTCTATTCTCTCTAAGTTTTCCTTGGTAATATTTTGAAATTTTTCAATACTTTTCAATTTTTCAGCAAGTTCAATCGCCATTTCCTCTCCCACATGTCTAATTCCCAAAGCAAAAATAAACTTCCCCAAAGTAATTTCTTTGCTTTTTTCAATCGCTTGAACCAAATTTTCAGCAGACTTTTCTCCAAATCTTTCCAACGCTAACATGTCTCCTTTTTTGAGTTCAAATATATCAACAAAATTTGAAATTAATCCATCATCTGCCAATTGCTTGATTTTATTTGGACCAAAACCATCTATATTAAAAGCCTTCTTGCTTGCAAAATGAGATAACTTTCGAAGTTCAACAGCAAAACAGTTTTTATTCGGACAATAATATGCCACTTCTCCTTCTGGTCGAAAAACTTTCGTCTGACAATGAGGACATTTCGTCGGCATCACAAATTTTTTTTCCTTATCGCTTCGCAATCCTTTGACAACATTAACAACTTCTGGAATTATATCTCCCGCTTTTTGAATAACAACCGTATCTCCAATTCGCACATCAAGTCTGTCAATTTCATCTTGATTATGAAGTGTCGCCCTGGAAACAGTTGAACCAGCAACCTTCACAGGTTTCAAATGCGCCACAGGAGTCAAAGCTCCAGTTCTTCCAATTTGAATCGTAATATTTTCAACAATAGTTGTTGTCTGCTCTGCTGGAAATTTATATGCGATTGCCCACCTTGGGGCCTTTCCGGTAAATCCAATTTGATCTTGATACCCGCGACTATTTACCTTGATTACCACTCCATCTATCCAATAATTTTCTTTATCTTTGTTGTTCATCCAATGCTCCCAAAAATGAAAAATATCTTCAACATTTTCACACTGTTTATTGTAATTATTAACTTTAAATCCTAACTCTCGAAGAAATTCCAATTCCTCGCTTTGATTTTTCAAAAATTCTGATTTTTCAAAAAAAGAAAGGTCATATATGAAACAATCTAATTCTCTTTCTTTTACAATTTGAGGATCAAGTTGCCTGATTGCTCCTGCAGCAGCATTTCTTGGATTTGCAAAAAGTGGTTCCCCGTTCTTTTTTCTCTTTTTATTTAATTTTTCAAAAACAGTTTTTGACATAAACACTTCCCCTTCAACAATTATGTCGATATTTTGTTTGATTTTTAAAGGGATGCTTTCAATTGTTTTGATATTTTGAGTCACGTCTTCGCCAATTTTTCCATCTCCTCTTGTTGCGCCTGAAACTAAATATCCATTTTTATATGTCAAAACAATATGCAAGCCATCAATTTTCAACTCGCAATTATAACCCACTTTAACTTCCTTACTATTGCCCAACGCCAAAAATTTTTTAACCCTTTTGTCAAAATCAAATATTTCTTCCTTTTCAAACGCATCATTGAAAGACCATTGCGAAACTTTATGTTTAATTTTTTTGAATTTATCCAACGGTTTTCCGCCCACTCTCTGAGTTGGAGAATCTGATGTTATAAGCTCAGGATTTTTTTGTTCCAAATTATAGAGCTCATGTTTAAGTGAATCGAGTGCCGCATCAGAAATTTCTTGACGATCCAAAACATGATATAAATATCGATGATGATTAATCTCGTTTTTCAACTTTTCAATTCTTTCTTTTATTGTTATTTTATTCATAAAAATTATTCATAAAAATTCTTTAAAAACCAACTACAAAAATAAGTCAAAATACCATCGGACAATTTCTTCTCCGTAAAAAATACTCAAAACAGTTCCAAAAATCAAGAATGGTCCGAATGGAATCATACTTTTTATCTTTTTTTTCTTTCCAATGATTAAAGCCATACCAACGATAGATCCTGAGACTGAAGCAAAAAAGATTGCCAGAAAAACCAAAGGCCAACCCAAAATCAATCCCATCAAAAAACCAAGTTTTGCATCCCCGCCTCCCATTCCTTGTCCTTTTGTCAAAATTATAATGGTCAAAAAAAATCCAAACGCAACAATCGCAGAAAATAAATGATTAAAAAAAATTGAATTAAAAAATATAAAATTAAACAATGCGGTAATTATTATAGCAGTATAAATAACTTTGTCTGGAATGATATAATGTCTCAAATCATAAACAGAAATAACGATAAAAACAGAGATTACAAAGAAATAGAAAATAATATTAGCTACAAAATATTTTTCAGTTACACTAAAGAAATAACTGAAAATCAAAACAAAAAAAGACGCCGTCATCAACTCGACCAAAGGATATTGAATGGATATTTTCTTCTGACAATAACGACACTTTCCTTTCAAAAAAACATAACTCAAGACTGGAAACAAATCTTTCCAAGATAAAATATGTTTGCAATTTGGACATCTCGACCGATCATTCACAATTTTCTCTTCAGTTTCCAATCGAAAAATAACGACATTCAAAAAACTGCCAATCAAAAGACCGAATATAAAAATTATAATTAGATAGATATAAAGCATTTTGATATTAAATTATGATTCAAATGTGAGAGAAGTGCGGAATTCACCCTTTAGGGTTTCAAAAAATTAGATGAGATTCATCCTTTAGGATTTCATCTGCAATAACTTGAAATCCTAAAGGATAAATTCCATTCCTTCCTCGCTACGCTCAAGAAATAGTATATTTCCAATCCCCCATCATCTTATATAATAAAATTATAACAGATTTTATTAATTTAAGAAATAAAAAATAAAATATCATATATATTAACAAATAGAACAAAGACCACCCTAAAGTGGTCTTTACTAAAATTATCTACGAATCAACACATTTTTAAAATATCAGAAAAACTAGCAACCTGCAAATGTTATCGCTGATTGAGTAACTGTAGCTCCTGTACATGTACCAGTTGGATTTGGAATGGCAACATAAGTAATATTAAATGTTCCATTTCCAGTAGCTTGACAACTTTGAGAAACAATAGTTCCTACACTATGTCTTCCTGCTGCCACTATACCCTCATCTGTAACTGCCAATGTCTTTTCATCGCAAAGAGAAATTAAAGCTGGCTGTATAGAAGATATTTCAGCTTTAAAAGCTGCAGTGTTTGCCTTTACTCTTGCAGTTGATAAACTTGTCAAAACAACACTTGATAAGATACCAATAATTGCAATAACAACCAAAAGCTCAATTAAAGTAAAACCTTGTTTATTAATTTTCATCATTCTTTTCACCTCCCTTCATATTTTTTAATTTATTTTAATTTTATAACTTTTATAATAAAAATTATAAATGAATTATTATTATATATTTATAATCTTATATTTTATCAATTCACGATTTAATTATACAACATTACTAAAATGTAAGCAATAAAATGAAATTATTCTTATAAAACCAAAAAAACATTTTTATCTTCTTTGCAACAACATCTTCAAGTCATTAACATTAGTAGAATATAATTCTGCATTTTCCAAAGATATCTTCTTGTCTTTAACTAAGGTTGCCAGAGAGCTATTCATTGAAATCATTCCTTCGTCTGCGCTAGTATTAATAACCAAGTCTAACTGATGTGTTTTATTTTCTCTAATTAAATTTCTAACAGCAGAATTAGCAATCATAATCTCTATTGCAGGAACCCTTCCACCTTCAACTTTTGGAATTAAACGTTGAGAAACGATACCTAAAAGATTTCCAGATAATTGTGTTCTAATCTGATTTTGTTGTCCCGCCGGAAAACTATCGATGATTCTTTCAATAGTCTGTGAAGCACTATTTGTATGCAATGTTGCAAAAACAAGATGACCGGTTTCAGCAGCAGTAATTGCTGTACTTATTGTTTCGGCATCTCTCATTTCACCAACAAGAACAACATCAGCATCTTCTCTAAAAATACTTCGAAGAGCACTATTAAACGACTCTGTATCAGTGTGAACTTCTCTTTGATTGACTATACATCTATCTTGAGTATAGATATACTCAATCGGATCTTCAATTGTAATTATATGTTCATATTTTAGATGATTTATTCTATCAATCAATGCTGCAAGAGTCGTTGATTTTCCATGGCCAGAAGGACCTACAACTAAAACAAATCCCTGAGATGGTTTTGTAAAATCATAAACCAAACTCGGAACCTCAAGCTCTTCAAGGGTTCTTATCTTTGAAGAAATAAGCCGAAATGCCGCACTTACAAAACCTCTTTGATAAAAAATATTTATTCTGAATCTAGCCTCACCCTTAAAATCATATGAAATGTCTAGCTCTTTATTATTTTGAAATTTTTCTTTCTGCTCATCGGTTAGAAAAGCATTTACTAATTCTTTGACTTTCCGAGGAGTTAACATCTCCTTGTTTGTAAGAGGAATTAATCGGCCATCCATTCTTACAGTAGGATATCTACCAACGGACAGATGAAGATCAGAATGTCCCTCTTGAGCAGTAATTGACAAAAGACTTTCTAACTCTTGTTTTATATTTATGCTTGTCATATATTATTTTATAAAAAAATTAATACTACTTTTCATTACCATCTAAAATATCCTTAACCTTCTTCACAACTTCCGAAGGAGTAAAATGAGATTTGACAATGTAACCCCTAGCCCCAAGCTCAAATACCCTCTCAATACTCTCCTTTTGACTTAAGTTAGTCAGCATAACGACTGGTATGCTATTAAATTTTTTATTACTTTTAATGATTTTTAACACATCAAATCCATCCATTACAGGCATAACAATATCCAAAAGAATAATATCTGGTTTTTCTTTTTCAATTATTTTAATTACTTCCGATCCATTGTTGGTTACAATGGTTTTATAGTTCTCAGATTCAAATTTAATCTTGTACATTTCGGAGATATAAACATCATCCTCAACTATTAAAACTTTTATTTCACTATTTTCCTTCATATATTTATCATTTAATTAAATTGAAGCACATACACAAAATATTATTATAAAAATATTTATATTTTTTCACTTTCACCTAACTTAAGTCAGAAATTCACTTATCAAAACTTTCTATATATCTATTCTTCTGTAACTCTGAGAACTTCTTCGATACTAGTTAATCCTAAAATAGCTTTCATAATCCCATCTTGTTTCATTGTCACCATTCCTTGTTTTTTTGATTCTGCCACAATTTCATGATCTGTAAAACTATTAGAGGACATTACAGACTCTAATTCTGGAGTCATCGATAAAACTTCATAAATACCAATCCTTCCGGAAGTTCCTGTTTTTTTACATTCCTCACAGCCCTTGCCCTGAAATATTTTAATCCCTTCTTCCAAATTTAAATCTTGTTTTTGATCTTCAGGAATATCTTTTAATTCCTTCTCTATAAGATCTAATATTGCAGGAGAAGGAGCAATTTTTTCCTTACAATGGTTGCATAATTTTTTAACAAGTCTTTGTCCGACAGCTACATTAAGAGAAGATGCTAGAATAAAAGGTTCTATGCCCATATCAACAAGTCTTGAAATCACTCCTGTCGCATTATTTGTATGAAGAGTAGATAAAACCAAATGACCAGTAAGAGCGGCATGAGTAGCAAGCTCTGCTGTTTCTTTGTCTCTAATTTCTCCCACCATTATAATATCTGGATCTTGACGCAGAATTGATCTTAGCCCAGAAGAAAAAGTATAACCAATTTCCGCTTGAATTTGACTCTGATTAATTCCTTTCATAAAATATTCCACTGGATCTTCTAACGTAACGATATTAACGCCTTCTTTGTTTAAAAGTTTCAACATTGCATAAAGAGTCGTTGATTTTCCACTTCCCGTTGGTCCAGTAACTAATATAATTCCAAAAGGCTTCTCAATATTTTCATTAATAATTCTCAATCCTCTTTTAAAAATTCCTAAACTTTCAAGATCATTAATGTCAGAAGATGTGTCAAGAATTCTCATTACAATTTTTTCTCCATTTACGGTAGGAAAAGTAGAAATACGTAAATCAACGCTTCGCTCCGAATTACCAGAGATATTAAATCTAAATCTCCCATCTTGAGGCTTTCTCGTTTCATCAATTTTCAAACTAGCAAGAATCTTAATCCTCGAAATTACAGCAGAACTAATTTTTTTTGGAAGAATTAAACTATTATGTAAAATCCCATCTAATCTATATCTAACTGCTAGACTATTCTCATTAGGCTCAATATGAATATCACTCGCTTTTCCTTCTATTGCATGAGTAATTATTATATCAACAATTTTAGTCACTGGAGCCTCTTCTGAAATTTTATCAATATCTTTCTTATTACTTTTCCTGTCATCTTTTTTATCAATTACTTGATCTACATTTTTCAATACATTTTTCAATTCTTCGCTAAACTTTCTATATTGTTTTACAGCAGAATTAAAACTGCTTTTAGAAATAACAAATATATTTGTTTTCAGATTTCGTTTTACAGAAATAAATTTTAAGGCATCAAGTGCCTCAACGTTTACAGGATCAACCATACCGATCTTAATTAGATTTCCCTGCTTTTCAAATGGTATAAATCTATAGAAAAGAGCTGCCTTCTCTGAAATTTCCTTCAAAACCTCATTGTCGATAAGATCTTCTTTTAGATTTATATAATCGACATTTAAAAATTTTGCCTTTATTTTTGTTACATTTTCTTCATTGTCTATTTTTCTCTTAATCAGATTACCAAAAACATTCAAACCATTTTTAACTGCTTCATCATATAACTCATCGGCAATCTTCTTATCTACAATGTTATTAGAAACTAAATAATTGCAAACTTTTTTAGAATATTCGTCATTCATTATATTGCTTTATATAAAATAAATCTCCTTAGAATCAATAATATAAAAATTCACATTGACAAACTTATTTCTCAAATCCTCTCAAGGCAAGGCCGACCGCTATGGAAAAAAATGGTGCATTTTTTTCTAGTTTGTTAGATAAAGAAGGATCACACATTACACCTTTCCAAGGATTACCAATTTCTACAAGAATTTCTAACTCTTCAGAAAGATGTTCTACTAATCTCGGAATTCCGATTGTTCCTCCCGTTAAAATGATTTTTTTTATCTTCTTTTTATTGTTAATAAAATGTAAATCATTTGTTCTTTTAAGCTCCGAAATAATAACATTGGTCATTGGTAAAATAATGTCAAACATTTTATTTTCCAAATCCTTATTTTTATTAGAACCAAAGTCTATTTTCAATTTTTCAGCCCTATTTAAATCAACATTAAAACCTCGACTAATCATTTTCGTGATTTCTTCTCCGCCAGTACCAGATATATTATGGCTCCCTGAAACAGTACCATTTTCGATAATAGTAATACTTGTTGTTTTATTTCCCATATCAATAATTTCAAAGACTCCTTCCTCCTGACCTACTAGACATCTAGCAAGAGAGAAAGGTTCTGTCTCTAAGGAAACTAATTCTAAACCCAATGCTTTCACAATATTTACATATTTATTGGTAGTTTCTTTAGAAATAGCCACTAATAATATTTCATTTTCGAAAGAATTATCCACCTTGTTCTTCTTGGATTTTTTCTTCTTTTTGATTATGCTCCAATCAAAAACAACCTCCTCTAAAGGAATTGGAATATACCTCCTTGCTTCAAAATCAACAGCTTTTGCGATTTCGCTTTCTGGAATGTCTGGTAAAGTAATAATCGAAGAGAAAGCAGAAGACGTAGGAATTGACATAATCACCTTATTTGTATTGATATCCGCTTCTCTTATTATGCTTCCTAAATCAGTGACTATCTTGTTATTTGACATTTTAATATCATTCAGATTGTCTTGTTCTCCCAGAATTTCTAAGTACTCTTTTGTTTCTAGATAAGCATAATTTTCTAACTTAATATTCTCTTCATCTCTTCCGAGTTGCACAACTCTAATTCCAGTCGTACCAATATCGATACCCAGATAACTGTTACTTTTTTTCTTAAAAAAATTAAACATCTAAAAAAATAAATTAAAAATTAAATTTCTAATACATAAAAACCTCTTGTTGATAAATTAAGTCTGTAATTATGACTATTATGTGTTCCCGCAAGCGAGATCATACAATATCTCTCATTTCCAAAGAAATATTTGAGCTCTCATGTCTTATAAATTATTCTTCTACTACCTTAATTTTCGTTAAAGAATTTTTTTCAATCTTCGGAAGTTTAAGTGTTAATATGCCATTTTTGATAATTGCCTCAACACCATCAGTCCTAATATCGTCTGGCAAAATAATTGAACGAGAGAAGTTTCCCCAAAAACATTCTTGATAATAATAATCATCAACAATTATTTCGTCCGAATTATCTCTTTTTCCCTTAATAGTGACCATATCACTTGTCACAGAAATATCTAAATCCTCAGGACGAACTCCACCGATAATAGATTTTATCACAATAAGGTCTTTTGTTTTATAAACATCAACCGTCAACTGTCCTTCTTCGATATCTTCTTTTTCGTTCCAACTTTGAGCTTCGCTTTCTTCGCTCGCATTATCATTCTCTACAGCTTCATCTGTTTCTACTTCTTTTTTATCTCCACCATCAACATTTTCATCATAATTTTCAAATTTAATATTTTCCTTCATAATATCGTTGATTTCTTCTTCATAATTATTCACTTCAACTTTCTCCCCTTTTTCTGGCTTATTATTTTCAGACCCACCAATTTTTTCTAAAAATGATTTTTTTTTCATTGTCATGTTTTTATTTTTATTTTATTTAGTAAATGATATAAATTATAAATATTTATTCGCAAACCAACATATAGAACATTTCATATAAATGCCTATCAATATTATACCATTTTTAAAAATTACAACAAGGACTTTAATTTTTCTTGTAAATTTTTAATTTTACTCTCACTCTCTGAAAGTTTTTGCTTCTCTTTTTCCACAATTTGAGCTGGTGCATTTTGCACAAACTGCTTATTATCCAGCTTTCCTTTTAATTGCTTAATATATTTTTCCGTTTCTTCAATTTCCTTCTCAATTCTTTTGGCTTCTTTTTCAGTATCAATTAAATCTCCTACATTTACAAATCCAAAAACTCGAGCTTCAAACTGAATCCAATCGTCTAATTTTTCTGCTCCTGTTTCAAATTTCAAGCTTTTCACTCCCGCTAAATTTTCAATAATATTTCTATTTTCTGCTATTATATCAAAATCTGCTTGAGTTAGATCTTTTCTTGTCTCTGATTTTATTACAATATCTACCTTTTCTTTTAGGGAAATTCCATTTTCATTTTTTACTCTTCTTATTTCAGTAATAATTCCCATTAATAATTCAAAATCGAGATTTATTTGAGTTAGACATGCTTCATTTTCCTTTCCCTCAAATTCAGGCCATTTTTCGACCATCAACAATTTTTCTTTCCCCATCTCTTGCCAAATTTGTTCCGTGACAAAAGGAATAAAAGGATGACATAATTTCAATAAATTTTCTAAAACATAGATTAAAATCGCATCATTTTTCTCTTGTATTTTTGAAATTTCCAGATACCAATCAGCAAATTTATCCCACATAAAATCTCGAATCCCAAATTCACTTTCAAAAGCAAATGAAAAATTATAAGTTTTTAATGAATATGTTGTATGTCTTTTCAGATTTTCCAAATGCTCCAAAATCCATTTGTCTGCCAAAGTTTTTGCCATAGGAACTCCTCCCCTCTTAGGGGAGGTTGGGTGGGGTACTTTATCGACACTCATCAAAATATACCTCGAAACATTCCAAAACTTGTTCACAAAATTTCGATAACCTTCAATTTTTTCTTCATAAAGCTTCAAATCATTTCCAGGGCTTGAACCAATAATCATACTTAATCGCAAAGCATCTGTCCCATATTTTTCAATCATCTCAATCGGATCAATTCCATTTCCAAGTGACTTGCTCATTTTTCTACCTTGCTTATCTCTGACCATTCCATGAAGATAGACATTTTCAAATGGAATTTCGCCAAGAGTATATGTGGTCATCAAAATCATTCTGGCAATCCAAAAAAACAAAATGTCATATCCCGTTTCCATAACAGAAGTTGGATGAAATCTTTTCAAATCTGGACTGTTTGCAATCCAATCTTCAAATGTTTCATATTTTTTGTGATTCTGATCTAAAAGTGTTGAAAAAGTCCAAAGCCCCGAAGAAAACCAAGTATCAAGAGTGTCCGGATCTTGAATCCAAACATCACATGCTTTTAATATTTCTTTATAACTTTCTCCTGAAAAATGATCAGCATTTTCAACAACAATTAATTCGACGTCTAACTCTCTTGATAATTTTTCAGAAATTTCTAATTTTATATAAGGATCATTGCTAGAATGGATAACAGAATATTGTTTAATGTTATTTTTAATTTTTACAAAATCAAGTTCGCCCATTTGTTCAAAAAACTCTGAAATCTCTTCATTTTCCAGTGGCGTACAGGCTGCAACTAAGTTGCCAAAATTTTTACCTCTGGAAGCAGACCCAAGAGCTAAAGTCGCACCCAAAGAACGACCAATCACGATGGTCTTTGCATCAGTTTCAATTTTCTCAAATTCCTCTAGCCACTTATTAAAATCAGGATTTTCTGGATTTGGTAAATTCGGAACTATAACCTCAATTCCACGAGATTCAAATTCTTCTTTTAGCCATGGGAAAAACGCCTCCTCAGGACCAGACCCCCAAGCATGTAACAAAACCGCCTTATTATATTTTTCTTCTGGTGTTTCCTTTCCCACATGAATATTATTCTGAAATTTCAAATTTGCTCCTAATTCCTTTTTATACCAAACTGGCACCCGATGTCCAAACCAAATCTGCCTCGAAATACACCAATCGTGCAAGTTTTCCATCCAGTTATGATATGTTTTTGCAAATCTATCTGGGATAATTTCAATTTTGTCTTTCTCTTTTTCATCAATTTTATTCACAACTTCCAAAGCAACTTCTTTCAAAGACTTATTTTGAAAATATTTATTCCCCTCAATCGTGATTTTCTTATCAACTGCCACAAACCATTGTTTTGATGGAAGTGGCTCAATTGAAGCTCCACAGCGATAGCAAACGCTCAAAGCTTGATCAACTTCTTCCACTTTTTCAATTAATTTATTTTTATCCAGATATTTCACAAATTTTTCGCGCGCTTCCAAAACTGTCAATCCAGCATAATCTTTCCCAGCACTAGCATTCATTTTTCCATCTTCTCCGATAATTTTGATTTTCTCTAAATCATTTTTTTCTGCCATTTCCCAATCCGTCATGCTGTGTGCTGGCGTCACTCCCAAAGCTCCCGTTCCAAACTCCATTTCAACTTCCCTGTCAGCAATAATTTTGATTTTATGAATTCCATTTCCCAAATCAATCTCAAAAACCTGACCGATATATTTTTTGTATCTCTTATCTTTTGGATTCACTGCCACAGCTGTGTCACCCAGTTTTGTTTCGGGACGCGTTGTCGCAATCGTAATTGGAAAATCTTTATTATACTTGAAATAGTATAAATTTGCTTTTTGATCTTTGTGCTCCACTTCGTCATCTGCCAGAGTTGATTCACATCTCGGACACCAATTCACAATTCGATCTCCCCGATAAATCAGTTCATCATTATACATCTTCGCAAAAACTTCTCTCACTGCTCGTGAAAGTCCATCATCAAGTGTATATCTTTCCCTTTCCCAATCGCAAGATGAACCCATTTTTCTGGTTTGATTTTTGATTGTGTTTTGAGAATTCTCCACATATTCATTCACTCTTTCCAAAAACTTTTCTCGACCCAAGTCATATTTTGTCTGTCCCTCTTCAGCTATTATTTTTTCAACTTTTGTCTGCGTAGCAATTGAAGCATGATCCGTTCCTGGAAGCCACAGAGTATTTTTTCCTTGCATTCGGTTATACCGCACCATCAAATCTTGATAAGCAAGCATTGAAGCGTGACCCAAATGCAAAACCCCCGTCGCATTCGGCGGTGGCATCGAAATTACAAACTTTTCAGCCGATTCTGACAAACCCAAATTATCTGGATTAAACATTCCAGATTCTTCCCATTTTTTATATATCTCATCCTCCACTTCCTGCGGATTATAAGCTTTTGGTATTTCTTTTTTCATTAAATTATTTTTTTACTTTAAAGTTGATAGTATCGAACTAGCAACAGTTAAACGACATAAATCTCTTACGTTTTTAAAATAATCATTATAAAACGAATTTTCACTTCCATCTTCTACTTTAATTAAATCACAAAAAGATTCTTCCAATGTTTCTGTTCCTAAAATCGTACAATAATTGTGTGAATCTAATTCTCCACAATTCATTTCATTTTTATCTTTATTTACAAAAGCAATGCAATTATTTTTATTTTCTGATTTCAGTTCGCTATATATTGAAACATCGTTTTTCCCTTTTGCTATATTTAAAAAACACATTTCTTTAAATACATCTTCATCTTCCATGTTTTTGCAATATTCTATATTCATCTCAACAGAAGAAATACAAAAATTTTGCATACTTTCATCATTAAATTTTTCGCAAGAAGAAACGTCTTTCTTCGAAGAAGCAACAGACGAATAACATGCATCTATATCGCTTGAAGTTTCACAAATCGAATCATCTTTTAAAATAATTGCGGAGCACAATTCACTATCTAGTCTTTTGTCGCAAAGAGAAGCGTCATTATCAAGAAAAGCGTACATTAAACAACAACCTTCTTTTAAGATCTCTGGTTGATCTTCGCACTCCGAAGGATTATTTTTTGTTAATGCGAAACAAAGATTTTTTTTATCCTCATCTTCCATTTTCTGACAAATAGCAACCGCCTTTTGAAGAACTTCATCAGAAATAACTAGTATATCTCCAAAAATAACTTTTCCTTCTTTCTTTATTTTCCCTTTTACTAATCCCCACTCCTCTTCTGTGTATTTCTCAGTATTCAAAGGATTATAACCGTTCTTGATTTCCTCAAAATCATTATAAGAGTCCTCATCTGTGTCTGAATTTTTTTCATCCGTTCCAATGATTTTTTCCAAATAATCTGGCAGACCATCTTGATCCGTGTCTAATTTTTTATCAATTTCAATCCCCTTAGCTTCTTCATCTTTGACAATTCCAACATTTTCTTTGACAGGTAATTCACTGTTATCTTCCTTATTTAATAAGAAAAAATAAATCACAACAAAATTAATAACAACCAAAATCAATACAATTAAAAAAATAATCTTCTTATTAATTTTCTTTTCAGACCTTGAAATAACTGGCTCACCCTCACTGTCCAATTTAATTTCAGTATTATTTTCACTTGATTGTGTGTTTTGCTCCATATTTTCGTTTTGTTTATAAACAACGTGACTACAAAGCTATTTTAACATATAACTTAAAATAAAAAAAGAAGAGTGAATTTCACTCAACATTTTATTTTTTTGTAACAATTTTTATTTATTGTCGTTTCTATAGAGAGACTTCGGAGAAATCATTGGTTGTATTCCAATTATCATTTCCCATGGTTCTGCGGAACAATCCTCACAAAAACCATTTGTTTTGGCCCTTCCTCCACAGCCCTCAGTTTTGCATTTTACCATATAATCACTCCTGAATCATCTGCTTTTCCGCTCATTCTTTGTCCTCCATTATTTTTTGTTTTATTGTCTTTTTCTAATTGATCAGCAGCTATTTCAACTATCGTAATAAAATTATGAGCAACTCTTAGAAGCCTTTGGCTGGCTAATGTAAATTTTTTTTCTGTATCACCTGTTCCACGATTTCCCTCATGATAATGTTCTTCTGGCCCTGAAAGATTAAGGGCAAATTTCACAATATGGGAAGTGTTTTTAATTAAAAATACTTCTTTATTATTTACTAACATTAAGGCTATATCGTCAGAAACATCAACCAGTAATATTCCTTTATTCTTTGCTATTGTTAAAAATACATTAGATAAATTTATTTCAACGAACATTGTTGTAGCTTCTTTGTCTAAAGAGGAAGTAATAAATATCCCTACTTCATATTCCCCTACAGCAGTCCAAAGCTTTCTTTTTTCAACCAAACCTAACGGACTAAATATCTTTGCCATTTCTCATCCTCCTCGTTAATATTTATAAACAAAATAGCAAAACAAACAATAAATGTCAATCGTTGACAAAAGATATTATTTGTGATATTCTTTAAAAAAATACGAGGTAAATCATGATAAAAAAAATATTAGTTACACTCTTTATTATAAATACCATAGAATTAGGCATTATATTATATCTTGCAATGAATTATGATATAAACAGTATTATATAAAATGCACTAATAATGTTATTGCTCCTAACCATTTCTAACTGGAAATTGGAATGGGGTATTTTTTTATTCAAAATGCACATCCTTTGTAAATTTCTTCAATTTTTCTGAAAGTTTTGGATATTTTTTCAAATTATCATTTTCTGCGATTATCTTGTCAGCCTCATATCTGACTTTTTTTATTAATTCAAAGTCTGTAAGTGATGCCATTGCTAAATCAGGAATACCAGACTGGCGAATTCCCACAAGCTCGCCAGGACCACGAATTTTTAAATCCTGTTCTGCCAATTCAAATCCATTATCACTTCGAATCAAGGCTTTCAGTCTTTGATGAGTTTTTGATGCTGTCGAATCTGTGAAAAGAAAACAAAATGATTGATATTTTCCTCTGCCAACCCTTCCTCTAAACTGATGAAGTTGCGCCAATCCAAACCTGTCAGATCCTTCAATGAGCATCACAGATGCATTTGGAATATCAATTCCAACTTCAACAACTGAAGTTGAAACAAGAATATCAAGTTCACCTTGAGAAAATTTATGCATAACTTCTTCTTTCTCTTTCGGTTTCATTTTTCCATGCAAAAGTCCGATTTGAAAATTTTTATATATTTGATTTTTCAATTTTTCATATTCCTCTGTCGCCGATCTGACCTCCAAAATATCTGACTCTTCAATCAAGGGACAAATCACAAAAACCTGTCTTCCTTTTTGCACTTGCTCGCCAATAAATTTATAAGCCAGTTTCCGATTTGCTGGAGCGACAAGTTTGGTAATAATTTTTTGTCTGCCTTTTGGCATTTCATCTAAAAGCGACAAATCCAAATCTCCATAAACCGTCAAAGCCAAAGTCCTTGGAATCGGAGTTGCGGTCATCGAAAGAAGATGCGGAACAGTTTTTATGCCGTCCTTAATTCCTATAATTTCATTTTGCAATTTTCCGCGTTGCTCAATTCCAAAACGATGCTGTTCATCGATAACAGAATATGCCAGATTATGAAATTCAACCTTTTTCTGAATCAAAGAATGAGTTCCAATTATCAAATCAATTTCTCCTTTCTTAATTTTTTCCAATAATTTTACTCTGTTTATTTTTTCTGTTTTTCCTCCTATGAAAATTTTACTTTCGCTTCCAGTTAAAAGAGCAATTTTACACACCCCAATCCCTCTCCAGATGGAATTTATTTTAATATTCGACGGTTCCATAGTCCCTTTAGGGCTGTGGAACCGCACCTGCAAGTTCTGTTTTTTTGATTCCACAGAATTATTCAGCACTATAGAATCTTTTATAGAATTCCCCTCTTGAGAGGGGTTAGGGGTGTGTATTCCACTGAACCGCTTCACCGCCTCTTCAAAATGTTGTCTTGCCAAAATTTCAGTCGGAGCCATAAAAGCAACTTGAAATCCTGATCCAATGACAGCCAAAGAAGAAATCAAAGCGACTAGTGTTTTTCCAGAACCTACATCACCCTCCAAGAGTCGATTCATCGGCTTATTTTTTTCAAAATCTTGAATGATGTTCCAAGTTGAAATTTTCTGTGCATTGGTCAATTTAAACGGCAAACTTTTTATAAATTCCTTAATATCTTTCTCAATTTTTTTATCAAATTTAATTTTCACCGCTTTATTCTCTTGCCACTTTTTCTTTTGCATCATCATATAAAGCTGAACTAAAAATAGTTCATCAAAAGCTAAACGCCTCTTTGCATCCTTTGTGCTCTCTTCGTCATCTGGAAAATGAATTTGCAAAATTGCTTCAGAAAGACTCAGTAAATTCTGGTTTTTTATAATTGAAGTTGGTAAAAATTCTTCAACCTCACCTGCCAATTTCAAAACTGATTTCATATGTGCCCGAATCCATTTTGATGAAAGCCCTTCGGTTTCGTGATAAATTGGAACAAGCCGAGCAGTATGAAGTGATTGACCAGAACCCAAAAGCTCATAAGATGGATTTGAAATCTGAAAACCATCTTGCGCAAAAACAACTTTCCCGCTCAAACTGACATTGATTCCCTTTTTCAAATTTCTTGTCAAAAATGGCTGATTAAACCAGATCGCCTTAATCAATCCCGATTCATCTTCAATTAATGCTTCCGTCAGGCTCATTTTTCTTTTTCTCGTTCTGACATTTTGAATATCAACAATTTTTCCCACCACAGTGACAACCTCACCAAGTTCTAACTCAGAATTTTTTTTGACATCAGAGAAATCATCATAGCGAAACGGAAAATAAAAAAGCAAATCGCCCGCAGTTTTAATCCCCACCTTATGAAGTTTCTTCACATAAGCAGGACCAATAGCCGGCAATTCTGAAATTTTTGATTTAATGGTTAACATAAATGTAAATTAGATATACCTGAATTCTAACAAAATTTGTTTTTCTTAACAAATTTATAAATATAATTGACATAAAAAAACAG
>JAGLJF010000010.1 GCA_023142595.1 Minisyncoccota bacterium | reverse complement strand
CTGTTTTTTTATGTCAATTATATTTTTCTTATTATTTTTCAATAAATTTCAAAGTGGAAATAATTTTAAATGCCATATCTTTTGTACTTATATCCGCACGAAGATCTTGGCCGTGTCCTATTGTAATTATGTAATTTTGATACTCAGCGAACCAATAATTATACTCTAATCCAGAGCCAAGTTCTCCAAATTTTTCATAATATTCATCACTTTGCTTTTCTATTATCTCGTATATATTTATTCCATCAATCGTATTAACCATATTAAATCGTAAATCAGAAAATTTAATTCTTTTAGAAAAATATTCCTTAACAGTTAATTCATCATCATTCAAATAAATTGATGAAGTAAAATCACCCCAACATTCCTCTTCCCAATTAGTATCATAATTTTGTGAATATCGCGAACTTTCTTTTAGCCATTCCGAAGTAACACATAGATGGACAAGATTCCTGTTATCATCTTTAAGCACTCTTGTCATCAAATATTCCGGATACTTAAATTCAAACTCATACTCTTCATTCCGATATGTCTTCCAATCAGCTATCTTGTCTTTTTTAATAAATTTGAAAGTATTAATAATCTGATTGAATTCATCAATTCTTTCATAACCACTTATAAGTTTATTCTTCTCAAAAGATCCGTCCCTATAGTTAGGATGGGAATGGCTTGAATCGATATTCAAAGTAATTATCCTATCATCTTTTGGAATAATTATCGACCTGATATTTCCTCCTCCACCAGAAATTATTCTATCAATACTTTCAACGCCATCGACTATTATTTTTTGATCATTGATAGATGAGAGAATCGCATCCTTTGTGCCAAATTTTGGTATGTCATTTTTTTCAAACCATTCACTTAATGAAGATCTATCGGGATTATTAATTATCTTAATATAAAAATTACCCATACCAAAGTTTTCATCATAATCAATTTGTGTATCAAACACTGTCATGTAGACATCATAATTTTCACGCAAAGCTCCTAAAGCAAAGTTCGTTATCTCCTTATTTTTTTTCACATAATCTTTCGGATATTTAAGCTCAAACCCGTATTCTTCATTTCGATATGTTTTCCAGTCCGTTATTTCAGAATTACTTTCTTCATTACGATAAATTTCTAATTCATTTAACTTACTGCATTGAATAGTTTCGATTATTTTATCAACTTCATCTCTATCAAAATCATAAGAATAATAGATACCAATACTAATTCGAACATCATTATTATTTATTGAAGTTAAGTTTATTGTTTCTTCATATCTATTTTTAAAATTTTTTATTTGTTTAAATCCTACACAATCTCCTTTTTCTACCATAGAATAATCAAGAGTTTCTCCATCATCAAGCTTGTATTTATTAAGCTCTTGAATGATTTCTTTTTTATCCCTATATTTATTTTTTTCGTATGTCTCTTTAATATGAAGTTTAGCCAAATCATTTTCTGATACATTAAGCATAATACTTACTTCAATATCTTCCTTTTTAAAAGCCGTTATATATATTTTCACAGTATTTTTTTCAATAATTCCTTCTGATTTGATATATTCTGGCGGAATTTTCATTGAAAAATCCCACGGACTATATTCATAATTTTGCCAAGTTAAATATTGTTTTTCAATGTCTTCTTTTATTATTTTCTCATCTAAAGTTAATACTGGTTTTTTCGTAAGATAATATCCTATTATTCCACCTACTGCTCCAATTCCCACAATCAGAACAACTACCATAATCATTTTTGCCATTGAAATTGATAAATTTTCTTTTTTCATCATTTTTGTTTTAATTTATTAATATACCATCATCGAGGTTAAATCTTAATATAAAAATGTTATGTATTTTTCTTTAAATAAAATCGATAATATCCAATAAAATTACTCAGCAAAAATGATCCTTCCGCAATAACTCCCATAGGAGAAAAGATAATAAAGTTATATAAAATTATAATTGAAGTTCCAAGCATCATTATTTTCCTCATTTTTCTATTATCCTCTTGAAAATTTCCAATTATAAAAATAAATAATCCTATATAAATTATAATGTCATATATTTCTTTGTATGTAGCAAAAAGTGCAATTGTATTTAAAATTAAAAAAATAATTAAATATTTTTTCTTCGTGGTAAAATAACAAGTAATAAATCTGAGAACTGAAAAAAATACAATGATTCCCGCAGCTGTCTTGTTTAAGAGAAAATAGTGAGCGCTAATCAAACTGGCTGAAAAAATTAAACACAGAAAAGTATATTCTCTTTTCTTATACTGAAGAGATAGAAAATCAAAAATCATTGCAATAAACATTGCAATTTGAGAAATAACAAATGTAGTGAAAATAAGCATATACTAAAGTTAAAATTATTAATCAACTAAATTCACAACTCTCGTCGAATATCGATTTGAGGCATTCCATAAAATCCAACCAACTCCACCAGCTTCATTGCTGGCATCAATTTGAGCTCGAATCATATTCGGACCATAAACAGCTCCGATGTCAAAAGCTTGAAGCCATGGACGAATTTTTGCGAGTGACTTTTTTTGTCCTTCAGAATTTTCTTCTTGGGCTACTCGATAAGCTTCCAATCTTTCAACGGCATGATTGATTGAATATTTCACAACTTCATATGGATGTTGAGCTGGGTTTTGAAATCCGATAAAACCATTTGCGTAATGCGATGGATAAACCATTGGACAAATATAATCAAAATTTTCAAAGGCATCTTCAATTGTTTGCCCAATTCCGAGATCGTCCTTGTTTACTGTCGCCAATCCAAAAAGATCAACCGAAATCACCAAATCTGGAAGATTCTCACGAAAATGCTCGAATACTTCTTTCATAGCCTCTCTCTTCGTCTGCACCTCGCTATCATAAAATGGAAAACTCATCTGACTCAACCGACCATCTGAGGGAAATCTAATATAATCAAAATTAATTTCATCAAATCCTCTTTCAGATGCGTCTTTTGCAATTTCAACAATATAATCTCTAGCTTCAATTGAAGCAGGATCAATCCAGGCTAGTCCACTATTATCTTTCCACAATCCTCCAGTCGCCTTGTTCTTAATCGCTAAATCAGGTCTAGCAACTGCTAATATTGGATCTTGAAAAACTGTCACCCTAGCAATGACATAAATATCATTATCATGAAATTTTTGAATTAAATCATCAACGTCAGGAATAATAACTTTTTTAGCCTCATATTTTAAAACAGTCTCATTTTCTATGTCATAAGCAATATATCCAGAATAATCTTTGACATCAATAATAACCGCATTAAGTTTTTCCTTTTTAATTAAATCTATAAAACCGTCCACCCTGTCTGGAAGTGTGGTTGACCAAGCAGTCACATAAAGAGCCTTCACTTCTTCGGGAGGATTTTGTAATTTTTTATCTATCTCGACAACTTCAATCGTCTCCTTTTCTGCTTCCATTTTAACCTCATTTTTGTTCCTTGTATCTAAAAATTCAATTTCATAATTACCAATTTCTGAAAAATACTTAGAGCTTATAAATGTGACTAAAAATCCCAATCCAATAATAAAAATAACAACTAAAATAAATTTAGTTATTGACTTGGGATTCACTTTGTTTTTAGATAAACTATTTTCTTTCATTATTAAACTTTTATCCTATAAATTAATCTTAAGAAATATTATTTCAAATTATAAAAATGAATTACCCCGCAGCAAGC
>JAGLJF010000001.1 GCA_023142595.1 Minisyncoccota bacterium | reverse complement strand
TTAAAATATTAAAATGAAAAATATAATGATTGCTTTTGAAAATGTTTCAAAAATCTATAACAATAGCGGTGTTGCCTTGAAAGATATCAATTTTGAAATTGAAAAAGGAGAGTTTGTTTCAATTGTTGGACAGAGTGGAGCAGGGAAGTCAACTTTGTTGAAATTGATTTTTGCCGAAGAAAATCCAACGGAGGGTAACATTAGCATCAAAGGCAGAAACATTAGCCAGCTCAAAAAAAGTAAGCTTCCTGTTTTGAGAAGACATATCGGAGTTGTTTTTCAGGATTTCAAACTGTTAGATCGAAAAACTGTTTTTGAGAATGTTGCTTTTGCGATGGAAGTTTCTGGTAGAGCTGATCTAGAAATTAAAGAAGATGTTCCTCAGGTTTTGGAAATCGTGGGTCTTGCTGACAAAGTGGAAAGCTATATAGATGAGCTTTCAGGAGGCGAGCGACAAAGAGTTTCAATCGCTAGGGCTTTGGTACATAGACCTGATATAATTATTGCTGATGAACCAACGGGAAATTTGGATTTTGTAAATACTTGGGATATAATTCAGCTTTTGATGAAAATCAATCAATATGGCACGACTATCGTTTTGGCTACTCACAACAGGGAAATAGTCAATTTAATAAATAAGAGAGTGATCACCGTAGATAAGGGGTCGATAACAAAAGATCAGCATGATAATGGAAAATATCTTATCTAGTGTTTTTGTTTTTGGACTCTTAAATTCTCAAATAATAAAATCAACAAATGAAAAAATTATTTATTATAAATCTCAGAAGAGTAGCAGTTTCTGCACTGAAAGATTTGTCGAGAAATTTATGGTTAAATCTTGCAACAATTATTATTATCGTCATATCTCTTTTCACTATCACGACAATGCTGGCAATTGATAGAGTGGGAAATCACGCTTTGCTTTCTTTGCAAAATCAAATTGATATTTCAGTTCAGTTTAAGGGAGATGCTAATGAAGAAAAAATATTGGAATTTAAAAAGGATTTGGAACAGCGAGAGGAAATTAGTGTTGTTGAATATGTGTCAAAAGATCAAGCCCTGATAATATTCCAAGAAGCTCATCGAGAAGAAGGTTTTATTGATGAATCTATCGAAGAGATAGGCGAAAATCCTTTATTTGCGGTTTTGAATATAAAAGCAAATGAAATAAGTCAATATGGCGCTATTAATGAGTACATAATTAATAATAACAATTACAAGGATATTGTTGAAAAGGTAAATTATAAAAAAAATGAAAAGGCGTTGAATACTCTTTCTGGAATTCTTGAATCTGTCAAAGACGGTATTCTGATTTTGACAATACTTTTCGTTTCAATTAGCGTTTTGATTGTGTTTAATACGATTCGTTTGGCAATGTATTCTCATAAAAAAGAGATTGAAATTATGAGATTGGTAGGTGCGAGTAATTGGTATATTAGAATGCCATTTATAATTGAAGGAGCAATTTTAGGGGCCGTCAGTTGTGTGGTAACTCTTGCAATTATATCTCCGGCAGCAGTTTTTATTTCTCCAAGAATTATGGTGATTCTTCCAGAGTTTGATCTTTATTGGTATTTTATGAATAATTTTGTCAGTGTGTCATTAATGCTTTTGGCGATTGGAGCTAGTATGGGAATTTTTGGAAGCTTTGTCGCAATTAGAAGATATCTTAAAGGTTAGGTGATGCAGTGTTTTTTCAAAGTAAGAGCGAGGGATTGCCTCGTTCTTTTTCGATTAAAATTATTGATTAATTATAATTTATATGATATAAATTATATATTGTCCAAATATTCGGGGGTCGTCTAATGGTAGGACGGCAGGTTCTGGTCCTGCTAATCGGGGTTCGAATCCCTGCTCCCGAACAAAAGAAAAACACACCTGAAAGGTGTGTTTTTGTTTTGATTTGATAGTCTTTTTTTGCTGATTACAATATAAAAATCCGTTAAAGAATCTAAATATATCTCAGCTTGTTTTTCATCAATTTGTATAGAGTGTTTCTTATATACATACTTGATTAATCTTTTTATTAATTTTGTGTCGCATTGAACTGACATATATTTCTATATGACAGCTCTTGGTAATATATACAGCTATTAACGGGCTAGATGATATTTTTTATTTTGGCAAGTTTTTTCTTGATTATTTAGAAAATGGGAGTAAACTAAAAGAGAAAGTAGTAAATAAATAATTAGCTTAAAATAAATAATTATGTCGAATATTGATAATTTAGTAAACGGAATAAATCCAAAAAAGAAAAGTCCAACTAAAGATGAATTGTGGAATTTTATTAAGAATTCTTTAAAACAAATTGGAGAAATTAATGATGAATATAAAAAATTTTTTGAAGGAACTGATGAAAAAATTTCAATAATTAAAGAAATAGAGGAAAAATACACAAAGATTAAAGAGAGTTACGATGAATTATTTTTAGTAAATGATGGAGAAAAGAATAAATTACAAGAAATTGAAGAAAAAATTGAAGAAATAAAAGAATATCATAAAGAATTACTAGAGGATATAGATGATGAAATATCAATAAAGTCTAACATTGATGAGTCTAAAAAATATATAAATGAATTTTATAATTTTCTTTTTGGCGAGGAAAAAACAGAAGAAAAAACTAAAAAATTAATAAAAGAGATAAATGATTATAATGATAAACTTTTTAATGAAGAAACTGGTCTCGAAAAAGAAATAGATGAGGTCTATGAAAACATTATAGAAAAATACAATAATTTATTTAAATCGGAAAAAGGTGAACAAAATAAAATAAAGAAACTAGATGAAAATATAGAAAATATAAATTTATTTAATCAATTGTTAGATGGAAAAATTAAATTAAATTTAGATGAAAAACAAGAATATTTAAATAAATTGAAAATTGACATAGACACTAAAAGAAAAGAGGTAAGTTTATTGCTTTCTGACGCAACAGTACAAACTTTAGCTCAAGGATATAGTGAGTCAATGGAAGAATACTCAAGGAAAAAAGAGAAGGCATCAAAAGAATTAAGTACAAAAGTTGACATAACTTTTGTAAAGGATTCTTTATATAATTTATATGTGTTTTTTTATAATAGTGTGACTAGAAACATGTCAATCTTATTTAATTATTGTGTATTTATTTTACCTTTAATCGTCATATGTTTAATTTTATTAGAACCAGATTACATAAAGCATATTTTGAAAATCAAATATGATAATAATATTTTTTCTGGAACAGAATTCATAATTTTTAAATCAGTAGTTACTATTCCTTTGTTATGGATTGCCTGGTTCGGACAAAAAAATATATCACAAAGAAAACGATTGTTTGAAGAGTATAATCATAAATTAAGAGTCGTTCAAATGTATATATTATTTAATGAAAAAAATAAGTCTTATAGTCTAAAGAACGAACATAAATTGGAAGAAGTTTTAATTGAGGTAATAAAAAATAATCCTGCGAAACATCTGGGAAAAGGAGAGACAATGATTGATCAAATGTTAGAAAAGTTTAGAATAAAAGGTTTTTATGAAGATTTTAAAAACGAGATCATTAAGGAGGGAGTCAATAATGTTAATAGTAAGAAATAAATATTAATTAGATTTATTACAAAACAACAATACATGAATTGTCTAGATTAAAAAAATAAAGTTTAAACAAATAATTAATTAATAAATAAATAAATATTATGTTTTATTCAAAAGATAAAAGTCTTTTTTGCAAACGTTCTTTTGATGAATATTTGCGTCAAGTTAAATCTTCAATAGACCAGGAGATAAAGAATCTATCTTTCCAAAAGATTGAGGAAGATGAAGAAGAAAAAATAATTAATACAATACTAGATAAATTCGATGTTGTTATCCCGTTTTTATTAGAAGATAAAATTAAAATAAAAGCTAAAGAACAAGAAGTTGTTGTAGGTAGTAGAGATTCAAGATTTTTTCATGATGGGCCTTTTAAACGTATGGGCTTATCTGTGACTGTTAATATACCATTTGAAGGACTTGGCGACTTATTTGAATATCAGCCGTCGACGCAATCTCTTTCTGGTGCTCCAAGTGCTGATATTGAAAATAATAGTTTAATTTTATACTACGAAACAATAGAAAAAGAACCAGAAAAAATAAAAAATCTTTGGCAAAAAGATATAAATGATATTAAACAGAATTTGGAATGGATAAAAAAAGATATATTAAATCATAGCAATTCTTTGGGAGCTGAGATTAAAACATTATTAGTAAATAGAAAAAAAGAGGCTAGGGAGAGTCAAGATTTAATTAATAAAATAACAATATAACTCCCATAAGATGGAAAAAGACAAATTACAAAAAAATACAAGCAGCAAAGTACAAAAAAGGATGGTATAGAGATTTTTAAACAAGATATTATTTCTGGTATCAAGGGTGATAAAAATAATATATATTATAGAGCTGTTTTAGGTGCGGCGCTAGGTAGTATTCCTTGGATCGGTGGTATTTATAGTACTCTTATAAGCTTACAGGCAGAATCTGAGCAAAATAATATTAATGATTTATATAAAATATGGCTACTTGAACATGAAGAAAAAATATCAATACTAGGAAAGACTTTGGAAAATGTTATTTTAAGACTTGATGAATTTAGTAAAGCTGGGGAGGACGAGGAGTTGATTTTAAAACGTATTAAATCCAATGAATATCTTAATCTAGTAAGAGAAACCTTTAAATCATGGGATGAAGTAAGCACTGTAGAGAAACGAGAAATGTTTAAAAAGTTAATTATTAATGCTGCTGCAATTGAACTTTGTACAGATGATATGGTGCGTATTTTTATTAAGTGGATAGCACAGTATCATGAATATCATATATTAATAATGACTGAAATATATAAAAATCCAGGAATTACACTAGGTACAATTTGGGATAATGTTTTTGCTCAAGATGATCAGCAACGACCTCGTGAAAACTCTGCTAAAGCAGACTTGTACAGGTCTTTCATACACGACCTTCAACTAGGTGGGGTAATTAGACAACAACGTAGTGTTAATGATCGGGGTGAATTTTTAAAAAAACCTAAGAGAACGAGAATAAAATCAGAAGTAATGAAATCTTCTTTTGATGATGAAGATAAGCAAGAATTAAGTGAACTTGGAAGTCAATTTATTCACTATGTTCTTGAGGATGTTGTTATGCAGATCGCTAGTGCTGAAGAAAATGAATAGATTATTAGATGATTTTAAGATAAATGGATACTTAAGCTTTGTTAAAAAAGGTTCCAACATCGTCCCAGGACCCGAACAAACAAAATATCCGCTAATTTTAGTGGTTATTTTTTAATTTTAATATACTTTTGTTATTCTTTTTGTTTGTGGTAAAATAGAGATATAATAAATAAAACATTTTTTTGATACTAAAATGAAAACAATTCGTATTTTAATTTTGGAAGATGATATTCGAACTTTATCATTTTTAACAAATCGTATCAGCAAGTTTGAAGAAAAATCGAGTAATTTTAATATTGCCCTGACTATTCTTTCTGAATATACTCAAGCAGAAGAATATATCAATAATACTCAGATGAATTTTGATGTTGTTCTTTTGGATCGATTTTGCAAATTGGGAGGTTCATTTCACGCGCTGGATTTTGAAAAATTTGGAGTTGAAAAAATCATTTCAATTTCTTCTGTTTCTAGGTATAACGAAGAAGCGAGAAAAAGAGGAGTACAAAGAGTAGTCTTGAAAGATCATAGCAACATTGAAGATTTTGCAGATAAAGTTGTAAGTGAGATTGAAGAGATTGTAAATTAAAGATAGTAGCTTTTAATTTGTTTTGAAAAATTGTATGAATCTCAAAAAATTGAATGAAATTATCAAAGATGAACCGTCTTATCGCTTAAAGCAAATTAAGCGTTCTTTGTTTATTGATTTAATTGATAATTGGAAACAGGCATCAACTTTATCAAAAGAGTTACGAGAAAAATTAAGTCGCGATTTTCCAATTTTTATCAAAGAAGAATCTTTGATCTCAGAAGATAAGAAAACAATTAAATCTTTAATTACACTTGAGGATGGACAAAAGATTGAAACTGTTTTGATGAGACATAAGGATAAAAGAAATACAGTCTGTCTTTCTTCTCAAGTTGGGTGTCCATTGGCATGTGAGTTTTGTGCAACTGGCAAATTTGGATTTGTAAGAAATCTAACTGTATCTGAAATTGTAATACAGCTTTTATTTTTTGCACGCTTGCTTAACAAAGAAGAGGAGAGAGTTACGAATATAGTTTTTATGGGAATGGGGGAGCCTTTTTTAAATTATGACAATGTCTTAAAGGCGATTAGGATTTTCAATGACAAGGAAGGATTTAATATCGGAGCTAGAAGAATCTCAATATCTACTGCTGGAATTATTGAAGGAATTGATAGATTATCTAAAGAAAAGTTACAGGTTAATTTAGCTATTTCTTTGCATGCGGCAAAGAATGATTTGCGTTTAAAATTAATGCCTATAAACAAGAAGTATCCACTAGACAAGGTTCTTGCTTCTGTGGATCGTTTTATAAAGAAAACTAGAAGAAAGGTGATGTTGAGTATGTTATGATAGACGGAGTTAACGATAGACAAAGTGATGCGATTGCTTTGGCGGAAATTATGAAAAACGAGTTTTATTTTGTGAATTTAATATCATATAATCCAACGGGAATATTTAAGCCATCTTCAGGGATGAAGATCAAGAGATTTAAGGAATTACTTATAGCACGAGGAGTGGAAGCTGCTCAGAGGTATAGATTTGGTGATAATATCGAAGCGGCTTGTGGGCAATTGGCAGGAAAATCTAAAATAAAATAAAACAAATAACATGTATTATGTCTATATTCTAAAATGTGTTGATGAAACTTTGTACACTGGGATTGCTGTTGATTTGAAAAGGAGAATAGAGGAGCACAATTCTTCTGATCTTGGCGCAAAATATACCAAGTATCGAAGACCAGTTCAGTTGGTATATTCAAAAAAATTTCGTGATCGGTCTACAGCGACTAAGGAAGAAATGAGAATTAAGTCATTGTCGAGAAAAGAAAAATTAGAGATGATTAAAAAACACACCCCGTCCGCTTCGCTTCCTACCTCTCTCTCAAAAGAGGAATAAAAAACATAAAAAATAATTATGGAAAAAGATAACTCAGAAAAAATTAAAGGACTGGAGATGTATTTTTCGGAAGATATTTCTGAAAAGTTTGCCAAGCTTGAACAAAATGAAAGAAATTTTCAGGTGGCAGGGATTGTAGATCGAATTCTGATGCAGGAAACTGAGAATTTTGAAAATCCAATTTGTGTTGCAGAATTAGGGGGCGGTGCTCATCCAGATCGATATCACGAGTTTTTCAGAAAGATTATGCAAGAGCCAAAAGGTCACATTGACTGGGTTGATATATCTCCTTTTATGTTAGAATTGGCAAAAAAATATATAGATAATGAGGAATATCAAGATAGAAAAGAAGTGATTAATTTTGTGGAAAGTGAAATTTGTGAATATCTCAGTAAGTTGAAAGATGAACAACTTGATTTGGCGATTATGAAATATACTTTTAATCACATTAAGGATATTGAATCTTTATTACAATTATTGTCTGTTAAAATCAAACCAGGAGGAAAACTTATTTCTACTATTAGTAATTTAAATGCTGAATTAAAAAGTTATTCAACGAATGCCCGTTACTTATATAATGGTGAGCAATTTTCAGATGAGAGAAAAATAAAATTGAAAGATGGTGATAATTTTGTAATTAAGTTTTTTAAGATTGCGGGAGATAAAGATTCTGGTTATCTTAAAAGTGCTGAAAATACGGCATATTATCATTCAGCTGAAAAAATTGAAAAGTTGGCGGAAACTTTTGGCTTTAATATTTTCATTGGTGACTGGAAAAGCATTATTAAAACAGAAAAACAAGAAGGGGCTAAGCAAGATGTTTTTGTATTGACGAAAAAATAAATTAAAATAATTTTTAGAATAATTCATATAATGAAAAAAAAGCAGAAAAAAATCGAATTAAACGGACAGTTCAAGAAGGCATTGGATTTGATGGAAAATACTAATCATCATCTTTTTGTGACTGGCAAAGCTGGGACTGGTAAATCAACGCTTCTTACTTATTTTCGAGAAAACACGGAAAAGAAAATTGTAGTCTTGGCTCCGACTGGAGTGGCGGCAGTGAACATTAAGGGTCAAACTGTTCATTCTTTTTTTGGATTCAAACCAAATATCACACTTTCGAAAGTTAAAAAAGTTTCAGCTTTATACGGTAAAATTTATAAAAAAATTGATGCCATTGTGATTGATGAAATTTCAATGGTGCGTGCTGACTTGCTGGATTGTGTTGATAAATTTTTGAGATTAAATGGCAAAAAAAAGAATCTGCCGTTTGGAGGAGTGCAAATGATTTTTATAGGTGATCTATATCAACTTCCACCGATTATATCGCGAGATGAAAAAGAAATTTTCAAGGAGCATTATAAAAGTGGTTATTTTTTTTCGAGTTTTGTCTTTGAAGATTTTGAAATGGATTTTATTGAACTTGAAAAAATATATCGTCAAAAGGATAAGAAATTTATTAGCACGCTGAATAATAT